>LFSK01000172.1:0-43909 GCA_001512555.1 Clostridiaceae bacterium DTU059 | reverse complement strand
TGATGCTGTTTACCGGCTGCGGATCCAACCACAAGGGAAAATACTACCACGAGGAGGATGAATCCTTTTATATCGAATTAAAGGACGACAATGTATTTACCGTAAACAGGGGAGACACTGTCCTGGAGGGCGAGTATGAAATAGAAGGTGAGGATATCACTTTGACCTTAATGGGCATGAAATCCTGGGGTAAGATCTATGGCAAGATCATTGTAGATCCTGATGGAACTTTCTGGACTAAGAAATAGCCATGTAGGTTACGGTACCTGCTCGGTCTGATCAGGTTAGCCGGCATTAAATTGGATTGTTTATTGACATGAAAATAGGGTATTATTGCTCTTAGTGTACATTATAGAGGAGGTAGCTATGAAATCAACTGGTATTGTGAGAAAACTGGATGAACTTGGACGCGTCGTGTTACCTGTAGAGCTCAGGCGAAGACTGGGGATAGACATCAGGGATGCTATGGAATTGAAAGTGGACGGCTGTTACGTCGTTCTTCAGAAATATAAGCCCAGATGTACTTTCTGTAAATCCACAGAGAATGTTGTTGAGAAAAAGGACAAGCTGATCTGTGAAGACTGTCTGAACGATTTATTAAATCTCAAGTAGTCCCGTAAAAACTCACTGACAGGGGCAGCCTTTTGGTTGACCCCTGTTTTCATGTTCCACGCCAACCCGGTTCAAATTTTTTTGAAAAATGTCTTGATGTTACCATCCCCATTTTGTATAATGCTCCTGTTATTTTCTGTGAACGGAGGTATTTGGAATTGGGAAAAGCCCTTATTATTGGTGCAGGCGGCGTGGGAAATGTGGTTGTTCACAAATGCTGCCAGAATCCTGATGTGTTTGAGGAGATCCTTATAGCAAGCAGAACAAAGTCTAAATGCGATGCTATGAAGGAAAAGCTGGACGGAGGCAGGACAAAGATACGGACAGCGCAGGTGAATGCGGATAACGCAAGAGAAGTAGCAGAACTGATAAACGAGTTCAAGCCCGATGTCGTCATCAATGTAGCATTGCCCTATCAGGATCTGGCCATTATGGATGCCTGTCTTGAAACCGGGGTTCATTATCTGGACACGGCTAACTACGAGCCCCCGGATACCGCAAAGTTCGAATACAAGTGGCAGTGGGCCTACAGAGACCGGTTCAGGGAAAAGGGTATTACAGCCGTGCTGGGATGCGGTTTCGATCCTGGAGTTACCGGAGTATTCTGTGCCTATGCCCAAAAACATTATTTTGATGAGATTCATTTCATAGATATCCTGGACGCCAATGCCGGGGACCATGGATATCCTTTCGCCACCAATTTCAATCCCGAAATCAATATCCGTGAAGTTACCGCCAAAGGCCGCTATTACGAAGAAGGCCAATGGAAGGAGACAGATCCTCTGTCGGTTAAAAAGGTATACAATTTTCCCCGGATAGGCCCAAAGGACATATATCTGCTCTATCATGAGGAGCTGGAGTCTTTGGCGCAAAACATCCGTGGTATCAAGAGAATTAGATTCTGGATGACATTTTCTGACAACTATCTTACCCACCTGAGGGTTCTTCAGAATGTGGGCATGACCTCCATCGAGCCCATCATCTATGAAGGGAAGGAAATCGTGCCTCTTCAATTCCTGAAGGCGGTGCTGCCCGATCCCGCCTCTCTGGGACCCAGAACAAAGGGAAAGACCAACATCGGCTGCATCATGCAGGGGATAAAGGATGGTAAGCCTGTAAACTATTATGTCTATAATGTCTGCGATCATCAGGAGGCCTACGCTGAAGTGGGCTCCCAGGCCATCTCCTATACCACCGGGGTTCCGGCTATGATCGGTGCCATGATGATCATAAAGGGGATATGGAAAAAGCCCGGGGTCTATAATGTTGAGGAGTTTGATCCCGACCCCTTCATGGAAGAGTTGAACAAGCAGGGGCTGCCCTGGCATGAGGAATTTCAGCCTACCCTGCTGGATTGAGGTAGAAACTATGGAACTGGATTTTGGCTACCTTCCCACCCCATGCTATATCGTGGATGAACGTCTTTTGAAACGGAACCTGGAGATACTGAAAACGGTTCAGGACAGAACCGGATGCCGCATCTTGCTGGCGTTGAAGGGATTCTCTATGTATGCCGTCTTTCCCCTTATCAGAGAGTATCTGAAGGGTGTTACTGCGAGCTCGTTGTTTGAGGCGCGTCTCGGCTTCGAAGAGATGGGCGGGGAGGTTCATGTCTATTCCCCTGCATATATTGAGGATGAGTTTGACGAGCTGCTGAAATACTGTGACCACATAGTTTTCAACTCATTCAGCCAGTGGAACAAATACAAGGCGCGGGTAAGGAACCATCAAAAGCCCATAGAATGCGGGATACGCATCAACCCGGAATACTCGGAGATTGAAACACCCATTTACAATCCCTGTTATGCTCATTCCAGACTCGGTGTGACTCTGGACAATTTCAGACCGGATGATCTGGATGGAATTGACGGTCTTCATTTCCACACCATGTGTGAGCAAAACTCCGATACGCTGGAGAGAACCATTGAGGTGGTCGATGAGAAATTTGGGTCTTATATGAAGGGATTGAAGTGGGTGAATTTTGGCGGAGGTCATCATATCACCCGAGAGGATTACGACCTGGACAGGCTGATAAAGACAATCCTGTTCATAAAGGAAAAGTACCATGTGGATGTGTATCTGGAACCGGGTGAGGCTGTTGCCCTCAACACCGGGTATTTGGTAGCAAGTGTTCTGGATGTTGTGAATAACGGTATGGATATTGCCATTTTGGATACCTCAGCAGCATGCCATATGCCCGATGTTCTTGAGATGCCATATCGGCCAAGGATTATCGGAGCGGGATACCCTGGTGAGTTTGCTCACACCTTTCGGATCGGTGGGCTCACATGCCTTGCAGGAGATGTTATAGGGGACTATTCGTTCCCAAACCCTCTGAAGCCGGGAGACAGGCTGGTGTTCTGCGATATGGCACACTATACCATGGTGAAGAATAATATGTTCAATGGCGTGAACCTGCCTTGCATAGCTCTGTTCAGCGAGGAAGAGGGTGTAAGGATCCTGAAACGGTTCGGATATTCCGACTACAAATCGCGGTTGTAGTACTACTGATTTAACGGTGATTTTTCACATTGACTTGAACCATGGGTTGTGGTATTGTTTGGCTTGGTTTTTTATTGAAATAGTGGCTGTGATCCCTCAGGTATGCAGAAAAGGGTTCATGGGTTAAACCGGTGAAAAAAGCCGGTTTTTATCAGCTTGAAACCATTATGGGATGGGGTAGATGCTATGATCAAAACAGAAGTTCTGGGCCGCTGGACGAAGGAAAGATCCGAGGAGTTGTATGGTATAAAAAACTGGGGTGGCGGGTATTTCTCCATATCCGACAAGGGAGAGGTGGTTGTCAACCCATACAGGGATCAGGCTTCAGGTGTCAGCATCATGGACATTATCTCGGGTGTCCGGGAGCGCGGGATGGATATGCCGGTTCTGCTCCGCTTTGAGAATCTTTTGGATTCGCAGATATCCTTTTTGAATGAATCCTTTGGAGATGCCATGAAAAAGCTGGGCTACAAAGGCCGGTACAATGGCGTTTATCCCATAAAAGTCAATCAGCAGCAGCAAGTGGTGGAGGAAGTGACAAGGTTTGGACAGCGCTACCACCACGGCCTTGAAGTGGGCAGCAAGGCCGAGTTGATAGCCGCCCTTTCCCTCATGAAGGACAGGGAGGCATGTTTGATCTGTAACGGGTACAAGGACGAGGAGTTTGTGGATCTGGGGCTATATGCTGTGAAGATGGGGTTCAAGTGCATTTTTGTCATTGAGATTCCCAATGAAATAGATATTGTACTGGAACGGTCGCGAGCCCTGGGAGTTATACCCAACATAGGGCTTCGTATTAAGCTTTCGTCAAAGGCCGGCGGACATTGGACTGAATCAGGAGGAGACCGCAGCATCTTTGGTCTGAACATGTCCCAGCTCATTGAGATTGTTGATAAGTTAAAAGAGGAAAATATGCTGGACAGCCTTAAAATGCTCCATTACCACCTTGGTTCCCAGATACCAAATATCAGGGATATACGGTCTGCTGTTTTGGAGGCTACCCGGGTTTACGCAGAGCTGGTAAAGGAAGGAGCGCCCATGGGCTATCTGGATCTGGGAGGCGGCCTGGCTGTGGATTATGACGGATCCAGCACCAATTTTACTCATAGCCGCAACTACACGGTGGAGGAATATTGCACCGACATCATCGAGGCGGTTATGTCTGTGCTCGATGCTGAAAGCATTCCTCATCCAGTCATTGTCACTGAATCCGGGCGTGCGGTTGTGGCCTATTATTCGGTACTTTTGTTCAACGTGCTGGATGTGGAAAGGTTTGAGACATATGATGTGCCCGAACATCCCGATGAGGATGCACCGGAGCAGATTAAGAACCTTTATGAGGTTCACAGAAGTATCACTTTGAAGAACATCCAGGAGTGCTATAATGATGCTCTCTATTACCGGGACGAGGTTAGGGACATGTTTAAGCACGGCAGAATCAGCCTGCGGGAGCGGGCTCTGGCTGAAAAGCTCTTCTGGAACACCATGTATCAGATTGCCAGGGAGAAGCAGAGGCTGAAGCATTCCCCGCCCGATCTGGAGGATATCGAATATGCCATATCGGATATCTATTACTGCAATTTTTCGGTGTTTCAGTCCATCCCGGACAGTTGGGCCATAGATCAGCTCTTTCCCATCATGCCGGTACACCGCTTGCTGGAACTACCTAAAAGGAACGGCGTTATCGCCGATATCACCTGTGACTGCGATGGTAAAATTGACAGGTTCATCGACCTTCATGATGTGCGCAACAATATTCCTCTCCACGAGATGAAGAATGGGGATGATTACTATCTGGGCGTTTTCCTGGTGGGCGCTTATCAGGAAACCCTGGGTGATCTCCATAACCTGTTTGGCGATACCAACGTGGTCAGTATCAGAATCAACCCCGACGGAAGTTTTGATTTGACCAAGGAGCTTTATGGGGACAGCGTGGCTGATGTATTATCCTATGTGGAATACGATCCCAAAAACATGTCGGAGAGTTTCCGGGAGACCTGTGAAGAGGCCATTCGCAGCGGGTACATCAGCGCCAGCGAAAGGCGGGAGATCATGCAGGCCTATGACAACGGGTTAAGGGGATATACCTATTACGAACGTTAATAAGGTGCCCTGCTGCAAAACAATAAATGGAATTTTTCGCCCCTTCTTTCGTAAATACCTACCATATGATATAGTTGGTATTGAGGAAAATGTATGAAGAAGGGAAAGCGAAATGGAAAATATGAACGATCTGCGACTGGCAGTTCTGATAGATGCGGACAATGTACCGTACAGCAATATCAAGGGCGTTATGGAAGAGATAGCACTTTACGGTACGCCCACCTTTAAGAGAATCTACGGGGACTGGACAAAGCCCACACTCTCTGGGTGGAAGAATGTACTTCTTGAAAACGCCATAACACCCATTCAGCAATATAACTATACCACAGGGAAGAATTCCACCGACTCTGCTATGATCATCGATGCCATGGACATCCTCTATTCCGGTAAGGTGGACGGCTTTTGCATTGTATCCAGCGACAGCGATTTCACCCGCCTTGCCACCCGCTTGCGGGAAGCAGGCATGAAGGTCATAGGTATCGGTGAGAAGAAGACTCCCAGTCCATTCATTGTTGCCTGTGATAAGTTCATCTATCTTGAGATCATAGGAAAATCCGATGAGAAAAAAGAGGCGGCGCCGCCCAAGGCCAGGAAGCCTAAGGGCAGCAAGCCCCATAGCGAACACGAGAGTGATGACAGGATTCCCGAAGATGTCATAAAACTGCTTTCTGTTACCATATCCGATCTGGCCGACGATTCAGGCTGGGCCTTTCTGGGAGAGGTTGGCAGCCTGATCCAGAAGAAAAGACCCGATTTTGATTCCAGGAACTATGGTTTTAATAAGCTGACCCCGCTTATCAAGGCCATCAGTCAGTTTGAAATCGATGAGAGGGATACCGGAAAGCCCCACATCAAGCATATCTATGTTCGGAACAGAAACGCAAAGTAGTTCCGGCATTCTCATTTGGCTCATATATTCATGTATCAGTTATGCCTTAAAGGTTTGGTTTCGGAGGTGTTTGCTTGTCGTATCGCTACGATGGGTTGGAACAATGTAGAAAATGCGGATCATATATGCCATCGTACTGGGAACGTTGCGGCCGTTGCGGACAACTCCTCCATAAAGGGCGCCGTTCCAGGATTCGTGGATGGGCTTTTTTTATACTCCTTACCTTTGTGGTCTTTATTTTCAGAGGCCATATTATCCGCCTGGCTCAGGATCATTTTTATATGGACAATAAAAGGAATATCTCTTCCCAGGATAATGCCAAAGGGATACCGGATGGTGATGGGATAAAGCCAATACCCGCTGAACCTGCGGATTTCCCTGACCCGGATGAGAATAGCGATCTTGTGAATGATCCGAGCTTTATTGGTACAACTCCCGATCCGGAAGAGATAATTGAACTGGCAGATCCCAAACCCGATAGTATTTCCGGGGAGCTTAAGGAGACCGCCAATCTTACCTACGACCAAAAATTAGAACGGATTTACGATCTGATAGTAAAAGCCCTGAAGAATGTTGAGGAGCAGGTGATTCTTCCCGTTCTTGGTACCGGGGATGATTCCAGGATTGTTTTTGGTATTATCGAAAAGATCATACTGGACAACCCCGAGATCATGTTCTATGAGGGAGGCCGCTATAGAAGCGATGGACAGCTGACTCTTAAATACAGCAAAAGCCGTGACTTTATTCTCAGCGCCGTTCAAACTACGATACGAACAGCTGATGAAATCCTGGACGAAATAATTCAACCGGGAATGAACGATTTTGAAAAGGAACTGGCTATTCATGATTATATCGTGAACAACTGCCGTTATGATATTGAGAACCTGAAAGAGGGCACAACTCCACCGGAGGACTACACTGCCTATGGTGTTCTGGTTAATGGCATGGCGGTATGTGAAGGGTATGCCAAAGCCATGAAGCTTATGCTGGATCGGGTGAATATCCCGAGCCTTGTTGTGGCCGGATACTCCAAGGGAGAGCGCCATGCCTGGAATATAGTCTGCCTGGACGGTGAGTATTATCATGTGGATGCCACCTGGAATGATCCGGTTATGGCTGGCGGCGAACAGATTCTGTCACACGTCTATTTTAACCTTACAGACCAGGACATTCAAAGGGATCACTCCTGGGACAGGGCAGCTTATCCACAATGCTATGGTACAACCTATAACTATTATCATTATTATGGGCTTGCGGTGGCATCTTCCCATGAGTTCAATGTTTGCCTTGAGGATGCGGTAAAAGGCGGGAAGGATCGGATTTCTCTGAGGATTACAAATTATGATGAAGACAGCTATGATGTTCCCAAACTCATTCAGGAAGCAGCAAACGCATGGGGGTTATGGAGCTTGTACTACAGTGTCAATGATTTGTACGGCGTGGTGGATATCTGGCTCAAGTGATAAAAGGGCGTTATTTAACAACAAAATTATATGATGGCTATATTCGTAAGAAATTTGTAAGAAATCCATCAGGCCTTTTGTAAGTTTATCCTTTTAGGATGGATGCAGGGTTTGAAGGGTTTCTTTCTATTTGAAACTGTGACTTTTTGCCACGATGATGTATCATGTAAGGAAGGAGGTAGCTGTATGGATAATCCCGGCATTCTTGTGGTGGACGACGACAGGGAGATTGTAAAGGCCATAAGCATCAATCTTGAAAATGAGGGATACCGGGTCTATAAGGCCTACGATGGGCTCCAGGCTCTGGATATTCTGGCGACCCACAGCATCCAGCTGATTTTGCTGGATATCATGATGCCCCGGCTGGATGGCCTGTCGGCGACCATGAAGATTCGCGAAGAAAGGAATATACCCATCATCATCCTGTCAGCCAAATCCGAACACAGCGACAAAATCCTGGGTTTGTCCATGGGAGCCGACGACTATGTCACCAAGCCGTTCAACCCTCTGGAGCTTATGGCAAGGGTCAAGGCTCAACTGCGCAGATTTATGACGCTGGGGGATATGAATGGTTCCGAAAAAAGTGGCGTTCTGCGTTCCGGCGATCTTTGCTACCATCTGGAAACGCGTACCCTCACCTTATTGGGAGAACCTGTTAAGCTGACAGCTACCGAGACCAGGATTATGGAGCTTCTCATGCGGTATCCGGGAAGAGTGTTTCCGGCGGAGGAAATCTATGAGCGGGTGTGGGGAGAGCCGGCCTTCCGTGTTGAAAATACGGTGATGGTGCATATCCGGCGGATCAGGGAGAAGATAGAAATTAACCCGAAAGAGCCCAAATACTTAAAGGTGGTGTGGGGTATTGGGTACAAAATCGAAAAAATTTAGAGCCTTTTTGGTATGGATGTGTTTTTTTCTCGGGGCTAGTGTTTTCTTAGGGTTGGCTGTGCTGGGGCTTGGGAATGCAGATGAGATTATCAACCACTTTGGAGACATCATGGCCGTCATCCGGTGGGACATCAAGGACACCTCGAAATTCAAACAGGAAATTGCAAATCATTTCGAACATCTTATGAGGGTTGCCAAGGGTATCAATGATGCGGAGGGGCTTGTTTACGCCTTCTCGGACGAGGGGGAGAACCTGCTCTATTATGCCGAAAACCTTATAACCGGAAAAACTTTAGGAAACATAGAAAAAGAAACGGTTCTTGCCCAGGAAACGTTGGGCAGCCTGAATGGTGACACACTTAATGCCTGGGACAAGGTGATACTGCCCCAGGGCTATGATTATTATATCTACTACAATGGTTCGGAGATCACGGTACAAAACCGGAACAGGACTGTCAATGCCTACAGCTACGAAAACGGATACCAGAACACATTGCTGAGGCCATATCTGTACAGGAGCAGCGATTTTCCAGAAGTACGGGCCCTCCTGATGGTCAAAAAAGATCTGGTAGAAAACTACTCTGGCTTAAGCAGCCTCTATATGATAAAGCAATGGGCTCAACGTGCAAGACGGGCATGTTTTTGGGTTCTTGGGATTGTGGCTCTGGATTTGATCATGCTGCTCATAGCCCTGGTAAGAAGAAGTGACAAAAGGGAGTTCGACAGAACCCTGGCCCGGATATCCGGCCGGCTGTGGTTTGAGGTCAAGCTGGTTTTTTCGTTGTTTGTTCTGCTCTTCTTTTTCCATACCGTCAGCGATCACGGCTTTTCCATTGCAAGCGGTATTCTGAACCTTTGCGGTCTGTGGTGGTTCTATACAATGCTTGTGGATTTGCTGACCAATAGAAAGCAGTTCTTCGCAAATAATTCTATCACCTGGCTCGTTGGCCATTATCGGCGGTATGAGAGCAAAAAACCCTTTCAGAAAGCATTACTGTGGCGGATCTATGCTCTGGTAGCTGCCGAGGTTATCCTTGTGTTTTTTGCGTTTGTTTTTGCTGCTGCCGGGCATAGAGTAGCGCTCATGGCAATACCCTTCGTGGCTGCCGGCTTATACCTGCTCTATCTGTATCTCAGGCGCTTCCGCAGGACTGTGAACGACCTTGGACTGGTGGTGGAGCGGATTGAAGCCATGAAAAACGGGAAATATGAAGGTTCGTCTTCCCTGTCCCCAGATTCGGATTTTTACAGGGCCTGGGAGAACCTGACCCTCATTCAGAGCGGCATTCAAAATGCTGTGGAAGAAAAGGTGAGAAGCGAACGTATGAAGATGGAACTGATCACCAATGTTTCCCATGACCTGAAAACACCTTTAACTTCCATCATCAGCTACACCGACCTGATCGGCAGGGAGGAGGGGCTTCCGGATACCGTGAAGGATTATGTCCAGATACTCTCCCAAAAATCCGACAGACTCAAGACCCTTATCCAGGATTTGTTTGAACTCAGCCGGGCAGCAAGTGGTGACATGGTTCTTGCCATGGAACGAATTGATCTTGTCAGGCTCATGGAGCAGACACTGGCAGATATGAGTGAGCAGATTGAGCAGTCGGATCTGACCTTCAAAGTGAAAGTACCCGGCTTCCCTGTTTATATCATGAGTGACGGCAGGCGGCTCTACCGGGTATTTCAGAATCTGATCTCCAATGCATTAAAACACTCAATGAAATCATCCAGGGTTTATGTGAATCTGATCTCAGATAACAACAGGGTGATAGTGGAGATTAAAAATATAGCAGGCTACGAGATGGACTTCGATTCAGAAGAGATCATGGAGCGCTTTGTGAGAGGGGATAAAGCCCGATCTACCGAAGGATCCGGGCTGGGGCTGGCCATCGCCCGAAGTTTTACCCATGCCTGCGGCGGAAGATTTGACATCAGCATTGACGGTGATCTCTTCAAAGTGACACTGAGCTTTAACCAGCTAACTGATGAGGAGTATAATGAGGACTCGCTGAGGCGGGATGATGGGACCTTGCCTGAGAAGGAAGAATCTGTCGCACTTCCCCAAGGCGAAGTGCTGGAAGAAGAGGATGAGGATTCCCTTCCTCAGCATAAAAGTGGAGAGGAAGACCCGGTATACGGAGATATTTCTGAGGATTCCACACCGGGCGAATGATAACAGTGATCCCGCAAAGCCCGGTCGCTGAGCGGCACGTCTGCGAAACATCAACTGTTCGAATGAGGGTCGGCTGAACTCGCTCCGCTCAAACAACAGCCGCCCTTATCTCATTCTCACAGGATGTTTCGGTGTCTTATCGCAATGCGACCTTACCTTTACGGGATCTCTTATTGTCATTGAGAGTGAAGCGAAGCTGAACGCGGCAATCTCGACCTCTAAACCTTCTTAGATTCTCATTTCTCACCTCTCACATCCAACCTCCATTTCGTGAGATTGCTTCGTCGGCAAGGCCTCCTCGCAATGACATATGTGGATACCATTACGAGCGGGTAAGTGATTGCAGAGATCCCGTAAATACCGGTCACTCCGCTCTTTTTTCTTTTCTCACTTCTATCTGTTTCAGCATATATGATAAAATAGCTAATACACGGACCAGGAGCATGACGTGGTGCTGCTGGGAGGGGAGCGGGAAATATCCAGGGAGAATTAAACCCGCTCATAAGGATGTGTAAATGATTCAAGATGACCGGCCGCCATCCAAAGTATAAGAAATACAACGACTGAACCAGCTGATCAGGGATGCCGGATCAATGGGCAGCCCATGGCAGAATTGCAGTGCTCAGCAGTATGCCATGCGTTGACAACCCTTGACTGAATGGTTACAATGAATCGATAGACTAGACGAACGGATGGGAGTGTGGCGAAGGATGTTGACACAGGCGCCGAAAGGAACCCATGACATACTGCCTGACGAGATAGATAAATGGATCTTTGTGGAGCAGAAGTTTGCAGAGATTTGCAGAAGATTCGGCTACAGGGAGATTCGTCTGCCTGTTTTCGAGCATACCGAACTGTTTCAGCGGGGGGTTGGCGATACCACCGATATTGTCCAAAAGGAGATGTATACCTTTGAGGACAAGGGCGGAAGAAGCCTCACCCTGCG
Source organism: Clostridiaceae bacterium DTU059 (assembly GCA_001512555.1). Taxonomy (GTDB): domain Bacteria; phylum Bacillota; class Clostridia; order DSM-8532; family DSM-8532; genus Thermoclostridium_A. The sequence goes on along the minus strand of LFSK01000172.1, from coordinate 32,327 downwards.
CCCGGAAGGTACCGCAGGTGTAGTCCGGAGCTATATCGAACACGGTATGGCCTCATTGCCCCAGCCCACAAAACTGTTTTATAATATCACGGCCTACCGCTATGAGAAGATGCAAAAAGGCCGCTTCCGCGAATTCCATCAGCTTGGGGTTGAGCTTTTCGGAGCAGGGGATGCGTCGGCTGATGCGGAGATCATCTCCCTTTTGGTTCTGTTTTTTGACAGTCTCAACATCAAGAACCTCACCCTTAACCTGAACAGCATTGGCTGCCCCGAATGCCGGGCGGCTTACAATCAGAAGCTGAAAGAATTTTTGGCTGACAGAATAGGGAATATGTGCGAAACCTGTAAGGAACGCATAGACCGCAACCCCATGCGCATTCTTGATTGTAAGGATGAAGGCTGCAGGCAGCATCTTAAAGAGGCGCCAGTTCTTCTGGATCATATCTGTGATGATTGCAGGGTGCATTTTGAAAAGGTGACCCAAAAGCTCCAGGACATCGGTATACATTATGAGATTGACAAGGGAATTGTCAGAGGACTGGATTACTACAACAGGACTGTTTTTGAGTTTGTATCACGAAACATAGGCAGCCAGGGTACCGTCTGCGGCGGTGGCCGATATGACGGTCTGATTGAAACCTGCGGCGGAGCGCCCACACCGGGGATTGGTTTTGCCATAGGCGTTGAGAGGCTGCTCCTTGAGATGGAAAGCCAGGGGATTGAAATCCCGATCAGGCCAGGCCCGGATATCTATCTTGGATCCATTGGGGAAAAGGCAGAAAAGCTCTGTGAAAAGCTTGCCTGGGAGCTCAGATCCGAAGGCATTACGTGCATAAAGGATATCATGGGCAGGAGCGTAAAAGCTCAGATGAAATATGCGGATAAGCTGGGTGCCAGATATGCGCTCATAATCGGGGACAACGAGGTGGAGAGCAACAAGGCATCTTTGAAGGATATGAAAACCGGAGAATTCAAGGATATAAGTCTTGATACCCTTATAGACAGGCTTGTCAAGATAAGGGAAACCGACTAGAAAGGCAGATAGATCATATGTCAGAGACCATAAAAGGCATGAAAAGAACACATCGTTGCACAGAACTCAAGCCATCCGACGTTGGCCGTGAAGTGGTGGTCATGGGATGGGTGCAGAGAAGAAGGGATTTGGGTAAACTGATTTTTGTTACCCTAAGGGACAGAAGCGGCATCATTCAGGTTGTATTCAACAGTGAGACCGATCCCGAACTTCACGAAAAGGCCTCTCAGGTCAGGAGCGAATTTGTTCTGGCGGTGAGGGGAACTCTTGCACGAAGAAGCGACGATGCCATCAATAAAAACATGGAAACCGGAGAGGTCGAAATAATTGCTTCCGAACTCAGGATCCTCAACAGATCCGAGACCCCACCATTTCATATCGAGGAGAACTCGGATGCCAATGAGGTTTTGAGGCTTAAGCACCGTTATCTGGATCTGCGCCGGCCAGATTTACAGCGGAATCTCATGCTACGCCACCGGATAGCAAAGATTGCCCGCGACTACTATGATGAAAACGGGTTTTGTGAGATAGAGACACCTGTTCTCACCAAGAGCACGCCGGAAGGGGCAAGGGATTATCTGGTTCCCAGCCGAATCCATCCGGGCAAATTCTATGCTCTTCCCCAATCCCCTCAGATATTCAAGCAGCTTCTGATGGTATCGGGATTTGACCGTTACATGCAAATTGTCAAGTGTTTCAGGGATGAGGACCTCAGGGCTGACCGGCAGCCTGAGTTTACCCAGATTGACCTTGAGATGTCCTTTGTGGATGTGGAAGATGTGATGGCCATCAACGAGGGTTTTGTAAGCCGCCTGTTCAGGGAAGCGCTGGGCATCGACATGCCGGCTCCATTCAGGAGGCTGACCTATGCAGAGGCCATGGAGCGTTTTGGATCGGATAAGCCTGACACCCGTTTTGGGCTTGAGCTTGTGAATGTTTCCGACCTTGTGGCTGAATCAGGGTTCAAAGTCTTCAAAGATGCGGTGGAAAACGGTGGCAGCGTACGTGCTATCAATGCCATAGGAGCAGGCTCAAAGTTTTCCCGCAGAGAGATCGATGCTTTGGGTGAGGTTGCAAAAACCTATAAGGCAAAAGGCCTCGCATGGATGGTGGTGGAGGAGGACGGACTTAGATCCCCCATTGCCAAATTTCTTAGTGAAACCGAGATTGAGAATATAAAAGACAGATTGGATGCAAAACCCGGGGATTTGCTCCTCTTTGTGGCGGACAGGGATGAGATTGTCTTTGATGCCCTGGGACATCTGCGGCTGGAATTGGGGGAGAAGCTGGGGCTCATCGACCATGACCGCTACGATATTCTTTGGGTAACCGAATTCCCGCTGCTGGAATATGATGAGGAAGAAAAACGCTGGGTTGCCAGACACCACATGTTTACGGCTCCCATGGACGAAGATATAGAGTACCTGGATTCAGATCCCGGAAAGGTTCGCTCCAAGGCCTACGATTTGGTTATGAATGGTTACGAGGTTGGTGGCGGAAGCATTCGTATCCACAGCCAGGAACTCCAGGCTAAAATGTTCCGTGTGATCGGGCTTTCTGACGAGCAGGCCAGGGATCGCTTCGGGTTCATGCTTGAAGCCTTTAAATATGGCACTCCGCCCCACGGCGGGATGGCATTCGGACTGGATCGGCTGACCATGCTCCTTGCAGGCACCGATAACATCCGTGATGTCATAGCCTTTCCAAAGGTTCAAGCAGCTTCATGCCTGATGTCCAACGCTCCTGATGTGGTGGAGGAAAAGCAGCTTGAGGAGCTTCATATCAAGACGGTGAGCAAGAAAAGTGAAGATTAAGAATAAAATAATAAAGGAAATCCTTGATTGGGGGCTGCATATCGGTGTTGCCGTATTGCTGGCCCTTCTGATTGTGTTGTTTCTGGGCAGGATCACCATTGTTGAAGGAACTTCCATGGTTCCTACCCTGAAGAATAACGATGTGCTGATTATAGAGAGCATTACACCACGCTTTGGTACCTTGCGCCAGGGGGATATCGTTGTCATGCGAATCCCCGAACTTTTGGGAGACAGGCGCAAGCATGCCATCAAGCGGATTATAGCCGTTGAAAATCAGCATGTTCTTATACGGGACGGCAAGGTCTATGTGGATGGGCAAGAGCTGCAGGAGACCTATATCAATGGTTCCCATACCGATGAAATGAATGATCTCTATTCAGATATGATTGTGCCTGAAGGCTGTATCTATGTTCTGGGTGATAACAGGCTGCCAAATAAGAGCCGTGACAGCCGGGTGTTTGGGCCTGTGAACAAGGATCGTGTCATCGGACGATGTCTACTGCGCATCTTTCCCTTCAGTGATTTCGGGTCTGTTTGACATGTAAAAGAGCTCCACCATTGAGGACTCATATGATAGAATATGGGTATAGGATTTAACCAATGATCAGCCAGCACTTCTTGAAAGGACTGAAAGAACCATGGATGAAAACGTTCTCAAAAAGTCATCCCTTTGCGAGGCGTTTAAACACATCATACCCATAGATCAGTTACAGCAGGATTTCTCAAAAGCCTTTATTACCAAACTCAATTATCACAAGTCTGAAAAAAGAATCGAACTCTGTCTGGATATCAGCCAGCAGATCTGTCCTGATAAAATTCTGCAACTTGAAAAAACACTTACAGACTATTTTTCTGCACGGGTCGATATCAGACCCGGCTTTACCATACCCTTTCCGGAAGAATTGGATGACTGGCACAAGGAAATAATCATCCGCTACACCTGCCGCAGCAAATCCCATTTGGCGCCCTTTCTGAAAAATGCCGAGTTCAGGCTTAGGGGCAGGCAACTCATGGTATGCCTTCCCGGATCGGGATGCTCAGTACTTAAGGCATCCGGGGCAGAAAAGCATATGGAGAAGGTTATCAGAATGCTGTTCCAAAGTGATGTCAGGGTTTCCTTCAGTGAGACTGAAGACAGGAAGAGGGGGATGGTTGATTATATCGCCGAGAAGATGGAGAGTGAGGCCAGAATTGTAGCTCAGGTGCTCTCCAGTCAGGAAACCGGGGCATCAATACCCGGAAATAAAGGGGGGGCATCAACTTCTGCCGCTCAGGAAAAGGGTTCTGGCAAGTACGTAAGAAACGGAGAAAACCGGGGACAGAACTCCAATGATCAGCGTGTTATTTATGGCCGGCCCTTCAAGGGAGAGCCGTTGCCCATGGTGGATGTGGACATAAACTCGGGAAGTGTTGTTCTGTCCGGTGAGATCATCAGGATGGAGACCCGTGAACTGAAAAATGGGCGTATCCTCCTGAGCATGGACATAACCGACCGTACCTCATCCCTTACCTGCAAGGCTTTTGCTAAGGAACAGGAGATGGAGGTTTTAAAGGAGAAGCTGAAGGTGGGATCCCATGTCCGGGTTAACGGCGATGCAGAGTTTGATGCCTATGAGAAGGAGCTCACTATCAGGCTAAGGGCAATCGAGTATATTGAAGCTAATCCGAAAGTCAGGGTGGATCAGGCATCCCAAAAAAGAGTGGAGCTTCATCTACATACCCAGATGAGCCAGCTTGATGCCATCACCTCGGTAAAGGATGTGATTACTCGTGCCGCCGATTGGGGGCATAAAGCCATTGCTATCACCGACCATGGTGTGGTTCAGGCATTCCCGGAGGCACAGGAGGTAGCCGCCAAGCTCAAAAAGTCCAACAGGGAGATAAAGGTGATTTACGGGATGGAGGCCTATCTTCTTGTGGATGAAAGATATAACAACAATGGTGAACTGGACTATAAAAGCGCCGATACATACCATGCGGTAATTCTGGTAAAGAATCAAACCGGTCTTAAAAACCTTTATAAGATCGTTTCAGAAAGCCATCTGAACTTTTTTTACAAAAGACCCAGGGTGCCCTGGTCCCTATTCGAGAAGTACCGTGATGGGCTGATTATAGGAAGCGGCTGTGAGGCAGGCGAATTATACCGTGCCCTGCGGGAAGGAAAACCCAGTGAAGAGATTGAGACCATAGCCGCCCGCTACGACTATCTGGAGATACAACCCATCGGCAACAACCAGTTTCTGGTCCGGGAGGGTATGGTTAAGGATGAGGAAGCCTTAAGAGATTTAAACCGTCAGATTGTGGCGTTGGGAGATCAGCTGGGAAAGCCGGTGGTTGCTACCTGCGACGTTCATTTTCTGGATCCCGATGATGCTGTGTTCAGACAGATCCTTCAGACAGGTCAGGGATACAAGGATGCCGACAAGCAGGCACCTATTTATTTCAGAACTACCGATGAGATGCTGGAGGAGTTTTCCTACTTGGGTGAGGACGAGGCCTTTCAGGTAGTTGTAACCAATCCGGTAGCCATAAGTGAGAGCATAGAGGATGTCCTTCCCATTCCCGATGGTACTTTCCCGCCTTCTCTGGAGGGTGCTGAAGAGGATGTTAAACGCATAAGTGAGGATATGGCCAGGGATATGTATGGGGATCCCCTTCCCGAACTGGTGAGGCAGAGGGTGGATCGTGAACTTGGTTCCATCATAAAAAACGGATTTTCATCCCTGTATATGATTGCACGGAAGCTTGTTCAAAAATCCTTGTCCGATGGCTATATGGTGGGATCCAGAGGGTCGGTGGGCTCTTCCTTCATAGCCTTTTTAACCGGAATCACCGAGGTCAATGCACTTCCGCCCCATTACCGGTGCGGGCACTGCAGGTATTCCGAGTTCTTTGTTAAGGACAAGCAGGTAGCCTGCGGCTTTGACCTTCCTGACAAGGCATGCCCCAATTGCGGTAATCCCCTCATCAAGGATGGCCATGACATACCCTTTGAAACCTTCCTGGGCTTTGATGGCGACAAGGAGCCTGACATCGATCTGAACTTCTCGGGGGAATACCAGCCGAGAGCCCATAAATATACCGAGGAGCTGTTCGGAGAAGGATATACCTTCCGTGCCGGCACCATAGCCACCATCGCAGAAAAGACGGCCTTTGGTTTTGCAAAGAAGTTTCTGGAGGAAAGAGGGATACCGGGAACGCGTGCCGAACTTAACCGGCTGGCGGCGGGCTGCATGGGTACCAAACGCACCACGGGACAGCATCCCGGCGGAGTCATGGTGGTGCCCCGGCACAAGGAGATCTATGATTTTTCACCCATACAACGTCCTGCCGATGATACCAGCTCCGAGATCATCACGACACATTTTGATTACCATTCCATCAGCGGCAGAATTCTTAAGCTGGATATACTGGGACACGATGATCCGACTGTTATCCGCATGCTGGAGGATTTAACCGGGGTGGACGCCAGAGCCATACCCCTGGGTGAGAAAAAAACCATGGGCATCTTCTCGGGGACCGAACCTCTGGGCGTTACTCCCGAGCAGATCGACAGCCAGGTGGGGACCATCGGAGTTCCCGAATTCGGTACCAAGTTTGTAAGGCAGATGCTTGTGGATACCAAGCCCACCACCTTTGGGGAACTGATCCGTATCTCGGGTCTGTCCCACGGAACCGACGTGTGGCTCAATAATGCTCAGGACCTGGTGAGAAACGGGGTGGCCACGTTGTCGGAGGTTATCTGTACCCGTGATGATATCATGACCTACCTTTTAATGAACGACCTGCCACCCTTAACATCCTTCAAGATCATGGAGAGTGTCCGAAAGGGCAGAGGCCTTACCCCCGAACAGGAGACCCTCATGGAGGAGAAGGGAGTTCCCGGTTGGTACATAGAATCCTGTAAGAAGATTAAATATATGTTCCCAAAGGCTCACGCCGCAGCATATGTGATGATGGCATTCAGGATAGCCTGGTTCAAGGTCTACTATCCGGAAGCCTTTTATGCCACCTATTTCAGCGTCCGGGCAGACAGCTTTGACGCCAACATCATATCCCGGGGGCCTGACGCAGTCAGCCTGGCTATAAAGGATATAGAGGATAAGGGCAAGATGGTCACCCAAAAGGAGAAAGACCTTCTGACCATTCTGGAGGTGGCAAGAGAAATGTATGCACGGGGCATTAACTGCCTGCCTGTGGATCTGTATAAATCCCATGCTACCCGCTTCATAATAACCGAGGATGGCATACTGCCTCCCCTCACCGCACTGCAGGGGCTGGGAACCGCGGCAGCGGCCAATATTGTGGATTCCCGAAAAGATGGGGAATTTGTATCCATAGAGGATCTGAAAATGAAATCAGGCATATCCAAGGCGGTCATTGAAATCCTGTCAGAACACGGCTGCCTGGACGGAATGGACGAAAGCAGCCAGTTATCGCTGTTCGGATTAGGTTAAGGAGGATCTGTTATGAAGGATACTGTAAGAAGGCTTGAAAAAACCGTAGAGTATTTGAGGAACATTACTGAGGGTATGCCCGAAATTGCCATAATACTGGGCTCCGGATTGGGCAGGCTGGCTGACTTCATTGAGGGCAGGCAGGAGATTCCCTATGAGGAGATACCAAACTTCCCTGCAACCACCGTTGCGGGACACGAGGGCAAGCTCATCTTTGGACGCCTGGGAGACAGATATGTGGTGGCTATGAAAGGGCGGTTCCACTACTACGAAGGCCATGATATGGGGGTCGTGGTATATCCCATACGGGTATTCGGGATGATGGGCATTAAAAACCTCATGGTGACCAATGCCGCCGGGGGAGTGAACACAGACTTTAAACCCGGTGATCTCATGCTCATAAAAGACCATATCGGCTTCTTCGCTGAGAACCCCTTGAGGGGTGAAAATCTCGATGATCTTGGGCCCCGGTTCCCCGACATGTCCGCCGCATATGACCGTTCACTGCAAAAGCTTGCCCTGGAATGTGCACAAAGAGCCGGGATTGACCTTAAGAGCGGGGTTTATTCCTACTGTAAGGGGCCATCCTTTGAGTCTCCGGCTGAAATCAAAGCTCTGCGCATGCTGGGTGCTGATGCGGTAGGCATGTCCACCGTACCCGAGGTGATTGTTGCAAGACATATGGGGATTCGGGTTCTGGGGATATCCTGTATCACCAATATGGCAGCGGGTATCCTGGATCAGCCCCTCACCCATGAAGAGGTGATGGAGACCGGAAAGAGCGTAGAGCAGAAGTTTTCTTCACTGGTCAGGGAGATAGTAGGAAGCTGGGAATAAAGACGATACCTCGATGAATGAAAGAGGGAGCTGCTGTGAACATATGGCTGGCGGATAGACCGGAACACCGGGCAGGTCTCATGTTCTTCAGACAGCTCCCTTTTGTTATATTTCTGAATCAATCAACAAGTTTGTAATTCTCAGGTATACAGATCATAAACTCGGCATGTTCCTCCATCAATTCGTCGTAGTGTTCAAAAATCCTGACTATACCGAAGGTTTCAGCCATATAATTGCGGACGGGTCTGGGAAAGCTGATCTCCAGGTTCAGGCGCGTCCCTGACTCGGGAACAGAGAACAGTTCCGTATTTAGGTTTTGCCGCATAAAATCCAGGAGGTTGCCGGATATATTCTTGTTAACCCTGATCTCAAGCTGACCAATATCCATCGTTACTGTTTTATAGGAAAAGGGAAACAGGGAGGATACTACGTCCAGCTCTCTTATGCCGTCAAGGGGCACATCAATAGCAGCTACGGTTATATAGTTTTCAGGGGTATATCTTGCAAGATAATCGCTGTCGTTTGGACTGAGCAGATATACCAGGGTAAAGGATAAAACCAGGGCAATTGATACTGCTATCACTATCCATTTATTCATTTTACTTTACCTCCATTCGTTTAATGGGGATATAACCCGCTGCAAAGGATATCAGGGTTATTGCGGAAAGCTTCAGGAAGAGGATTCCCGGCGTGGGGCTGTAAAAAATAAAATTTATCAGTTTGAGGAAGGCATCCCGGAAGTCTCTTAAATAAACCAGAGCCAGCAGAAATGTTCCGCAAACAACACTTGTGGCAATTTTGTGACGGTAGAACCAGGAAAAAACCATCCAGGTTATTCCCCCAATACAGACCATGATTATATAAGACATGGCGAACCCGACAAGAAAGCTGTCCTTTGTGATGACCCATGTGTAGAAGAAGTTTTCTGCTACGCTCAGGGTTAATTCTGCTGCAAGGGTTTCCAGCAGATGGAAGCCGCAGGATGTAAGCAGCATTATGACGGGAAGCACCAATATGAGTATGATGTGTGATAGCACCAACATATTCCTGTCTACGGGGAAGGAGAATTTTTTCAATAGCTCTGAATTGCTGGTTATTATGATCATGGCAATGGGCAGCATAAACACTCCGCTAACCAGCCCGGCACTCAGGGAACTGCTGCCCGAGGCTGAAGAAGATAATGCAAACTTGCTAAGCAAAAGTCCTGTCATAATTCCAATATATATGCCGTAAAAGGATTTGAAGTCCACATAATAGCTGTATAGAAGAGATTTCATAGCGCGAAGCCTGCTATTTTGCGATAACATCAAGAACACCTCCCTTATTGGTTGCGGTCAGGTTTACACACACATCCTGAACGCTCATGGCGCTGATCTCAACTCCCGATGATTCCAGTTCACGGAGTTCTTCCTCTGACAGACTGTTGACAACACCCAGAACCAGCATTTCTCCCATGGATTCCTTATAGATAATGCTGTGCCGCCCTTCCAGTTCCTCAAGAACCCTTCTGTGACCTGAAAGGTACAGGGCGTAGTTCTGTACATCCTCAATAGCCTTATTAAAGATCAGCTTGCCCTGATCGATCAGTACTGCCTGCTCCATCAAACCCTCCAGTTCGCTTATGAGATGGCTGGAAACAATGATGGTGCGAGGGTGATTGGTGTAATCCTTTAAAAGAAGGCTGGAGAACTCCTTACGGTGAGCCGCGTCCAGTCCAATGGTAGGTTCATCCAGCATGGTCAGAGGGCTTCGGCTCAGCAGGGCAATGACCAGGGAAAAGAGTGTCTTCATACCCTTGGAAAGCTTTTTGATCTTGGACTTTACGGGTATATTGAAGTAATCCAGAAGCTTTAAGGCTGTTACTTTGTCAAACCGGCTGTAGGAAAGTGCTGCCTGGTCGACGAGGTCCCACAGAACTGCTGAATCGTTGTACCTTTCATCATCCATAAACACGATATCGGAAAGCACCCTGATATTATCGAAAGGTTGCTGGCCAAGAACCGTTACTCTTCCCTCCGTGGGTCTTAAGTAGCCTGCCAATGTTTTAAGAAGCGTTGTCTTGCCGGCACCGTTCCGGCCGATCAGTCCGACGATGCAATTCTCGGGCAGTTCCAGGCTGATATTGTCAAGAGCGTTCTTTTTCCCAAACCTCTTGACCAGGTTTTGCAGGATTACAGCGTTCATTATTGGTCCTCCTTCTTGGGAATTGTCACATCATTGATCATTTGGATCAGTTCTTCCTTGCTGATGTCCAGCTTTACTGCCTCCAAAACCAGTTTCCTGATGCTCTCGGCTATTGCCGGACGTCTTTTCTGGCGGATCATGGCCTTTGCCCCCTTTGATACATGCATTCCAAGCCCGCGCACCCGGTAAAGGATGCCCTCCTGAACCAGGATGTTGATACCCTTGGCTGCAGTGGCGGGATTGATATTGAACATCTTGGAGATCTGGTACTGGGAATAGCATTCATTTCCTTCCTCCAGCACTCCGTTGAGAATATCATCCTCAATCCCTTCGGCAATCTGGATATAGATGGGCTTCAGATCGGTTGGATTAAGTTTCATTACATCACCACACCATTACTACATTAGTCATGCAATGTAGTATAATACGCATGGGTTAATTTGTCAACAGAAAAATCAATAATGAAATATTGGCAGCCTTTATTTTTGAATCATAGTCTGGTACAATCCAATAGAAGAAAGAAGAGAGGGGTATTGAAATGAAAAGCAGGATCAGGGATATTTCGCTGGCTGGCTCGGGCAGGCGTAAGATTGAGTGGGTGAAGCGCAATATGCCCATTCTTTCCGGGCTTGAAGAGGAGTTTAAAAGGACGCGTCCCTTTGAGGGTGTGAAGATATCCCTGTCTGTTCATCTGGAGGCAAAGACCGCCTATCTCTCAAAGGTTCTTGCATCGGGAGGAGCACAGATGGCAGTCACCGGAAGCAATCCCCTGTCCACCCAGGACGACGTGGCGGCAGGGCTTGCTGCAGACGGAATGGAAGTATTTGCCTGGTACAATGCTTCGCCGGATGAATATATGGAGCACATCCGGATGACCCTTGATCATGGCCCCAATATCATCATCGATGACGGGGGAGACCTGGTCAATTGCCTGCATAACGAATTTCCCCATCTTCTGCCGGATGTCTGGGGCGGATGTGAGGAGACAACCACCGGTATCCTCCGGCTCAAAGCCATGGAGCGGGACGGTGCCCTGAAGATACCTATGATGGCCGTCAACGATGCCATGTGTAAGCATCTGTTTGACAATCGCTATGGCACCGGACAGTCGGTTTGGGACGGCATCAACCGTACCACAAATTTGATTGTGGCAGGGAAGACCGTTGTTGTCGCAGGATATGGCTGGTGTGGAAAGGGTATTGCCATGAGGGCCAAGGGGCTCGGTGCCCGGGTGATAGTGACCGAGATAGATCCTGTGAAGGCTATTGAGGCAGTGATGGACGGATTTTCAGTGATGCCCATGGATGAAGCTGCTCCGCTGGGCGACTTCTTCATTACCGCAACCGGCTGTGAACGTGTGATCTACGGGGATCATTACAAGAAGATGAAGAATGGCGCAGTGCTCTGTAATGCAGGCCATTTCAATGTGGAAATCTCCATACCCGAACTGGAAGAACTGGCTGCGGAGATTCAGGAGAGCAGGGAGAACATCACAGGATACAGGATGGCTGATGGCCGATGGATCTATCTTTTGGGAGAAGGTCGTTTGGTCAACCTGGCCTGTGGGGACGGGCATCCCGCCGAGATCATGGATATGAGCTTCGCTGTTCAGGCTTTAGCCTCTCTCTACATCATCGAAAACAGGGGCAAACTCAAGCCCGGGGTGTTTGACATTCCTGAGAGCATTGATCAGAGGATAGCTCAAAGTAAGCTTGAAAGCATTGGCGTTCGTATAGATGTCCTCACCGAGGAGCAAAAGCGGTACCTGGGAAGCTGGAACCTATAGAAAAGGGCTTTAAAACTGAAAAGCTTCAGTATAAAAAATGTGGCAAGGACGGAATCTATCCTAGCCACATTTTTTATAGAGGGTCTAAACAGCTAAGCCTCATGGATCAGATTTTTGTAATCTTTATATTCCCCGATGTGGTTTTCAACGATATATCCAATTCTCCATTTCCTGTGCTTCCTTGCAGTTGCTTTTTGCTTGCAGAGGACTGATCAAGGGCAAAATCTGTCTTTATACTACCCGAGTTGATTTGTGCGTTCAGAGAAAACTGGGTACCATCGGGTAGCCCAAGATTGATGCTTCCGCTGGAGCATTCGATCTGGATGGTTGATGCCGGCTTATCGCATACCAGTGTAATGCTTCCTGAGGATGAGGACAGATCTGCGTCCCCCTCAAAAGACTTAACCGAAATCCTACCCGAAGTGGTCTTAATTGTTGTATGTCCTGAATGGGCAGAGCCGGTGTTCACATCCCCGGAGGTTGAGTTGATGACCAGTTTGCCTGCACTAATGCGGTCCAGGGTGGTTGTGCCGGAATTGCCTTCAATGATAACTTCTCCCGGTACGGTCATGACAGCGATTTTCTTATTGCCGGATGAGTTTTTCAGTGAGGCATTGGCTGCACTGAGCCTGTCAATGATTATTTTTCCTGAGGTTGAATCGGCTGAAAAATCGTCCCGGAGTTCGATAACTCCCAGGAAGGTATCCCCTGAGGAAGCTGTGAGCCTGGCACTGGCCGCCTCAAGCCTTTCAACCTCAACTCTTCCTGAGGTCACACCGGCAGTAAATGCTGAATCTACATCAATACTTCCAAGGATTATATCCCCTGAGGATGTGGTGAAGCTGCAGGAGTTAAATCTCAGCTCAGAAGCTGTCAGCCTGCTGGAGGTACCATCTAGTACCAGATCCCCTGAAAAGGACTGTGGTATTTCCAATTCCATACTTACATTGCTTGAATATAAGCCTGAGAAAAAGGAAGACTTTGTTTTCACCTTGATGCGCAGAGTACTCCCTGTCACATGGGCTTCGATGTATGGCACGAAAGAGGGATCATTTGTGCGGACGATTCCTGTCAGGGAGGCCTTAACCTTCGGTGAATCCACCATTCTCAGGTTGGTATCGGTGCTTGATACCGAGATTTCGATCTTCCTGATGGAGCCAGGATCAAATTCTTTGATGTCGTTAACCTCGTATACCCTGCTTATTCCAAAAAACATATCAATTACCCCTCCCATGCTGTTGGTACTGGTAAGGAAATATATTATCAGTACGCCGCCTGTGATCAGCATCGCTAATAAGGTCCACATGATTATTTTTCTAGCGCCCATCAAAAAATCCTCCCGATTGAGCTTGCTGTCAAATAGGAGGAAAACCCGCCAACACTGTTTTCCTTACCGGGAATGGTATCATAATTACAGGTTATTGCATGGAGAATCATAGCATGGAACTAAACCCATAACAAGGAAGTCAATCATAACTTAATTGGATTCTAACCTCATTTTAATCAAGGTCTTGGGAACACACTCAGGAACCATTATCCACCATGTTGTAGCAGGTCACCCGGTTTCTCCCGTTTTCCTTGGAGGTGTATAACGCCTTATCGGCGGCGGCGATCAGGGAAGCGACACTATTCCCGTCCTCGGGATATGTGGCTATGCCGACAGAAATGGTTATCTTCGGATCGGATTTTTCCTGAACGGTTTGCCTAAAGCGGTCGGCTGTCAGGTAAGCCCGAACCGTTGAAGCGCCGGGCAGGATGACGATGAACTCGTCCCCTCCGTAACGGCCGGTTATATCTTCTTTTCTAAAACTGGTCTGAATAAGCTTTGACAGTGTTTTGATGCACTTGTCGCCTGTCTGGTGACCCTGGTTGTCATTGATTCCCTTGAAATTATCAATATCAAACATGAGCAATGAAAACCTGGAGTTTGGGGAGCGCTCTATCATGTTTTCAATAAGATTCAGGATTGTTGATTTCAAATAGAGTCCTGTCATGCTGTCAGTCTTTGATTTTTCAACAAGTTTTCTGTTTGATCGCTCAATCTCCTGGACGCGACGAACAACCTCTGCATGTATGCTGTGGTTGATTTTCTCAAGATCCTGGCTGAATCTGCTGTGCTCAGACTTCAACAGCCCATAGGTATGCCTGTAGAAATAGCGGGCACATATGTACAAGCCTGCAGCAGCCAGGGAAGTGACCAGTAGCAGGTTCTGACTTTTGGAAATGAACAGGGCAAAGTTGAGTGCAAGCAGGAAAATGCCTGAGTGAAGCAGCAGACGGGTATTGTTTTTAATGATCAGGTGGAGAACCGTCATTATCAGTTCAATGGCGGCAAGCAACAGGATGAAGACCCGTATATAGTTCCTGAGATTGAGCCTCAGCAGAATACCTTGCATCAGGATGGCTGCGATGGGCAGGAAGAAGATCACAGGATAGAGGAATTTCATGGATTCATTGGACTTTTGGACAAGAGAAATCAGGGTCAGTATCATAATCAGGAAGAACCAGGACAGGTCCAGGTACAGGGATGCTCCATTTAGGTTGTGGGGTCCAACAAAAAATGAGTAACCGCCCAGAATGAGCGGAATGGCAAAGGATAGCCCCATTGCTTTAAGGGATGGATCCTTAAGCTTTATGGTAAGTGACGTAACGAATATATAGGATGAAAAACCGATCAGCATAAACAGTTGAAGCTGATTTTGAAAATTGAGATAAAACATGGGGAACCTCCTTGGGGGATTCTGTTCCGGGATGGAGAGCGCACAAAGGCTGCCCCTTACCTATATATATACAATATATCGGCTGGTTTTTTGGTTTCTTATAGCCGGTCCACCCAGGCAATAGCCATAAATACCCAGACCGCTATGATTTGAAGAAAATTTTGTGGTATAATTATTTAACTTTAAAGGACTTGCTCCATCAGTAATTATTCTCAAAATAAAAAAGTGCTTGCCATGTAAAAATAATACGTGAAGCGGTTATCCGGCTTGATATGGATCCGTTTCACGGCTTAGCGAAATATTTGGAGGGATCCGCCATGGAATCGACCAAGGTGAAAACATCAGCTGAGAAGCTTGCGAAGAAGGACGGCATAACCTTTTATCGCATCAATTCCGAAAAATTTAAGACAAACAGGGTTGATATATTCTTTCTTGACAGGCTGGAAAGGCAACGGGCATCAGCAAATGCCATCATACCCTCGGTGCTTAAGAGGGGATGCAGGGATTTCGCAACACAAAGAGAGCTGGAGATGCGCCTTGAAGAGCTATACGGGGCAGTTGTGGACGGTGGGTGCAGCAAGAGGGGCGAAACCCAGTGCGTCAGCTTCCATATGTCCCATATAGCAGAAGACTATATTAGCGGGCAAGACAAGCTCTTTGACCAGTGCAGCCAGCTTTTGATGTGCATTCTCCAGAACCCTGTGGTGGAGGATAATGGGTTCAAGGTTCCGGTGTTCAGACAGGAGCGGGATAATCTTATAGATTATATCCGGAGTCGGATCAATGACAAGATGCGCTTTTCGTTTTTAAGGTGCATAGAGGAAATGTGCAGCGGTGAAGCCTATGCCATTCCCGATGAGGGTTATGAGGAGGACGCACTGCTGCTGACACCACAAAAAACCTTCGGAATCTACCAGGAGATGATCTCATCCTATCCTGGCTTTGTTTATATGTCCGGTTCCATTGATGATGAAAGCGCCCATCGCTTTATTGAACAGTTTTCCAGATTGCCCCGCACCAATCCCGGAAGGGTCGGATTTGCCGACAACACTAAAACCGTCAAAGAAGTCAGGCGTGTGGATGAGACCATGAATATCAATCAGGGGAAGTTGTGCCTGGGCTTCAGAACAAATGTGATTCCGTCCTCACCGGATTATTATCCCCTTGTGGTGTACAACGGCATACTGGGAGGGGATGTTCACTCCAAGCTGTTCCAGAATGTACGGGAGAAGGCAAGCCTGGCTTACTACGCTCAATCGGTGCTGGAAAAATACAAGGGTCTCATGATTATTATGAGCGGCATTGAGCAGGAAAACCGGGACAAGGCTGAAGAGATAATCCTCAGGCAGTTTGAGGATATGAGGGAGGGCAGAATCACTCAGGAAGAACTGGATGCCACAAAAAAATCACTGAGGACGGGTATCAAAACCATGCAGGACAGTCAGGGCGCCATTGTCGATTTCTTCTTCAGCCAGCATCTGACCCAGGATGGAGAGGATTTTGAGTCCATGGCTCAAAAGCTTGAGTCCGTTACCATTGATGATGTGGTACGGGTTGCCGGACGGATTCAACTGGACACCGTTTATTTTTTAAAGCCCGATAATGTGCAGTAATAGACAATACCGACAAACCGTGCCCTAAGAAGGAGGTCTCAAATATGGACTATAAAACCATTACCTATGACAGACTGGGAGAAACCCTTTATGAATATGATCATCCTACAGGCCTTAAGGCATTCCTTGTGAAAAAAACAGGCTACAATAAGAAAACTGCATTGTTTGCAACCGACTACGGTTCCATCGATAATGTCTTTAAAAAGAGTGACGGACAGGTTATGCAGGTACCTGACGGCATCGCCCATTTTTTGGAGCACAAGCTCTTTGAACAGGAAGACGGCAATATGCTGGACAAGTTTTCTAAAATGGGCTCCTCACCCAACGCCTTCACCTCGTTTAATCAGACAGCATACCATTTTACGTGCACCGACCTTTTCGAGGACAACTTCAGGATGCTCCTGGATTATGTACAAAATCCCTGGCTCACCGATGAAAATGTTGAGAAGGAGAAGGGGATAATCGCCCAGGAAATCCGCATGTATGAGGACAGTCCGGACTGGAGGCTATTTTTCAACCTGCTGGATTGCCTGTATGTGAATCATCCTGTCAAACTGGACATAGCAGGCACAGTTGAGAGCATTTCCAAAATCAATAAAGAGCTCCTTTACGATTGCTACAATACCTTTTATACACCCGGCAACATGGTGGTTGTGGTGGCCGGGGATGTGGAACCCGAGCTGGTATTCAAAACGGTGGATAATATGATAAAATCTAAAGAAGGGGGAAAGCCGGAAAAGCGATATCCCGAGGAACCCGAAAGGGTGAACATGGAGTATAAAGAGCAGAAGCTCCGGGTATCCATGCCTCTGTTCAATATGGGCATCAAGGATCCGGTACGTCTTTCTGGTTATGACCTTCTTAAGAGAAGAACAGCGCTGGGGATTATCCTTGCATCCATCATGGGCAGAAGTTCGGAGCTTTTTAACCGGCTGTATTATGACGGGCTCATCAATGACTCCTTCCGGTTTGATGCATCGGTGGATCAGAGCTATGGCTTCGTCAACTGGGGAGGCCAATCTTCCGATCCCAACAGGGTGGCTCAGGAAATACGCAGGGAGATTGACTCCACTGTGGAAAGGGGCATTGATCCGGATGTTTTTGAGCGTATAAAAAGGTCCCACGAAGGTGTTTTTGTCAGGACGCTCAACTCACCCGATATCATTGCCAGAGAGATGATGGATAGCTATTTCAACAAGACAAGCTATTTCGACCTGAGCAGGGTCTATGAGGAACTGGATATTGGTTACACCAACAGTGTCTTGAGAGACCTGTTCACTAAAACAACTGCACTGTCGGTGATCAATCCTATATAAACTGTGGAGGTTATGATTATGGGGGTCGACTTTATTGAATTCCCGAAGCTTGGAATCAGGCTGAATGTCAGCCCGGAAGCGTTTGAACTGGGACCGTTTCTAGGAATAGGCCCCATCAGCGTGCACTGGTACGGAATTATCATTGCCACGGCCATTTTGGTGTCACTCATTCTGGCAACCAAACAGGCCGAAAAATTCAAAATCAGGGAAGAAGACCTGATAGACATGTTTTTACTTGCCCTACCCGTATCGGTTATATTCTCCAGGCTGTTCTTTGTCGTCTTCAAATGGGACATGTTTAAAAACGATCTTAAGCGCATCCTATATATCTGGGAAGGTGGAGTGGCCATATATGGTGCGGTTTTAGGAGCAGTTCTGTCAGTGTTCATTTTTTCCAGGATCAGAAAGATTAATATGTGGACCATGGCAGACTTTGCATGCGTATACCTTCCTTTGTCACAGGCCATAGGCCGCTGGGGTAATTTCTTCAATCAGGAGCTCTACGGAACAAATACCGATCTGCCCTGGGGTATGACAGGAAGCATCATCCAGGCCTTCCCTGATCCGGGCATCAATCCCGCTATACCGGTTCATCCCACCTTTTTGTATGAATCCCTCTGGAATATTCTTGCCTTTTTCCTTTTGCTCTCCATCAGAAAGAGAAACAAGGTTCCTGGCAGGGTCTTTGCATGGTACCTGCTTTTGTACAGCTTCGGAAGGTTTATGACTGAATTCCTGAGAGTGGATGATTTCCAGTCCGGCAACAATGTGCGCTACAATCAGGCCTTTGCCGCTGTGGTATTTTTAGGCGCATTTATTTTCCTTATCATAGCCGCCGCCAGGCAGAGAGCCAGAAAGAGAACCCCTGTTTACGACACGCCCAGCGCGTATGCCGATATCCTGAAGACCTTGAAGGATGAAGAGGATTTGCAGCAGGAAGTAGATTCCAATGACATGGAGCCTGTCCTGCCTGATAATGAGAACAGGGATACTCCTTCAGAACCCATCCCCGAAGCCGATGGAAAAAAACCGGCAGAAGCGGAGAAAGATGACATAGCCGAAACCGGGGACAATGCCGGGACGGATAATCCTGAGTCCTCTGATGATTGAAACCGGGTTGGGAGCTTCTGGCTGAACCCATGAAAATGCAGCAGCGAGGTATAAATATCAGTTTATGTATGCCATAGAGAAAAACAAAGGGCCGTCGCTGGTCAAGAATATAGACTGGTTTCTGATCGTGAATGTCATCCTCATCAACGCGATGGGCTTAATCGTGTTGAAGGGGATGTCTTCACCTGATCAGTTGAATGTACCCAACCTCTTCATGAAACAATTAATAGCCTCCATTCTGGGGCTTGCCGTCATGATCATTGTCATGATCATAGATTATAAGGATCTGAAGATACTGGGCATACCTGCCTATTTCATCACCGTTTTTCTCCTGGTGGCTGTACTGTTGGTGGGTACGGGAAGGGAAGAAACGGGAACCCAGGGTTGGCTGCTGCTTGGGCCATTGAGCATTCAGCCCTCGGAACTTGGCAAGGTGGCCATGGTGATCGCCGCAGCCTTCTATTTCGAGAAAATACAGCAGAACCGCAGTATCAAAAATTACATCCTTCTCCTTGCCACTTCGGCGTTGCCCATCGGGCTGGTGCTGCTGCAGCCGGACTTTGGAACGGCCGTAGTTTATGTTTTCATGTTCCTGTGCATGCTTTTTGTAAGCGGAATCAAGTACCGGTATATATTCATTTTCGGAGGAGCGACGCTGCTGGGACTTCCCCTGCTGTGGTTCACAGTTTTGGTGAATGTTTTGAAGGAGCACCAGATACTGCGCATACTCTCCTTTATCAACCCCGCCGCCTATGAAAATACCAGCGGCTATCAGGTGCGCATGGCTATCCGCCATATCGGGAGGGGACAGCTCACCGGAGTAGGTATTGGCAATGGCAAGGCGGTCTTCAATGTCCCGGAGGTGGAAACAGACTCCATCTTTTCGGTGGTGGGAGAAGAGCTTGGCTTTATAGGGGCTGTCATTCTTGTAGTACTGTTCACTGCCCTTTTACTGCGTTGCCTCTATATTTCGCGCTTTGCCAAGGACAAGTTCGGGTCTTTTCTGGTCATAGGCCTTATGTCCATGTTCCTTTTCCATTTTGTTGAGAACGTGGGCATGAACATAGGCATCCTGCCGGTGACAGGTATACCCCTGCCCTTTATCAGCAGCGGCGGTTCTTCGGTGGTGGTCAACTACCTTGCCATTGGGATAATCGTCAGTGTATCCATGCGAAGGCAGAAGCCCATGTTCGAGACCTGACAGCAGAGGGGCAATCCCGATGCTGATACAGGAAACGGGTGGAAATTTGCCTCTAAATATTAAGATTGTGTTACAAAAAATCAATAAACAAAAATGTATAGTTTTCTACAAATAATTGCCCAGATATATCTAGTAGATTGTAAGATATTACAATACAATATATGGTATATTCTGACCTCTCGGGGGTGTTCATATCGGAACACCCCTTTTTGTATTTGGGGCGGAAACAGTTAATCAAAGGGTTGACGGGTGCCGATAGATGGAGTAGAATACAATGTAAGTGGAGTAAAGTGGGTGAAAGTGGTGAGTGGTTTTAACGGCAAATACACGAATACCCTGGACGCGAAGAACCGCGTTTTCGTGCCTGCCGCTTATCGCCATAAGCTGGGAAAGGAATTCATCCTCACCCGCGGCGAGGATCAGAACCTCTACCTCTATCCCATGGATGCCTGGGAAGAGTTTGAAGAAAAGGTGAAAACCCTTCAAACCAGCAGGCAGAATTTCCGGGCCATCATGCGCCACTACTTCGCTAATGCAGCCACTTGCAGCCTTGACAGCCAGGGACGCATCGTGATTCCCCAGGAATTGAGGGAGTGGGCTGGTTTAACCAAGGAAGTGCTTTTCGCCGGAGTCGACACCAAAGTTGAGATCTGGGATCCCCAGCGATATGAAGATGTTACCAACTCCTACGATATTAACGAGATACTGGACAGCCTGCCCATCAATCTTCCGTAAAACCTGAAAGGATGAGGAATCCGGTCGTGACTTTTGAACACAAACCCGTCATGCTGGATGAATGCATAGATTATCTGAATATCCGTACCGATGGTGTCTATCTGGATGCCACCCTTGGGGGTGCGGGGCATTCCTCCGAAATATTGAAACGCCTGGGACCGGAGGGTTTATTGATTGGAATCGATCAGGACCAAAACGCCATACAGGCGGCCGGGCAAAGGCTAAAAAAAGTGCAGACCAAGGGACGATATGTCCTTTATCATACGAACTTTGAAAACATAAGAGAAGTAATCGGGATGCAAAAGCTGAAGGCTGTCGACGGGGTACTTATGGATCTTGGGGTTTCCTCCCACCAACTGGATGAGGGGGAACGGGGATTCAGCTACCAACAGGATGCACCCCTCGACATGCGTATGAACAAAAGCGAAGAAAGGGATGCCGCATGGGTTGTCAATAACCTGAGCCGTGAGGATTTGACCCGGATCATCCGAGAATACGGTGAGGAGAAATGGGCCTCACGGATAGCGGAATTCATTGTAAAAAACCGTGAAATACAAAAGATAACAACAACAGGTCAGCTGGCAGACATAATCAAAGCCGCCATACCAGCGGCTGCGAGAAGAAAGGGACCGCATCCTGCAAAAAGGACATTCCAGGCCATCCGAATTGAGGTCAACAGGGAGTTGGAGGTGCTGGAAAGAACCCTGAAGGAGGTCGTGGGTCTTCTTAATCCGGGAGGCCGGCTTGTAGTGATTACCTTCCACTCGTTAGAGGACAGAATAGTCAAGCAAGCCTTCAGGGACAGGTCGCAGGGATGTGTTTGCCCGGGGGATTTTCCCCAGTGTGTCTGCGGCAGGACACCGGAGATCAGGGTCATAACAAAAAAACCTGTAACAGCGTCCCAGAGTGAACTTGATGAGAACCCAAGATCCAGGAGCGCCAAGCTCCGGGTTGCGGAAAAGCTATAATAAATTGAAATAAGCCTATACGAAAGACAAAGGAAACTGAGTACACAAAAGAGTAAGGATCTAAAGCACAAAAGAATTTTCAACAAACAAAAGCGCAATTATCTTCCAAACCAATCCATGATTCACCAAAGATAACCACTGACCGGAACATCGGAGTTACAAAAGATTGGAACCCTGAACAAAAGATAAATACCCCATTTTAATGGTTACAAAAGACAAAGAGGAAAAGAGTTACTAAAGACAGGCAGAAAAGAGAAAACAGAAGAACAGATCGTACAAAAGAGAAGTGCTTATGAGAGGCAAAACCAATTGATTTTACCCGGGGTCTGCCCCGATGGCAGACCCGGGACTTCATCTCTTATGTGTCAGGGGCTGTGGCGTTACAAAAAGTACGCCACGTTATTCTCTTCTGAGAAGCGCAATTTGTACAGTATACGTCCATCCTGTATTTAAAAGTAAGTCGGATTGCCGGGAAACATGCATACTGTCCGGCGTCGCAAAAGTATTTTACCCTTTGGTAAAGAGGAGATCGTGAAGGGAGGCTAAAAGGCATGGAAACCAGATATGGTTATGTTTACGGCAGCGCAGCGCCCAAACTGCCCCAGAGGCCTGAGCGTCAGGCAGCTCAGCAGCCAAAAAGGAGCAGGGTAAAGGTATCCCGGGCTGCAGCTCCAGCCTATGCCCATGTTCCCAAGGCCAGATTGATTTTTTGCATCGTTGCGCTGGCATCCATGTGTTTTGTAGTGCTGTACCGCTTCTCGATCCTGTCGGATCTTAATGCCACCATGAACAGGATGAATGAGGAATACAACGCCCTGAGGAATGAAAACAGACTCCTGAAGGTTGAAATAGAGACAAATATTGACCTTGACAGGGTTAAGCAGGTGGCAGAGACTGAAATGGGCATGCATAAGCCCGATCGGTACCAGATCGTACCGGTAAGCGTACCAAAGAATGATTACAACGTTGTACTGGATCAGCAATACATTGACCAGGCGACCGATAATAGCGGGAAGCCATTGCTGAAAGGCATTCTGGATGCCATACAGGCGGCCTTTCCCTGATGGATGGGCCATCTCGCCTGGTTGCTGAACTTTCGTATGGAAAAGATAAATATATTCATCAAGTTAGGTATATATTTTATACAGAATCAGCACGGGACTATGGATTGATAGGGAGGTATACAGCGGATCAGTCCGTTGTCCTTTTTTTGCAGGAGAAGCAAGATGAAAAGCAGTAATCGCAAAAACATGAAAAACACGCATCACAAGACTGCTTCTAAAGCTCCGGTTGATTTGAAGAGCGTCAGGAAGAAAAAGAAGGCGGAAGAGATCCCAAACCAGCCAAACACGGGAATGCTGAAAAGAAGGGAATTCTTCATGCTGTTGGTCTTTACCCTGTCGCTTTTTTTCATGCTCTACAGGGTTGGTTTCATTCAGTTTGTAAAGGGCGAGGAATATCAGAAGAAGGCTTATTATACCCAGACCCAGAAGAGGCAGATCAATCCAAAGCGCGGTACCATCTATGACAGAAACGGGAAGGGTCTTGCCATCAGCGCCTCGGTGGATACCGTGTCGGTCAATCCCAATGCCCTAAGAAGCGAGCTGAATAATGATCCCGGAATGCTCCAGGAATTGGCCGAGGGACTGGCGGAGATCCTGGATATGGACTCCATGGACGTTATTAAGGTGTTTAACAAAAATTCCAGGTTCGAGTATATAAAGAGGAAAATTGACAGGGAACTTGGTGCCAGGGTGAGAAGCTATGTTGTACAGGAGAAGGGCATCAAGAACATTTACATAGATGAGGACTCCAAACGCTACTACCCCAATGGCAGCCTGGCAGCCCATATCCTGGGCTTTACAGGGGTAGACGATCAGGGTCTTGCGGGCATTGAACTGAAGCTTGATGCCACCCTGAGGGGTATGCCGGGCAAGATCATGAATGAGGTGGACGTGCTGGGAAGGCCCATCAGCTTCAGTAAGGAGCGTTATGTGGAAGCTGTTGACGGATATGATGTGTTCCTCACCATTGACGAGACCATTCAGTTTTTTACCCAGAAGGCTATAGAGCAGGCCGCCCTGGATTATAATTTGAAGAGGGGGGCTGCTGCCATTGTGATGAATCCTAACACCGGTGAGGTTCTGGCCATGGCCTCCTATCCCGATTTTGATCCCAACCGTCCCGATGCTAAGCCCGACTTTGTTGACAACCCGGAATGGCTGGGCTTTGCCAGTGTGGAGGATACCGAACTGCTCTGGCAGACCGTGTTCCGGAACAGAGCGGTAAATGATACCTATGAGCCCGGATCCACCTTCAAGGCCATCACCACCGCTGCTGCGCTGGAAGAGGGCGTCGTGACACCAGATACCACCGTGGTATGCAAGCCTTACTCCCTGGCAGGGCATACCATCAATTGCTGGCGCGCGGGAGGGCATGGTCAGGAGGACTTTACCCATGCGGTTTATAACTCCTGTAACCCAGTGTTTGTTCAGGAGGCTCTCGCGGTAGGCATTGAAAAGTTTTATACCTATGTACGGATGTTCGGGTTTCAAAAACGAACCGGACTGGAGATATCCGGTGAACCCACCGATGAGGAATACCAGAATCTATGGCATAAGGATCCCAAGGAAATAGACCTGGCGGTGACAGGTTTCGGCCAGCGCTTCCAGATTAGCCCCATCCAACTTGCATCAGCTTACTGTGCCATTGCAAACGGCGGAAACCTCATGAAGCCCATGCTGGTGAAGCAGATCAGCGACAGCAACGGAAACATCATACAGAAGTTCGAACCCCAGGTTGTAAGGAAGGTCATATCCGAAGAAACCTCAAAAACCATCAGAACCATACTTGAAGGTGTAGTTTCGGAAGGAACGGGAAAAAATGCTTATATAAGTGGTTACAGGATTGCCGGCAAGACCGGTACATCCGAAACCCTCGAGACCGAATCCGAGGGCCGTTATGTGGTATCCTTTGCTGCCTTTGCCCCTGCCGACAAGCCTGAGATCGTGGTACTGGTGGTATTGGACCATCCCCAGGTTGCCATGCATCTCAGATCCGGCGGTATACTGGCGGCTCCTGTTGCGGGAAAGCTCTGTGAGGACATCCTTGAGTATCTTCAGATAGAAAGGCAGTACAGCGAGAAGGACATGAAGCAAATGACCGAAGAGGTCTATGTGCCTTCGCTGGTGGGATTGACGGTGAGTGAAGCCATCGAAAAACTCAAGGCCTATGGCCTGAAATATGTGGTGGAGGGATCCCAGGCAGAGGATGCAGTGGTGAAGGATCAGACACCCAAGGCAGACTTCAGCATCCCGCAGAATTCAACTGTGATAATATATACCGAAGGAAGCCCAGAGAATAATATGGTACCCATGCCCGACCTTACCAATAAGACAGTGGATGAGGCTGCTGCTGCAATGAAGAACCTGGGACTCAACATACGCATCAGGGGTGAGGGCATGGTTCTGAAACAGAAGTATGAACCGGGTACTCCCCTTCCAAAAGGCGAAGTGGTGGATGTGGAGTTCATGCTCTTAATCGCAGACTAGGAATCTACAAATCTAAGCGGGCATGGCCTGCAAGGAAGGAAGGATAGCATGAAACTGAAGGAACTGATGGAATCCCTGGAAGTTGTTGAGATTCAGGGTGATCTTGATAAGGAAATCAGGGGCGTGACCTATGATTCGCGAAAGGCCCTGCCGGGATATCTCTTCATATGCATAGACGGATTTACCACCGATGGGCACAAATATGCCCAGCAGGCGGTGGACAACGGAGCCTGTGCCCTTGTGGTAGAGAAAAATATCAATATCATAGGTGAGGATGTTACCATAGTCCGGGTGAAGGATTCCCGGAAATCCCTGGCGCTGATCTCAGCCTGCTGGTTTGGTAACCCATCCCGGGATATGATACTTGTGGGTGTAACAGGAACCAAGGGAAAGACCACCACCACCTATATGATACGCTCCATCCTGGAAAAGGCTGGCAGAACTGTGGGCCTAATTGGCACAGTAGCCAACTGCATAGGCAGGGAGAAGATTCCTGCCAGGAGGACCACCCCTGAATCCTATGATCTTCAGGAGATGTTTGAGAAAATGAAGGAGAAGGGGGCCGACACGGCGGTGCTGGAGGTATCCTCCCAGGGGCTCAAACTTCACCGGGTGACGGGCTGCGAGTTTGACTATGGCATTTTTACCAACTTTTCGAAGGATCATATCGGAGGGTTTGAGCATCCCGATATGGAGGACTATTTTACATCCAAGCTTCGCCTCTTCTCCATGTGTAAGAAGGGCATAATTAATGTGGACGCAGCATATTCCGACCGTATTCTGGATGATGCGAAATGTGAGATATGCACCTTCGGCATAGAAAAACCTGCCGACGTGAGAGCTGAGAATATTACCACCCATTCCGATTCGGTAGAGTTTCTTGCCGTGACACCCTGGTTCAGGGAGCGCGTCAAGGTATCGGTTCCCGGCTTTTTCAGCGTGTACAATGCCCTGGGTGCTATCGCGGTCTGCGGGCTGATGGGAATACCCTTCGAAACCATTCATGAAGGTCTTCTCAAGGTACAGGTACCGGGAAGAGCCGAGGTTGTTCCCACCCCGGACAAAGACTACACTGTGATGATCGACTATGCCCATACCCCCGACAGCCTGGAAAACATACTTTCCACCGTTAAGGAATTTGCCAGAGGACGCCTCATCAGCGTTTTTGGCTGCGGCGGTGACAGGGACCGTACCAAGAGACCCCTCATGGGCGAGGTTTCAGGCAGGATTGCCGATTTCACCATCATTACCTCCGACAACCCAAGAACCGAGGAGCCGGGGCAGATAATCAGGGACATTGAGGCCGGCATACTGAAGACCCATGGGAAATATGTGGTGATCGAGGACAGAACCGAGGCCATCCGGTATGCCATGAAGAATGCCAAAAACGGTGATATCATCGTTCTCTCAGGCAAAGGCCATGAAACCTATCAGATATTCAGAGACAAGACCATCCATTATGATGAACGGGAGATCGTGGAGAATATACTGAAGGAGCTTGAGTGATTCATGAAGGAAATGAAAGCCATCGATGTTTCCCGTGCAGTTGATGGACAGTTGGCTGCTGATGGGAATATAATAATCAGGAGCGTGTCCACCGACTCCAGGAGTATTGAGCCTGGCTGCCTTTTTGTTGCCATCAGGGGCGAGCGCTTCGATGGACACAGCTATATCCGGGAGGCACTGGACAAGGGAGCTGTCCTTGTGATGGCTGAAATGGGTGCTTCAATACCTGAAGGTGCTCCTGCTGTACTGGTGAAGGATTCAGTGATAGCTCTCGGAGAGCTGGCAGAGTACCATCGCCGCCGATTCCACATACCCGTGGTAGCCGTTACCGGAAGCGTAGGAAAGACGAGTACCAAGGAGATAATTGCAGCCACACTGTCGGCGGGATTAAAAGTACATAAAACAAGGGGGAATTTCAATAACGAGATTGGGCTTCCCCTGTCTGTGCTGGAACTGGATGATTCCCACCAGGTCGCAGTTTTCGAAATGGGAATGCGGGGCTTCGGGGAGATTGATTACCTTGCCCGGATTGTCCGGCCTGATATTGCGGTTATAACCAATATCGGCATATCCCACATCGAAAGGCTGGGTTCCAGGCAGAACATCCTCAAGGCTAAGCTGGAGATCATCCGCGGGATGAAGGACGACGGGGTTGTGATACTCAACGGTGATGATGAACTGCTTTCCGGGCTTCGCGGCCTTCTTAAGCAGAACACCCTTTTCTATGGCATGGAAGAATTCTGCGATGTGAGGGCAAGCGATCTTCTGTCCAGGGGGGAAGAGGGGATCAGCTTCTCCGTTCGTCACAAGAACCGCGAACACCGGTTCTTTGTACCAGCTCCGGGGATACACAATGTGCAGAATGCTCTTGCAGCTATCAGCACCGCCTTGACATTGAATTTTGACGATGAGACCATAGAAAAAGGTCTTCTGAGCTATTCAGGCGACCGTATGCGCATGAACATCATGGAAACAGATGGTGTTAAAGTGATAAATGACGCCTATAATGCGGCTCCCGCATCGGTCAGCTCAGCTCTTAAGGTTCTCTCCGAGATCGGTGCCAATAAACGCAAATGGGCTGTTTTAGGGGATATGCTGGAACTGGGGGACTGGGCTGAAGACGCCCACAGAGAGATAGGAATGCAGGTATCCGAATCCGGGATTGATTATCTGGTGGGCATCGGCGATCTGGCTCGCTGGTATGTGGAGGGTGCTCTCGATCACGGCATGCCACTTGAAAATACCAAGCTGTTCCAAAATGCTGAAGATGCACAAAGCTATCTGAGGCAAAGGATTGCCAGAGGCGACGTGATTCTTTTCAAGGGATCAAGGAGAATGAATCTGGATATTCTTGCCACAAAGCTATTTGAGGGCAGGGTTTCAGGGTCGCAGGATACTTGAACGCAGGATAAGTGAGGTATAAGGAATGGATAAAATCTTCAACATCATACCGCATCAGGTGGTGGCCTATATCATTTCACTTGCCATGGCCATAGCCCTTGCCAGGTTTTTGATTCCCCTGTTGAAACGGATCAAATGTGGTCAGCCGCAAAGGGAGGAAGGTCCCGCATCCCATAAGGTGAAAAGCGGAACTCCGACCTTTGGTGGACTGCTGTTTTTGATACCTCTGGTTCTGGTGGGCGGGTGGTATGCACTGAAGGATCATCGCATCCTGGTCCTGATACTGGTGACCCTGGGTTTTGGATTAATCGGTTTTCTGGACGATTACCTGAAGGTTGTCAAAAAACATAACACCGGGCTGACCCCAAGGCAGAAAATGCTTGGACTTTTGATCGTGTCGGGCGCCTTTACATGGTATGCTGTAAGCTATATACCCGAAGCTAGCACCCTGGTCATTCCGTTTTTGGGACTGAAAGCGCCGCTGACACTTCCCGTGGTGATTGCAGTTCCCTTCTCCATATTCGTACTGGTGGCATTCTCCAATGCCGTGAATCTTACCGATGGACTGGACGGACTGGCAGGTACGGTCACCACAATTGTTCTTTTATTCCTCACCGTTATGTCCACCTTCAACAATGAATGGAATTATATCAGCACCTTCTGTGCCATTCTTGCAGGGGGTGTGCTGGGATTTCTGGTTTTCAATCTGCATCCTGCGAAGATATTCATGGGGGATGTGGGGGCCTTGGCCTTAGGAGGCGCCCTGTCGGCCATGTCGCTGATGACGGGCGCGGCCATCTATCTTGCGATTGCAGGAATAATCTATGTGGCAGAGGCATTATCTGTAGTAATACAGGTTGCCTGGTTCAAGAGGACCCAAAAGAGAGTCTTTTTGATGGCTCCTCTGCACCATCATTATGAGTACAAGGGATGGAAGGAAACCAAAGTGGTAATCATCTTTACTCTGATTACCATTGTTGCCTGCGCCATAGCCCTGCTGCTCCTTTAAGGCCGAAGAAGCGGTCATATTATCAGAAAAATGCCGGTAGACAGGCTTTTATGCCAACAACACAGCTTATATTCACCGGCTAGAAGGATGATTGCATGAAGAGAAAAAGGGAATACGACTTCTGGCTCCTCTTCACCGTAATGGTGCTCCTGGCCATCGGCGTGATCATGGTCTTCAGTGCCAGTTCTTATTATGCAGCCTACAACTGGAATAACAAATTCCACTTTCTCATCCGACAGCTGCTTTGGAGTTGTGTGGGTCTTGTCTGTATGTTCGTCATATCAAACATAGATTACCGCCGCCTGGCAATTATCTCGCCCGTTCTGATGCTGATCAGCATTGTTCTTCTTATCCTGGTGGCAATACCTGGTATAGGTGCAAAATACAACGATGCGAGGCGCTGGTTCAACTTAGGCTTTACCACATTCCAGCCATCGGAGCTCATGAAGCTGTCACTTATAATGTTTTTAAGCTTCAGCCTCGCAAAAAACAGCGGCAAATTACGCTTTTTCTTCAGAGGCTTAGTGCCATATCTGCTGATTGTGGGGTTTGTAGATCTTCTGCTGCTTTTGGAGCCTCATTATAGCTGCGCTGTTCTCATCACGCTGGTTGCCGTAGTTATCCTGTTCTGTGCCGGAGCGAGAATTTTTCATTTTCTTGCCATAGGGGTACCCACTATGGCGGCAGCAGCATACCTGGTTATCAGCTCAGAGTATCGTTTGCAGCGCTTTTTAGCCTTTCTTGATCCCTTTGCTGACCCCCAGGGCAGCGGCTATCAGGCGGTGAACTCCCTGTATGCCATCGCTTCGGGTTCCATATTCGGCCGCGGACTGGGCAAGAGCCTTCAGAAATATCTGTACATTCCGGAGCCCCAAAACGACTTTATCTTTTCAATAGTTGCAGAGGAACTGGGCTTTGTGGGGGCTTTCACTGTGATCGTTCTCTTTCTCCTGCTCATATGGCGGGGTGTTCGTATTTCAATGAATGCCCCAGATATGATGGGAAGCCTTATGGCCATCGGTATCACTTCGCTGGTAGCCATTGAAACCATCATCAATATAGCCGTTGTGACCGCCACTCTGCCCGTTACAGGCATGCCTCTGCCATTTATCAGCTATGGGGGAACTTCCATGCTGTTCGTTCTCGCGAGTATGGGTATACTCCTCAATATCTCCAGAAACAGTGTGAACAATTTTAACCCTGTGAGGGGATCCGAACTTCTGAAACGGGCCCGCCAGGGTGAGGGCTGATCATATCACCACAGCCCGGTGGAATGAATGTCCCCTTGTCCACCCAACTCTAGATAAAGCCGGACACGCTTCCAGTAACAGGATTTCTCCGGGAGCATATTATGAAATGTATTGAATACTTCGCTTCCGGGGGTGTTTTGCGTGAGCAATCTCATAATAACCGGAGGGTCACGGCTTTGCGGTATCATAGAGGTACCGGGGGCTAAAAACTCTGTATTGCCGGTATTGGCTGCTACACTTTTGAACAAAGGTACCAGCATCCTTGAGAATTGCCCGGAATTGGACGATGTGACCACAATGTTGGAGATACTCGGAGCCTTGGGCTGCAGTATCCGAAGGAAAGGAAGCAGGATAGAGGTAGATGCCTCTAAGCTGGCAGCCAGCAGCATCCCCGAAGAGCTGGCTAAAAAAATGAGGTCATCCATCATAATCCTGGGCTCACTGCTAGCCAGATGTGGCGAAGTGTTGGTGAGTTATCCCGGCGGATGTGAAATTGGCCTAAGGCCGATCGACATGCATTTGAAGGCACTTATGCAGATGGGAGCCCAGATTGACGGTATAAGCGACGGTATGCTTCGCTGCAGAGCCGAAAAGCTTACAGGCTGCGAGATACTATTGGATTACCCCAGTGTTGGGGCAACCGAGAACATCATGCTAGCAGCCAGTCTGGCTGAAGGGGAGACCATTATCCAAAATGCCGCCAAAGAGCCTGAAATCGATGACTTGCAGGCTTTTTTAAGGAAGATGGGTGTCAAGGTCTCTGGAGCCGGAACAGGCGTCATCCGCATCCAGGGAATCCATGAGATAAAGACTGAGCCAGTACACAGAATCATACCCGACCGCATTGTGGCAGGGACCTATCTTGCCGCCACGGCTGCCACGGGGGGAAGCCTTGTGATCACAGGCGTCGAATACGATCATGTGGGTTCGGTGCTGTACTGCCTTAAGCGGTGCGGATGCAGGATCAGGAACTATTCGGGAAATGTGATCGCATTGGAATCCAGCGGCAAGCTGTCGGCTCTGGATCTGGTCAGAACCTCTCCTTATCCGGGATTTCCCACAGACATGCAACCCCAGTTGGTGGCTCTCCTGTCCAAGTGCAAGGGAACCAGTGTGGTTGTAGAAACCGTTTTTGAGAACAGGTTCCGCTATACCGAGCAGCTTATGAAGCTTGGTGCGGATATCAGTATCCAGGGCAGAGCGGCCATCATACGCGGTACCGACAGGCTCAAGGCCGCCCAGCTTGAGGCTCGGGATCTGAGGGGCGGTGCCGCATTGGTCATCGGGGCACTGTCTGCGGAAGGCACGTCCAGTATATCGGGTGTCGGCTACATCGACAGGGGCTATGAGAGGATGGAAAAGGTTCTTTCCAGCATAGGGGCCGACATTAAAAGAGTTGAAACCTAAGGTGCTGTTATTTCCCTCCCCTCTTTGGTATAATATGCTTTAAGGTGATGGTACCTATGAGCCGCGGAAAAAAACAAAGGAAGAAGCTGTTTAAAATACTACTGCTGCTGGTGATATGTCCAGTACTTTTGGGGATTATGCTTCTTTTTACGCCGATTTTCAATATCAAAAACATCCGTGTCGAGGGTGCCGAATACTATAACCTGGAAGAGATCAGGCTTGCATCGGGTATTGCTCCGGGTGAAAACGGGTTTAGAAAAATCAGGTTTTCTCCTGAAGCAATCCTCGGTTTAAGGCTTCTTGATGCGGAATTGGCCATAGAAGCCCTGCCCAGGATAAAAGAGGCAAGGGTGTTTATTATTTTTCCAAACGAGGTGGGGATCAGCGTTACCGAGAGAAATCCATCGGTCTACCTTTCCTACCTTGGCA
>LFSK01000058.1:18695-73617 GCA_001512555.1 Clostridiaceae bacterium DTU059 | reverse complement strand
GCTAAACAGCCGGAACACCCCCCGCTAAAATCCCGTGGCAGAAAGAATTCCTCAATATCACCGCGAAGCTTTTCCGCTGTCATTCTCGCTATGTGGTATGTACTACCCTTATGATTTTGTCCATGAATCAACGTGATCTTCAATGGATCTCACCTTCCAATCGCTTCTTCAGCCTTTTCTTCATAGGCATAAAAGCCCATTAATAAATATACGATAACAATTAAGAAAAGTCTTGGTTTTCACCCTTTTCAGACACTGAATCGGCATTCGTTCAGGCAGTTATTGAGGCCGCGGCCGTTTTCTTTTACGGTGCGCGGCTTTTTTGTCGCCTTGGCTTAAGGATACCGATTTTATGAGAGGCTTTGCTTCGTATTACAACTTTACCACCCACATAAAGCACTACAGTAGCGCCATCAGCTAGTTTATGGGTTGTCAGATTGTATGTCATGAAGAGATTGCCACGCTCCGTTTCACTTCGCTCGCAATTACACCTCGGGTATGTCCCTGGGGGTGCATTCTTGGTGATATTTCGAAACTGATGGACTAATATTGGCAATATAATACAGGGCAGGGTCTTGTCATGCTCTGGTAAGACCCTGCCCCGTTTATTACACTGTAGTACCCCTATGTTAGCGCAACTAGATCAGGCCATACTCCTTCGCAAGGTTTGTAAAGGCTGGAAGGCTTCTCTTGATCATAGCGGTATCATAGCAGTAGGCTATGCGCACATACCCGGGGCAGCCGAATCCTGATCCGGGAACGATGAGCAGATTGTACTTCTGAGCCGTTTCGCAGAAAGCGACATCATCTTCAACGGGCGATTTCATAAAGAGGTAGAATGCCCCTTCCGGCTTGACACATTCAAATCCCACAGAGGTGATATGGTTATACAGCATATCCCTCTTCTCCTGATAGAATGCAGTATCAACAGCCACATCAAGGTTTTCAGCCACAACCTTTTGAAACAGAGCCGGTGCATTGACGAACCCCAGCGTTCTGTTCAGAGTGATCATGGCAGCCATGAGCGTCTCCACATCATCAATACGGCTGCTGGCAGCCACATAGCCTATTCTCTCCCCTGGAAGGGCATGGGATTTACTGAAGGAGTTTATGACTATGCAGTTTTCAAATACAGTAAGCATATTGGGCAGTTCAATCCCGTCGTAAACAATGCTCACATAGGGTTCATCAGACAAAATGAAGATGTTTGTGCCGAACTCCTTTTCCTTCTCCCGGATGGCCTCCCTCATCCTTTCAAGGGATTCTTTGCTATAAATCACGCCGGTGGGATTGTTGGGGGAATTCAGGATAATGGCTTTTGTTTTTGGGGTAATGCTATCTTTAACAGCCTCCACATCTATCTGGAATGTATCCTTTTCAGTCTTTACGATCACAGGCTTTCCGTCGGCATTTTCAATATAGGACAGGTATTCCACAAAGAAGGGAGACAGGACGATGACCTCTTCACCCGGGTTTAGCAGGGCCTTGAGGGCAACGTTCATACCTGCGGCCGCTCCGCACACCATCAGAATATTTTGGTGCGTCAGCGGTATGCCGCTCTTTTTCTCGAGGTGTTCTGCAACCTTTGCCCTCACATCCTGGTATCCGGCATTGTTCATATAATGGTGCAGCCCCGGAGTTTCACTGTTTGCATATTTCCTGATGGATTCCTGCACCTGGGCAGGAGGTTCAATATCAGGGTTGCCCAAACTGAAATCGAATACATTTTCATCACCATATTGGGCTTTGAGCTTGGCTCCTGCTTCAAACATGGCACGAATCATGGATGATTTCCCCAGGCTCTCAACAATCTTTTGATTAAACATAGTCATTGCTCCTTTTTATGGTTCTTCATATATGGGTATTTGATTCAAAAAGAAAGGCAGACTTTTCTGCATACGCTTATCTTACACCAGTTTTGCCTTTCTTTGCAATAATGGATAACCCATCATGCATGGTGTGTTACATATATTTCTTTTATATGCTAATATTTTATGGATATTTATTCAATATTATAATAGAATATCCTTGAATATAAAATATCGTCATATGCACAGGATACAAAAACTGCATGGAGGGAGCCTCTTTATGGCAGGGAAAGTCTTTTATCCACTCACATCGCCACAGTTATCCATTTGGTATACCGAAAAAATGTACCCTGGCATAAGCATATCAAATGTAGCCGGCACGCTGCGCATCAACCAACAGATAGATTTTAAATTAATGGAACAGGCAATCAATTATTTCATTAAGCACAATGATGGAATCAGGCTAAGAATCTGTCTGGATGAAAACGGCAATCCCCGACAGTATGTTTCAGATTACATATACGAAACAATTGAGTTTATGGATTTCTCTGCATATGCGCAGCCTGAAAAAGCTTTATATGAATGGGACAGCATTGAGACAAGGAAACCATTTGAACTCCTTGACAGCGCCCTTTACAGATTCGTTATCGTTAAAATCCATGAAAACGACTGGGGCGTCTATTTTAATAATCATCATATCATATCGGATGCATGGTCCATGAGCCTTATCGCAAGCAGCGTATTAAACTATTATAATAAAATCAAAGCTGGCACAGAAGATGTTTTATGTCCTCCGTCTCCCTCATACACGGATTATATCCAATGTGAAGAGAAGTACTTCTCTTCTCCCCGGTTTATAAAAGATGAAGCATATTGGAGCCAAATATTTGAGTCAGCCCCCGATTGCACTGTCCTGAAGAGGAGAATTGCAAATATCAAATCCACTCAGTGCAAAAGAAAAACATTTGTAGCACCGGATAAGTTTACGACCCTTCTTAAGCGCTATTGCGATGAGAATAAGATTTCTCCTTTTCCATTGTTTTTAGCAGCTCTGTCCATGTATATCTACCGAATTACAGATAAAGAAGACATAGTCATCGGCACGCCTATTCTAAACAGGCTGAACATCAATGAAAAAAAGACATTTGGCATGTTTATAAGCACCATTCCACTGCGGATAAAGATTACCGGTGCCTCCTCCTTTATGGACCTATGCAGTGATCTTTTGCAGTTATTATCATCTTCATTCAAACACCAGCGATATCCTTATGAAAAAATACTGTCCCATGTGCGGGAAAAACACGGGATTAGTGAAAACCTATATGATATAGTCCTTTCTTATCAAAATTCCAGATTTGCCAGGGAAGACACATTAAGCCGGACCAGATGGCATTTTTGCGGTCATCAGTCCAACTCGTTAACCATTCATATTAATGACAGGGATAATGATGGTATCTTAATTATCGATTATGATTACCAAACCGACTTATACCATGAAAAAGAAATCGAGTTTCTTCATAAGCATATGCTAAACCTTCTCTGGCATGCATTGGACAACCCGCAAAAAGAGATCTGCAGGACCGAAATGCTTTTGGAAAATGAAAAGAAGAAGGTTCTGGGCACGTTTAACAAAACATATAAGGAATACCCCAGGAATAAACTCATTCAGCAGTTGTTTGAGGAGCAGGTATTGAAGAATCCCGATCAAACAGCCCTGTGTTTCGAGGACACAGCCATCACATATGCAGAACTCAATCATAGAATCAATCAACTGGCATGGGCACTGCGTAAAAAGCTTACTGAACCTAACCAATTGGTGGGGATCATGGCCAGGCGTTCCATAGAAATGATCGTTGGCATCTTTGCCATAATCAAGGCTGGAGGAGCATATGTGCCTATTGATCCCGAATACCCTTCCGATAGAATTCGTCTTATACTTGAGGATAGCAGGATTAAACTATTGCTCACCACCGGAAACCTGGCTTCTGGTGATCTGCATCATATTGAAAAAATTGATATCTTCGATAAAGACGTGTACGCTTCTGAAACCGGGATGAATCTTCCCTATATAAACCGTTCAAGCGACCTGGTATATATGATATATACATCCGGATCCACTGGTAAGCCCAAGGGCGTGATGATAGAGCATAAATCACTGCACAACTTTATTATGGGCGTTAAGAACGTGCTGGAATTTGATGAGAGCTCCCGTGTTCTATCCGTGACAACTATATGCTTTGATATATTTGTATTTGAAGTCTTTACATCACTTCTCAGCGGCTCCACGGTCGTTTTGGCTAACCACGATGAGCAGATGATACCGCATATGTTTTCAAACCTGATCACCAAACATCAGGTAACCACCCTGTTGATGACACCCTCCAGGTTAAAACTCTTTATCGGATACGGAGATCCGTCAATCTGGATGAAAAGTGTTCGCCAAATCATGCTTGGCGGAGAAACTCTGGATTTACATCTGCTCTTAAAACTTAGAACTGTGACAAATGCAAGAATAATTAACGGTTATGGTCCAACCGAGATAACTATAGGGGCAACATTTAAAGACATGACCGATTCCAGCATCGTTACAATAGGTAAACCTATTCAGAATACAAGGATCTATATACTTGACAAGCATCTCAACCCCTTGCCCATCGGTATTCAGGGTGAACTGTATATTGCAGGGGATGGCCTTGCCAGGGGGTACCATAACAGGCCGGAGCTAACAAAGGAGAGGTTCATTCCAAATCCCTTTAGTCCGGGAGAAAGACTCTACAAGTCTGGGGATCTGGCCAGGTGGTACCCGAAGGGTGATATAGAGTTCCTGGGGAGAAAGGACAGTCAGGTTAAAATACGGGGCTATCGCGTTGAACTTGGGGAAATTGAAAACGCAATACTACAGTATAATGGCATTGACAAAGTCCTGGTTCAGCTCAGAAAGAATGATCTGTACGGTGACTTTCTATGTGCCTACTATATCAGCGACAATGATTTAGATATTAATAGTCTGAAAATCTTTCTGGCAAGCAGAATACCGCGATACATGATTCCACGGTTTTTTGTACGCCTCAATAGTATACCAGTAAATGCAAACGGAAAGGCAGATTACTCAAAACTACCCGATGCAGGTTTTCCGAAGAATAAAGAATCAGAGCTGGTTTTACCTGCCAATCCCTTAGAGGCAAAGATACTGTCCATGGTATGCGATATCCTAAACATTGAAACATTCAGTGTAGAAGAAAACTTACTGGATTACGGCATGGACTCTCTTGCTATTGTCCTGTTCATATCTCATCTGCATAAAGAGGGTATAAACATCAGCACCAGGGATGTTTATGAACATCCTACAGTCAGGCAGCTTTACAGGCTAATCAGTAATAACATGAACAAACTAAGCCGTGTTGATTCATGCTGATAGAGGGAAACAGCTATGGAATACGAGCCTTTATTTATATTGCTGCATATTTCTTCTATACTGTCGTTCATATTTTTCATTCTTATTCTAAGAATGAAGAATAAGATTCAGCTTCATTATGCTTTTCTAGTTGCCATTGCACTAATGCAAATATGGTGTGTAGGCCATATTCTGAATGCCTATGCAAATATCATACTTGGTTATACAGTTATGGCTTTCATCTACATCTATTATTTTGGATTGATTTTTTCTCCGGTTTCAATACTCTTTCTAGGTCTTGTTTATCTGAAGACCAAGATTAAAGTAAGCATGAAATTGTTAGCACTGCTCATTTTCCCTGTTGTCGACTATTTAATGCTGCTGACCAATGACATGCACCATCTGTATTTTCACAAGTACTCCCTGATGAACAATCTCTATGAGATTGGACCATTTTTTACAGTCCACGCGATTGTATCATATATTTATGTCGCAGCAGGATTGTTCTGCCTTTTATATGCCACAATCAAGAGTTCAGGTTTTTTCTCAAAACAGTCTTCTCTGGTCATGGCCGGAATAATGGTACCATTAGTGGTTAATATACTTACCACTCTGCGGCTTATCGTTTTTCCGTCCTATTCGACGGTTATATCCTATTCAATTGGGATCTTTTTCTTCTCTTTTGCGATCCTCCGCTATGACTTTCTCAAGATTTCTCCCATAGCCCTTAAAACCGTAGTGGACCGAATCTCTGACTCATTTATGGTTGTTAATGAGGATTACCAGATCATCGACTATAACGAGCCCATGACAAACACATTCAAAGTTCTTTTTACCGTGAGCAGAAATACAAATCTCGGCCAGATACTCGAAAAAGCAGATATCGGACCTGACAGAGGCAAAAGCCTGCTGGATTGTATAGAGGACGTAAAAAAGACCGGTAATTCTCTCTCTTATGGTAAACACATCATAAAGGGGAACTTTGACCGCCACTTTACCATTGAGATCACTCCCATCATTTTAAGACAGAATTACCTGGGCACCATCATTCTGTTTAAGGACATTACACAAAATGTGAAAGCCATAGAAACCATAGAAGAAAAGCATGCCACTATGATGGAACAGGAACGCCTTGCCTCGCTTGGTCAGTTGATAGGGGGAATTGCCCATAATCTGAAAACCCCCATTATGTCCATATCAGGGGCTGTTGAGGGGTTAAAAGATCTGGTGAGTGAATATGAACAATCCATCGGAGACAGCAGCGTGACTGAAGACGACCATCGTGAGATTGCTCAGGAAATGCACACCTGGCTGGACAAGATAAAGCCTTACTGTTCCTACATGACGGATATTATTGATACAGTTAAGGGTCAAACCATCCAATCAAGCACATCCTCTATGTTGAGTTTCACAGTTAATGAACTTGTAAAAAGAATAGAGCTTTTGCTTAAGTATGAGTTAATGCGGCATAATTGCAAAATGAACACATGGGTTAATATGGATATTAATACAGAATTGCAAGGTGATGTAAACAGTCTGGTTCAAGTGTTCGATAATATTATTATAAATGCCATACAGGCATATGATGGCAAAAGCGGTGTGATTGACTTCTTTGTAAAACAACAGGAAAACAGTATTCTTTTTGAGATCAGAGACTACGGCAAAGGCATTCCGGAATCCATCAAAGACAGACTTCTCAAGGAAATGGTCACAACAAAAGGCCGGTACGGTACCGGGCTTGGGCTCTACATGTCAAACTCGATCATCAAGGGACGGTTCAGAGGTAAGATGTGGTTTAAATCCGCAAGGGGCAGGGGAACCACCTTCTATGTCAGGTTGCCGCTGTGGGGTCATGAAACGGGATTAGCTCAGGAGAGTTAGGTATGAGAAAGAAAAAGGTAGCCTCAGCCAAAAACTACAGAATACTGATTGTAGATGACGAGCCGGGGATCATTGATTCACTGTCAATCATTCTTAATAGGAGCGGCTACTTTTATGAGGGCGTAACCTCTCCATTGGAGGCCATTGAGAAAATAAGGAATGAGCGCTTTGATCTGATGATCCTGGACTACCTGATGTCCCCCATCCATGGGGATGAGGTAGTTCGAAGAATTCGTGAGTTTGATTCGGAGTTGTATATATTGCTTCTCACAGGTCATAAGGATCTGGCGCCGCCCCTTGAAACCATCAAGGCTCTGGATATTCAGGGCTATTGTGAGAAAAGCGACCGTTTTGACCAACTGCAGCTGTTGGTGGAATCCGGCATAAAGTCAATTAACATGATGAATACCATCAAGCAGTTCCGGGACGGCTTGAACAAGATTCTTGAATCAGTCCCCAAGATCTATCAGCTCCAGCCCATAGGCAATATACTTGAGGAGATCCTGGCTGAATTGCTTCCCCTGGTAAGCAGCAAGGACGCATTTATACTGGTGGATAACTTCGCCGACACTAATCATACAAAAAAAAGTATCTTCCGGGGAATCGGCAGGTATCGCACCGACATCGATGATTTTGTGCCCATGCTGGACTCCGGGCTTTTGGAGAAAATCGGAAAAGCACGGATATCAAAAAAAGTCATAAAAACACCCTCGGGGATCATACTACCCCTTCTGAATGAACTGTCGGAATCCATTGGAGTCATCTATGTGGAGAGCAGTGAAAACCCGGTGAACGATATGGCTGGAGGTTTTCAACTGCTGGGAATTTATGCAGCTCAGGCTGCCTCATCCCTCAGTAATGCCTTCCTTCATTCAATGGTGAATATGAAGAATGATGAGTTGAGCCAGACCTATGAGCAGTTAAGGATTCGGTACCTGGATACCATAGAAGCCCTCAGGCAGGTAGTGGATGCAAAGGATGAATACACACGGGGACATTCCGACAGGGTATCTCTCTATTGCGTTGAAATAGGCAAGGCATTTGGCTTAAGCGAAAAGGATCTGGAGACCCTGAGAGTTGCCGGGCTGTTCCATGATGTGGGTAAAATGGGGATTGCAGATGATATTCTGTTTAAAAGCGAGAAACTGAGTCCGAAAGAATATGATGAAATAAAAAAGCATCCCCTTAAAGGAGCACGCATTCTATCGGTCATTTCCATGTTCAGGGATGTGGTGCCCATAATTAAATGTCATCACGAGCGCATGGATGGGAAGGGTTATCCGGACGGGTTACGCGGCCCCGAGATTCCTTTCCTGGCAAGGATTGTTTCTGTGGCTGATGCCTTCGATGCCATGATGTCAGACCGCCACTACCGCTCCAGGCTCGATCTGAATTCCACCATAAAGCAGTTGGTTGACGGTTCGGGCACTCAATTTGATGCCACAGTGGTTGAAAAATTCATCAGTATACTGGATAGCCTCCCCTATATTGAAGACACGGCCACTAAGAGACCAGTTTAATCTTCAACTTTCTCATATGGGATAAATAAAGCGGGCTATATGCCCGCTTTATTTATCAGAGATTATAACCCTTCTTAAATGCTTCGATATTCATATCAACAAACTGAGGTTTCACAGTCTTCCGAATGGATTCAATCCATGTTTCTTCGGGAATGCCCGTTCTCCTGGCCAGGACGCCTATCATAACAACATTGACAGCTTTGATGCTTCCGCAGGCTTCAGCCAGTTCAAGGGCGGGAACGGTCACTACATTCATATAATCAGCACTGATCTTTTCAATAATATTTTCAGGATACTTTGCTTTCCCGGTTATTACCGGCATGGGATCGATCCTTTGGGTGTTGATAATGATGGAGGCGTCTTTTTTGGCATAATCAATCCAGCGCAGGGCTTCCAACTCTTCAAAGCAGAGCAGGATATCGGCCTCACCTTTTTCGATGACGGGTGAGCTAACCTTCTCTCCCATCTTGACATAGGTTACAACGCTTCCACCCCGCTGGGACATCCCATGAACCTCCGACACCTTCACATCAGCACCGGTACTGATACCCACATTTCCAAGAATCCTGCTGGTCAGGAGGGTACCCTGGCCTCCGACTCCGACTATCATAATTGACGTATCACGCATCTTCTCCACCAAGCCTTTCAAACGCATTAAAGCGGCACACCTTTGTACAGAGGTCACATCCTACACAGAGAGCGGAATCCACTTCAATATGGGTGCCTCTGTCCACGATGGCTGGGCAGCCCAGGCGCATACACATCCTGCATTTAGTACACCTATCGGTGTTGATACTCAATGCCCCATGGAATTTTACATGTTTCAGCAAGGCGCAGGGTCTTTGAGCAATGATCACAGAGGGCTCCTCGGCCGCTGTTTCTTCCCTTATGATCCTTTCCATTCCTTCCAGATCGAATGGATCGCAGACCCGTACCCTATCCACCCCCACCGCCTGGCAAAGCTTTACCAGATCCACTTGACGGGTGGGTTCGCCCTTGATTGTAAAGCCGGTGGCAGGATTATGCTGATGCCCCGTCATGCCGGTAATGGAGTTATCCAGTATCACAACCGTGGAAGTTCCCTTATTGTAGACAATATCAATCAGACCCGTTATGCCGGAATGAATGAAGGTGGAATCCCCGATAACTGCAACTGTTTTTCGGGCGGCATCCTGACCCCTCGCCTTTTCCATGCCGTGAGCCATACCCACGCTTGCGCCCATGCAAACACAGGTATCCACCGATTCAAGGGGCTGCAGGGCACCAAGGGTATAACACCCTATATCCCCTGTCACAGTGAGTTTCAATTTTTTCAGCACATAAAAGACACCGCGGTGGGGACATCCTGCACACATGACCGGCGGACGCACAGGTATTTCCTCTTCAATACTGTTGTACTTTTCCTGCTTTTGCCCGAATACCCGTTCACGAATCAGGCTGGCACTGTATTCACCTATCACAGGCAGCAAGGCCTTACCTTTGACCTCAATACCCATTCTCAGGCAATTGTTTTCAATAAAGGGTTCCAGTTCTTCAATGACATACAGGGTTTCAACCCCTGCCGCAAATTCCCTGATCAGCTTCTCCGGCAGCGGATAAACCATACCCAGCTTCAGGAAGGATGCATCGCCGAAAGCTTCTTTTGCGTATTGATAGGTAATGCCGCTGGTTATAACCCCTATCTTCCTGTCTCCCCATTCAATGCGGTTAAGAGTTGTGGAGTCTGAAAACTCAGCAAGCCTTGAAAGCCTTTCTTCTACCACAACATGGCGCCTTCTTGCCATAGCCGGCATCATGACATATTTGCCCGGATCTTTTGTATAGGGCTTAATTGGAATATCATCCCTCTCGCCCAGTTCAACCAGCCCCTGTGAATGGGCTACTCTGGTGGTGAGCCTCACGATGACGGGAGTATCATACTCTTCACTGATTGCAAAGGCTTCTTTGGTAAAATCCTTGCATTCCTGGCTGTCTGAAGGTTCCAGAACCGGTATCTTTGCAGCCCTGGCGATGATTCTGGTATCCTGCTCATTCTGGGAACTGTGCATGCCAGGATCGTCCGCCACAAAGACCACCAGACCGCCATTTACGCCAGTATAGGCTGCAGTAAATAGCGGGTCTGCAGCAACGTTAAGGCCCACATGCTTCATGGCGCAGGTAGAACGCGCTCCGCCCACAGAAGCGCCGATGGCAACCTCAAGGGCGACCTTTTCGTTGGGGGACCACTCTGAATAGATTTCGTCATACTTTGCTATGTACTCGGTTATCTCTGTGCTGGGAGTCCCTGGATATGCCGTTGCCACTGTGGCTCCGGCCTCATATACACCTCTGGCAATGGCTTCATTGCCAAGCATAAGCTTTTTCATTATCCTTCTCCTCACGTGTCTTCCAGGCATGGACGGCATGCCACCCCACTGCCTGGGCAGTTTTACAATACTAAATATTATATCAGTTTTTTATCAGCAATGTCCAATATGGATGTGGGAATGAAGGGATATGCTTTTACACTAAGCCATGCTAATAATTAAAATATAAAGATATATTTGCTATAATAGTATATAATGAAAATATTGTAGACATCCAAGTTGGACTAATAGTACTTCTGTTATGAAAGCGGAATTGCCTGGTTCATCTCCTGGTGTTTCATATGATCTTACCGATAATGATACATAAAAAATCCTTCTCACATTAACCTAAGAGAATACAAGCAGAATAACAACAGGGGATTTGCCTGATGGGGGGACAGGCAAATCCCCTGTTTTATAATTAACTCATTATTATTCAGGCTGCAGTCCGTTCGGAATCGAACACCTTGCTGATATGCGCTTTACTGTATTTTTTCGTCACCAGGCTCACAACAGGCACTACAACAAGGGAGGCGAGCATGGCTATCGCGCCAATACCCGGAACGAATACCTTGCTCATGTCAAAGCCGGTTTTGGGAAGTTCAATGGCAAGGCCGATAAGCATTACCAAAAAGCCGGTAGCAAACCCAGACCAGGCACCGATACGGGTGGTGCCCTTCCATAACAGGCCAAACAGGTAGGGAGCGATAAACATTCCCGAAATCACACCCCATGACAGAGCCATGAGCGCATCAATGGTAGGA
This sequence comes from Clostridiaceae bacterium DTU059, assembly GCA_001512555.1. Classification (GTDB taxonomy): domain Bacteria; phylum Bacillota; class Clostridia; order DSM-8532; family DSM-8532; genus Thermoclostridium_A. Next base: position 61,905 of record LFSK01000058.1, on the reverse strand, counting down.
TTCTCCCAGATGGCCATGAAGAAGGACAGAACCACAAAGATGAAGCAGAAAAAGCGCATCAGCATCATATTTTTCTTATCATCAATGTCGGGCTTTACAAACCCCTTTATCAGGTCTATGGATATCACAGAACTTGAAACGAGAACCAGGGATGACAGAGTGGACATGGATGCCGACAGCATCAGTACTATGATAACTCCCATCAATACATCGGGCAAGGCTTTCTCAAGCATCACCGGAATGATCATGTCCATATTATTGGCGGGAACCTGATTATCAAGCATGACACGCCCGAAAGCGCCTACAAAGTATGCACTGCCCCCGATGACCAGAGCAAACAGTGTGGAGATGATGGTTCCCCGCTTTATGGCTTTTTCATCCTTAACAGCGTAAAACTTGTGCAACATTTGCGGAAGACCCCAGGTACCGAGGCTGGTAAGCAGCACCAGGGCTCCCAATCTGAGAGGCGCCGGGCCAAAGACGCTCGTCAATCCGCTATCGATGGAAGAAAGCTTGGCAATACCCTGGGTCAGTCCCCCAACCTCCGGATGGCTTAATATGTAAGCCACCATCAGGACGGTGCCAACAAGTATGATGACTCCCTGGATCAGATCGTTAATAGCGGTGGCCACATACCCTCCAAGGATGAGATATAAGCCGGTCAGAGCAGTCATAATAAGGATTATGGTGTTCATTGGAAGGCCGAAAGCACTCTCGAACATATAACCCAGGCCTTTGTATATCGAAGCGGTATAGGGTACCAGAAATACAAAGATCACAACAGCACTGACTATCTTCATGCTCACACTGTCATATCTGGCTGCAAAAAACTCCGGCATGGTGGAAGCGTTCAGCTTGTGGGTCATGACACGTGTCTTTTTGGCCAGCAGGATCCACGCAAGAAGGCAGCCGATGACGGCATTACCAATACCGATCCAGACAACAGACAAACCGTTGGCCCATCCGAACTTTCCGGCGTAGCCCACAAACACCACAGCCGAAAAATAGGAAGTACCATATGCAAAAGCGGTTATCCATGCTCCCATATTTCTGCTTCCCAAAAAGAAGTCGTTGATTCCATGAACCCGTCTTCTGCTATAGATGCCAACACCAATTGTCACAAGAATAAAAAGCACAAGAAGAGTAATCTTAACAGGCATGACAAATACCATCCTTCCATACTACAAAATTGAGATGTTCATTCCATGCTATAATGAAATCTCCGTGTTACATTGACGCGGAACCCCCGCATCCCTACTCTACCTATTATACATAATAATCCCGCAATGTAAATAGTGTTATGTTCAGCCTAGTTTCACGACGGTTACACCGGTTTCACCCTCACCATACTTTCCAAGCCTAAAGGACTCCACTTGCCTATGCCTTCTAAGATGCTCGGATATAGCCTTTCTCAGTGTACCGGTACCCTTTCCGTGGATCAGTGTAACCTCGTGGAGCCCGGCGATTGTAGCATCATCAATGTATTTGTCAACCCTGTCCAGGGCTTCCTCAACATTAAGGCCCCTCAGATCCAGTTCCAGCCCGATTGGGGAAGCCTTAACACTGGTCATACGAACCTTCTGCATCTTTTCAATGGTGTTCTTTTGCTCGTTAATCCGTGATAATTGAGTGATGTGAACCTTAATCTTCATAATCCCTGCTTGTACAAGCACCTGCCCTTCCCCATCAGGCTCTTCCAGCACCGTCGCTTTCTGATTGAGGCTCAGCAGCATTACGCTCTCACCAGGCCTAAGATCCTTTGGAGGCTCGGCATAGCCGTCTCTGACACCAATCTGCTCCACATAGGCCGATTCCAGATGATCGAGCCTTCGCACACCGGCTCTGGCCTCCTGGAGTTCTTTAGTGCTATTCTGTCCAAACCCTTCTTTCTCCATGGTCTTCAAGCGTTCCAGGAGTTCCTCCGCCTCATATCTTGCTTCAATGATCAAAGAACGGGCTTCCTCCTTTGCCTTTGAGATTATCCGATCCCGCTCCCTGGCTATCTTTTGCCTTTCTTTCTCGGCCTCCCGTCTGATTTCTTCAATTTGACGCTTGAATGCCTCGGCCTGTTCCTTTTCACGCAGGGCCTGGGTTCTGCTTTTTTCAATATCCGAGAGGACGTCCTCAAAGCGGATGCTGTCCTGGGTTAAAAACTCCTTTGCCCTGCTTATAACATCCCTTCCCAGGCCCAGCTTCTCGGATATGGCAAAAGCATTGCTTTTTCCGGGTATGCCAACCAGCAGTCTGTAGGTGGGCCTTAAGGTCTCCACATCAAACTCACAGCAGGCATTCTCTACTCTCTCGTTTGTCATGGCATAGATTTTTAGCTCGCTGTAGTGGGTGGTGGCAATCGTACGGATTCCTCTTTGGGTCAGGCCATCCAGAATAGCTATGGCGAGGGCGGCACCCTCAGTGGGGTCGGTTCCGGCACCCAGTTCGTCAAAAAGAACAAGGCTTGATTCATCCGCCTCAGCCAGTATCTTTACAATATTCTTCATGTGTGACGAGAAGGTGCTCAAGGACTGCTCAATGCTCTGTTCATCCCCGATGTCGGCAAAGACGTTGTTGAAAAGCCCAAACTCACTGCCTTCCTTTACCGGCAGATGCAACCCGGCCTGAAGCATCAGCACAAAAAGGCCCACTGTTTTCAGGGTAACGGTTTTACCTCCGGTATTGGGTCCTGTGATTACAAGGGTGGAGAATCGGTCTCCAAGCTCAATATCTATGGGTACAACGGTCTTATTTTCAAGGAGAGGGTGTCTACCCTGCAGGATTTTTATAACCCTTGAACGGGATAGTTTGGGGCAGATGCAATTCAGATCCCTCGAGAGCTTTGCCTTGGCAAAGATAAAATCGAGGGTGGAGACAATCTCCACATTTGCTTTAAGGGACTCTCCAATATCCGCAACCATCCCGGTGAGTTCCATCAGTATCCTTTCAATTTCCTGCTGCTCGCGGATGATAAGCGATTTTATCTCATTATTGGTCTCAACAACCGACAGGGGCTCAATAAATACCGTAGCACCACTGGATGACATATCATGAATCAGGCCGGGAACCATAGCCTTGTATTCTTGCTTAATAGGAATAACGTACCGATCTCCCCGCATGGTCACAACAGCATCCTGCATGTACTTCCGATTATCCGCCGACCTTATGATGGCATTGAGTTTGTCCTTAATGCTGTCCTGTTTTTGTCTGATGTTTCTTCGAATGGTTGCAAGAGCCGGACTTGCGTGATCCGATATCTCCTCTTCACTGATGATGGCTCTCGTTATTGCATCCTCCACATCCCGTGAGGGTGTGATCTGCCTGCCTAATTCCAGTGCAAGATTTCCTTCCCAGTCGGAAGGTACATCATTGGTGAGGAACTGCTTCAGGATGCGGCAGCACCTTAACATATCGCCTATTCTCAGAAGTTCCGGTATACCGAGGGTAGCACCTATCTCCACGCGTTTTAAGGAGGAACGGATATCATGAACCCCTCCAAAGGGTGCATCGCCCTTCCTCCATAGATAGGCTGCAGCATCGGTGGTCTCCCTCAGTCTGTACTCCACTTCGCGTAAATCTGTCGAGGGAGTCAGCCCTTCGGAAATGGAACGGCCAAGCTCCGATGCAGTCCTCTCATTCAACATTTTTATGATCTTATCATATTCTAGCACTTTCAGTGCCCTTTTATCCATAAGCATCTCCTTAATTCAAAAAAGCAGATCTACGGGCTGAACCGCGCAGAATCGTGTCCGTCAAACGCTGCTTAAACGAAACATGAGCTGAAAAACTATGACTAGCCCCTCTTTACCTTTGGCGCAATCTTCTCAAAATAAAAACGTATCCACAGGGTAAAAAGATAATCGTATAGCAAAAAGAGGATTTGCAGAACCGCTCCCGCTACCGGAACGCCCCAGCCCTTTGTCAGGGATTCAGGAAGAAATGCTTTCGCCATGCTCCAGGCCGGCCATAAAAAAAGGTTGAATGCAGCGAGTTTCAGAAGGATCTCAAGCCACATCTTTCTGAGGCTTTCTATATGGTATTTGACCAGGGTGTAGATGCCAAAAAAAGCGATATAGGGTAAGATGTTGAGTTTCTCAGGAACAGCAATGAAACCCGCCAGGCTGGTCACAATATATCCAGCCCAGGCAAACCGGATACCGCATTCAAGAAGAATGACTGAAAGCACAAATGCTGCCAGAACATAGAACCCCAGCCGTCCGGTTGGTGCGATGGATTCCAGTACCAAGGCCAATACGACGATTGCTGATAGAACCCCGGTCAATGCCAATTTCCTTGTATGGTTTCCTGATGCGCGTTCAGAAGACAACCCCATTCCTCCAAAAGATTAATTGCTGGCTTTATACAGCATGGCCTCATCAGCAACAGCCTATGAGGTCTCCACCCATGCACTCGCAGCAGGAATCAGCGCACCACAGAGTACCGCATATCTGGCACATATCAGGATTACTCCTGTAAGTGTTGTGGTAATATGGATTATGCCTGTACCCAAAGGACTGGTTGTTAAGGTTATTCAAGGCGTTTCTGTACTCATAATTAGTAGGATCCATATTGGCTGCCCTCTGTATGTTGGAGTAGCCCCTGTCATACCAGCCTCTTCTTAAGAAAATCAAACCCTGCAGGTAGTACCAGTTGGCATTGCGGTTGTGCATCCTGTCCAGAATCCGCTGTGCCTCATTGAGATTACCGTTGTTAATATAAGTCCGGACCTGCCTCTCCAGCTCAGACTCATCTGCATAACCCTGTTGGCTCTGTTGCCTGTTTTGCTGACTTTGGTACTGGGTCCGGTAGGAACCGCTCTGGGAGGCGGTGCTGTTGCCATAGGACTGACTTTCGCTCTGATATTGATAAGCTCCCCCTGCATTCTTCATGAGGAAGTCATAGGCCTCGTTGATCTCCCGCATCTTTTCATCGGCAAGATCGGCAAGCGGATTGTTGCGATACCGATCGGGATGATATTTTTTGGCCAGTTCCCTGTATGCCCTCTTGATCTCGTCGTAACTGGCACCTTCTTTGACCCCTAAAACCTTATATGGATTCTTTTTCATTCTTTTTGCATCTCCCCTGTAAAACCTTGTCTGTCTTCACAATGAGACCCGAATAAATAATATTATCAATAATACCCGCGTTTTTCACCGCTCCCAATAATGAATAGGCTTTTTCACACTCACTCAGCGAGTAAGTTAGACTAAAATCAAGTCTTTCCTTAATGCCGGCCTTGAATGCATCAAGGTCGCCGCCATTGTATTGAAATTGCAGCAGGATCGCATTATAGCTGCCGGACTTGATGTCATCTGCCAAATCATCCCATGCATCCAGTATGTAAATCCATCTTCCTATATTGTAACCCAGCCATCCAAGCACCTTGCGCTTGTTCTCATCTTCAACATGGGGACATTGGAAAACCTCCCTCATGATGTTGGCAAAGGGTTCCGCCGCTTCATCAAGGGAAGCGCATTTCTCTTTTTCCAGCCTGCTTAAATCATCCAGCAGGCTTTCTATTCTTTCGGTTTTTTCTTTATACCGTTTTGCGGCTTTTTTATAGGCACCTCTGAGAGCCATGGAGCCAAAGGCACCCGAAAGTTTTTTTTCATCAGACCATTTATCCCTTAAATTATAATACGCCAAAATTATGTTCATGTCTGCTGCATAATCAATAAATTGATTTCGCCTGACAACATATCTCTTCCTGATGGGATGGGCAATGCAGCGTTCAACCTTTCCAATGCTCATTTCCCCCTGAGTGGAATCCAGCAGGACAGCAAGAAACGCCAGGTCGTAATTAAGTGACACTCTGGGAACCTGGCCGAATCTTTTGCCAATGCTTTTGCAAACACCGCAATAATAACCCCGGAAAACTTCGAATTCGCGAATCTTCAGTTCAGGTTTATCTGGCTCAACATAACCGAACATTCAACACCTCAACTCTGCCTTGTGGAAGCATCGGTTTTATGAGCCTCTTTAGCATTTTTATCAAAACTTACACCTTGTACATGGATGTTTATGGCATTGACATGCATACCGGACATGTTTTCAACTGCAGACTTGACACGTTCCTGGATCCTCCAGGCCACATCGGGGATTCTGGCTCCATAGTCCACCACGATATAGAAATCGATGACAACGCCCTTATCGGTGAGATCTACCTTCACACCCTTGGATGATGTCTTGCGTCCCAAGACTGAAGAAATATTATCAGCAATACCGGAGCTCATGCTTGAAACGCCCTCAACCTCACTGGCCACCGTATGAGCGATTACCGTAATAACATCGGCCGATATCTTGATCTCTCCAATCTCCTGGGATGTGTTCAGACTGAGTTCATTCTCGTTCATACGGATACCTCCATTCATTTTGATTCCTCTTGAGCATCTATTGGTATCTTAAGAGGAACCATGATGGTCTGTCCGGTATTCTCATTATATGTTGCATGATATATTATACATTCTCTGATGTTTCAATGCAACTTTACGCCCCTTAAGGAATATCTATTAAGCGAGTCTTGATTTATCAGAGCGGACATGAATAATCACACCAGCCTGTACAGAAAATGCATCGTTTATATCTTCCCGGCATTGGCACTTATGTTAGCCCTCTACGCAAAGGAAACATCGAAGGCAGCAAGAGATGCTATCTATCTGTGTCTGGACGTGGTGATTCCCTCCCTCTTTCCTTTCTTTGTCCTGTCGCGGCTCTCCGTACCCTTTTTGAGGAATTTCACCTGCCCCAGGTTTTTAAGACGGCTGATCCAGGGTCTAATCGGTCTGCCCTACTATATCCTGCCCACCATTGTACTGGGCTATCTCAGCGGCTATCCCACAGGAGCCAAACTTGCCAGGGATATGCTGGATGAAGGACTTCTGGACTCAAACCAGGCTTCAAGAGTGATAGCCATTGCCAATAACTGCAGTCCGTTGTTCATTATCGGCACTGTGGGCGCAGGCCTGTTCAGAAGCATAAGGGTAGGTTTCATCCTTCTGGGCATTCACTGGGTTTCAGGACTTTTAGCCGCACTCATCCTGAACCGGCTGCTAAGAAAGGGTCAATTCCAATTGAATAATGGAATGATGGTTTTCGAGGACAGTAATATTAAAAGGGAAAGGAAGAACAGCATCGCAGCCCTCTTTCCCGGTGCTATTGAGGATGCCGCTATTTTGTCCATCAAGGTCTCCGGCTACATCGTCCTTTTTGCAGTGCTGTCTGAGTTGTTGTATAAAACAGGTTTATTCAGCCTCATTGGCCAGATGCTTTCGGCCATACTGCCTGAAAGCCTTACAGGTGCTGGCATTACAGCAATGCTGAGAGGCATCATGGAGATATCATCGGGTTCCAGTGCCATTGCCCATACAGTTAATACTCCTGCTGTGGTTCAGCTCTCCCTGGTCTCCTTCATCTGCGGATTTGCAGGGTTCTCGGTGCATACCCAGGTCATGGGCATCATGAAAGGAACCGGAGCCCGGTATGGGGTGTTCTTCCTTGGAAAGATCCTGCATGGTGGTGTTGCATGCATACTGACCGTTGTAGCCCTCAGCCTTCTGCCCGTCAGCCTCGCCACCTCCAACCTCAAGCCTATGATATCGGGCATTCCCTCCAGCTTCAGAATAATTACCATTATGATACTGATCGTAGCCTTAGTCATAAATCCATATGAAAATGGCGGATTAATCCGCCATTCAAACAAAACTGTCAAGAGATGAATCCTATGTAATTATTTCAGTTCCTGTCGGTTCATTTTTATAACGTCCAATGTATCCTCCAGGATTTCTTCCACCTTGTTGAGAATACCATCTGCATACTCCCTGGTGCCAAGGCGTATTTCCCTCGCATTTTTCTTTGCATTGGAAATGATCACCTCGGCCTGCTCATAAGCCTTCTTTGTAATCTCATGCTCATCAACCAGAGCCGCTATGCGGTTTTCCGCATTGTTCAGTATATTCTCGGCTTCCTGCTGGGCATCGGCAAGAATTCGCATCTTCTCTTCCACAACCCTCTTGGCATGCTTCATATCATCGGGAAGACGAAGACGGATCTCCTGAATGATTTCAAGCACCTCGTCCCGGTTGATAAGGCACTTTCCTCCGGAAAATGGGATACCAGTCCCGCTTTCGATTATTTCCTCCATCTGTTCTAAAAGCTCCAAAAGCTCCATCATTCAGACACCCGCCTTTTTAAATTTTTCATATATATAAGGAGCAATGGAATGAGGAACATAATCCTCTACCCCGGCACCATTTCTCGCAAGCTCCCTTACCACACTGGAGCTTAGAAAACTGTTGTTGATACTGGTCATCATAAAAAGAGTATCAATCTCATTATCCAACTTCCGGTTCAGAAGAGCCATCTGCATTTCATATTCAAAATCCGAAACTGCCCGCAACCCCTTAATAATGGTTCTGGCATTGATTCTCTTCATGAAATCGACTAAAAGGCCCGAGAAGCTGCACACCTCAATGTTCTCCCTGTCGCCAATTGCCTTTTTCAGGAGCATGGTACGCTCTTCCATGGTAAACACAGGGGTCTTGCCGTGGTTGACAAGCACAGCCACGATCAGCTTATCGCATATTTTTGATGCCCGCTCAATGATATCCATATGTCCGTTTGTAACTGGATCAAAGCTTCCAGGGTAAACCAGCAGTTTCAAACTCTATGCCTCCCCATCCGCACTATTTAGGATATAAAATGTAAAAACAGTGTCACCATAATGCTTTGAACGAACCTTTCCCAGCCTCCCAATCCTGTCGGGTAACGGCTCGCTCTCGATATGTTCCACTGCAACCAAACCATTTTCGATTATTATATCATTTTCTACGATCATTTGCAGTGTTTTACATACAAAATTTCTTGAATACGGCGGATCCAAAAATATTATGTCGAATTGCCTTCCCTGATCCGCAAAATCCCGGATTGCTTTATAAGCATCCGACTTTACCACCTGCGCCTTATCGGTCATTCTTATCTTCCCGATATTCTCTTTAATTATTTCGGTACATAATCTGCTGTTGTCCACAAAAAAGGCAAAATCAGCACCCCGGCTCAATGCCTCAAGCCCCAGACTTCCAGAACCGGCAAACAGATCCAATACCTTTGTCCCGGGTATATAGGGCTGCAGGATTGAAAAAACAGATTCCTTCACCCGATCCAATGTAGGCTTAGTCTTTTCTGTGGGAGGTGTTTTGATGGGTATCCCTCCGGCAATCCCTGATATAATTCTAACCATTTTGATGCCACCTTTTCATATATACCACAATGGCTAATTCATGGATAATTCCTGTAGCTTTTTTCTGACCATCAGTTCCACTCTCCTGGCCAGTGGCCGATATGATTCATCCTTCTCCATCAGACCCTCCGAGACTATGTGTTTGGCAGCCTTCTGCACATCCTTCAGCACATCCATGTCACGATAAAGATTGGCAATCCTGAACTCTGGAAGGCCATGCTGTCTTACACCAAAAACATCCCCCGGACCCCTCAGCTCAAGGTCTTTTTCGGCGATAACAAATCCGTCATTTGAAGATGCCATGATCTCCATCCTCTGCCTGGATACCTGGCTTTTACTCTGGTTGAAGAGGATGCAGTAGGATTGATGGACGCCCCTGCCCACCCTGCCCCTGAGCTGGTGGAGCTGAGCCAGGCCAAAGCGTTCTGCGTTTTCAATGACCATAATACTTGCATTGGGTACATTAACCCCTACTTCTATAACGGTGGTGGAAACCAGCACCTGCAGTTCTCCTTTGGAGAAACGCCTCATGATATCATCCTTATCGGCACTTTTCATCTTGCCATGTATAAGTCCCACATGAAGCCCTTTTAAGGCATCATCCTTTATCCTTTCAACCAGACCCGTGGCCGATTCAACATCCATGGCATCGGATTCTTCCACAAGGGGGCAGACGATATAGGCCTGACGCCCCTCTGCTATATTTTTACGAATGAATTTATAGACCCTGTCCCTCATGCGATCATCCACAACATAGGTTTTGATTGGCTTTCTGCCGGGAGGAAGGGTATCTACAATGGATACATCCAGATCCCCGTAAAGCACCAGGGATAGGGTTCGGGGAATGGGCGTAGCCGTCATGACCAGCAAATCGGGGTTTTGGCCTTTCTGTGAGAGCCTGGCTCTCTGGCGAACACCGAACCTGTGCTGTTCGTCGGTTATCACAAGACCGAGCTTGCTGAAAATGGTGCTGTCCTCCAGAACAGCATGGGTTCCTACAAGGACATCCAGCCGCCCCTTTTCTGCATCCTCCTTGATGGCTTCCTTCTCTTTTTTCCTCATGCCCCCGGTAAGAAGTCCAACCTTAATATCAAACTTTTCAAGCAAGGGGGCAATACTGCGGTAATGCTGCTCCGCAAGTATTTCGGTAGGTGCCATGAAGGCACTCTGATACCCGGACACGGCGGCAATATAGATAGCCAGTACTGCCAAAATGGTCTTTCCTGAACCTACATCTCCCTGTATAAGTCTGTTCATTCGTCTGTCAGATTCCATATCGGCCCGTATTTCATCAAAAACCCTTACCTGGGCATCAGTGAGCTTAAACGGCAGAGCCTTTAAAAGCGGGTCTATATCAACAGATGAAAAACGAATCCCCCTTTGGCCGCTGCTACTACCCTTTATGGCAGAAAGCCCCAATTGAAGCAACAGCAGTTCTTCAAAAACCAGACGTCTTCTGGCCATTTCCATATTTTCCATGCTGGTGGGAAAATGGATCTGCTCAAATGAAAAGGCTGTTTCCGCTAAATGGTATTGGCTACGCAAACCCGGAGGAAGGATATCCACAAGCTTGTCCGAAACGGTATCCAGCGCATTCCTAAGGATTTTCCTGAGTATATTCTGGGTGATGCCCCGGGTCAAGGGATAGACCGGCACAATACGGCCGGTGAGATTACCTGAATGTTCCAGTTCCTCAAAAACAGGGTTGTTGATTTCCACGCGGGATCCCACACGCTTGACAGTACCATAAAAAACATATTCACGGGATATGTCTATGCTCTGCTTCACATACCCTTGATTAAACCAAGTCACGTTCATAAATGAAGTACCATCGGTCACCTGGGCTTTTTGTATGCTAAGGTTCCTTCTGGGACGTGTTTCTGAGATATCGGAAACAAAGCGGACCCTCACGGTTATGGATTCCCCGTCGATCGCCTCCGAGATGGCTTTGCACACCGACCGGTCCTCATAATCCCTGGGAAAGTAATGGATGATGTCACCAAGGGTGAATAGGCCAAGCCTGGAAAATAATCTTGCCCGGTTTTCACCCACACCCTTTAAATATTTCAGTGGTTGGTCCAGAAGTTTATTATCATATTCAGACATGAACATTCTCCCGTATGACATCCGGTCTGAGGTCCTACCAATAGGCGAAATAGTGTGAATCCATTGACTCCACACTATTTCAATATCCTAACTATACCATATTTGATAAAGCTGTTAAAGGCTGAAACCTGGTTGTTCAACTCCGGGTATTACCGGCTCTTATAATGCGCATGGCATTCAGAACTGCAATAAGAGCTACACCAACATCGGCAAAGACTGCCTCCCACAAGGTCGCCAGCCCGCCTGTGGCCATAGTCAGAAACAAAAGCTTGACCCCCAGAGCCAAAGCAATGTTTTGCCAGACGATGCGTTTGGTTTTCCTGGCAATGGCCACCGCATCGCCCAGTTTTTTGAGTTCATCGTTCATGATTACAATATCCGCCGCCTCAATGGCTGCATCCGATCCAATTCCGCCCATGGCTATGCCGATATCTGCCCTTGAGATAACGGCGGCATCGTTGATTCCGTCCCCCACAAACACCACAGGTTTGCCTTCCTGCTTCTCTTCCATAATGCCCTCCAGTACCGTTACCTTATCCTGAGGAAGCAGCTGAGAATGGACCTTGCCGATTCCAAGGCGCCCGGCCACTTCATGGGCTGTTTCCCGGATATCTCCGGTAAGAAGCACTGTATCGTTAATGCCCATGTCCCGCAGGGTCTTAAGTGCAGATACGGCATCAGGCTTCAGAGTATCTCCCATATCTATTCTTCCTGCATACACTCCGTCCACGGCAACATAGACAGAAGTTCCGGCAGCAATCCCTTCATCAACGTCAATATTATAATCGGCCATAAGCCTTCTGTTGCCGCACAGTACCTGTTTGCCGTCAACCCGGGCACGTACTCCCTTTCCCGGAATCTCGGTATGGCTGTCTATCCTGGCAGGATCGGGGGTTTGTCCATACCTGTTAAGAATGGATTGTGCCAGGGGATGAGTGGAATAGCTTTCGGCACAGGCTGCATAGTGGAGAAGCTCCTGCTCTGCAAACCCCGGGCGGGAAGTTACACCCGTCACCTCAAAGACGCCGGTGGTCAGCGTACCGGTTTTATCAAACACCATGGTTTCCACAACGGCCAGTGCTTCCAGATAGTTTCCGCCCTTAACAAGTATGCCCTTCCTGGATGCGGCTCCGATCCCTCCGAAAAAACCCAGCGGGATGGAGATCACCAGTGCACAGGGACAGGAAATAACCAGGAATACGAGAGCCCGGTAAGCCCACTGGCTGAAGGGGGTGTTGGTGAATAGTGGAGGCAGTATGGCCAGCATGGCAGCAAGCCCCACAACAATGGGTGTGTATTTTGCGGCAAAACGTGTTATAAATCGCTCTGTAACAGCTTTTTTACCTGATGCGGTCTGGACCAGCTCCAGAATCCTGCTGACGGTGGAGTTCTCATAGCTCCTGGTTACCTCCAAAGTCAATACGCCTGACTGATTGATGCTGCCCGAAAGCACTTCATCACCTTCCTGGACATCCCTGGGCAGGGATTCACCCGTCAACGGAGAGGTGTCCACAGAGGAATGCCCCTTAAGAACCCTGCCATCCAGCGGAACCCGCTCTCCGGGAAAAACCATAATCCTGTCCCCCGGTCTCACATTTGCTGGCGGTACCTTGACAGAACCGCTTTCAGTAATAATATTGGCAAACTCAGGCTTGATGTCCAAAAGCTTTTTGATGGATCTTCTGGAACTGTCTACAGCATAGTCCTGAAACATCTCTCCGATCTGATAGAACAGCATTACCGATGCGCCCTCGGCATACTCTCTAAGAATAAATGCTCCCATGGTAGCAATGGTCATCAGGAAATTCTCGTCAAATATCCTGCCTTTAAGGATATTGCGGAAGGATTTTAAGAGTACCTGACCCCCAAAAATAAACCAGGCTGCAATAAAAAACATAGTCTCCACAAGGCTTTCCTCCGGAAGAATAATTGCAGCTATGAAAAGCAGAAGACCTGTTATGTAAATGGGTATGCGTTTTTTTAAAGATCTCCCCTCGTCATTTTCCGGCTCTCCCTTATCCTTTATAGATGCTCCGGGTTCAATATCGGACATGATGGTTTTTACTCGTTCCTTTATACCCCCGACATCCTGATCATCACTGATCTCCACATAGAATCTGGAGTTTACAAAATCAAGGTGTGCTGAGGCCACACCCTCCATTTTCCGGACCGCTGTTTCGATTTTACGCGCACAGCTGACGCATCCCAACCCCGTCAGTGTCCACTCATGTCTCGTGGTTTTCATGTTTCTTCCTCCGTTATCATTCCATGATATGCTCCATGCCCAGTTCGAAGATTCTCTCGATATGGTCGTCGTTAAGTGAATAGTAAACGGTTTTCCCTGATTTTTTATACCTCACCAGACGGGAGTTCTTAAGAACCCTCAATTGGTGGGATATGGCCGACTGGCTCATATTCAGAAGGTTTGCTATGTCACAGACACACATGTCCGCTTCGAAGAGCGCCCAGATTATCTTTATACGGGTTGAATCTCCGAAAACCTTGAAGAATTCTGCAAGGTCATAAAGCAGTTCTTCATCGGGCATCTTCTGCCTTACCTTCTCCACAAGCTCCTTATCCATCACGGGTTGATCGGTTGATTGCCTGTTTTCATCCACAAATTCCATGTATCACACCTCTATTTAATGTTTGAACATATGAGCACTTGTTCATATGTAGATTATATTACGATCGAACTGCCATTGCAACAGTTTTTGTAATAAAATCTGCAAATATCAGGGTAAATGCAGCAGGCATATCTTTACGAGAGGGCAGGAGAAGTCTGTTTAATCATGCACATAAAAAGGCAGACGACCAAAAATGATCATCTGCCAATAATTAAACTGCTACTTTACTTAGTTCAACCCAAACATTTTTCATAGAGCAACATGGTCATCTACCAGTTATTCATTCGCTTCTTTGTTTTGCTCAGTTAAACAACATTTGGCGTTGAATTATAAAAGAGCGGATTACTCCGCTCTTTTGAATAAAGCTTTATATTCGATTACTTCGCGTCAACGCTGTTCATGTAAACGATGAGATCGAGAAGCTTGTTGGAATAACCCCATTCGTTGTCATACCAGGCTACCAGCTTAACAAAGTTGTCATTCAGGGAAATACCGGCCTTGGCATCGAATACAGAGGTGCGTGCCTCGCCGATGAAGTCTGATGATACAACCAGATCTTCGGTGTATCCCAGGATACCCTTGAGTTCGCCTTCTGCAGCCTTCTTGACAGCAGCGCAGATCTCATCATAGGAAGCTCCCTTTTCAAGACGGCAGGTGAGGTCAACAACTGAAACGTCCAGTGTGGGAACTCTGAAGGACATACCTGTCAGCTTGCCGTTGAGTTCGGGGATAACCTTGCCAACTGCTTTTGCAGCGCCTGTTGATGAAGGAATGATGTTGCCGCTGGCAGCACGTCCGCCTCTCCAGTCCTTCTTTGAAGGACCGTCAACGGTCTTCTGGGTAGCTGTTATAGCGTGAACAGTGGTCATGAGACCTTCAACAATGCCGAAATTATCATGGATAACCTTGGCCAGAGGAGCCAGACAGTTGGTGGTACAGGAAGCATTGGACACAATGTCCATGTCCTTTGTATAGGTGGTGTGGTTAACACCCATTACGAACATGGGAGCATCCTTGGAAGGAGCCGAGATAACTACCTTCTTAGCACCAGCCTTGATGTGGGCGCTTGCCTTTTCGGTGGTTGTGAATACGCCGGTGGATTCAATAATGTATTCAGCGCCGCATTCCTTCCACGGAATCTCTGAAGGCTCCATGCAAGCATAAACGTTAATGGCGTTTCCATTAACAACCAACTTGTCGTCCTTAATCTCGATGGTTCCCTTAAACTGGCCATGAACAGAGTCATACTGAAGCATGTACTTCATGTAGTCAAGGTCGATAAAGGGGTCATTGATTCCGACTACTTGTACGTTTGGGTTTTCGCAGGCAGCTCTGAAAGCCAAGCGGCCGATTCTGCCGAACCCATTGATACCAATTTTAATTGCCATGGTTTAAACCTCCTGCTATAGTATATTTGTTAACTTAATCACAAAGATCATTAAGTATTATATGTCAAAATGGGGAACTTTTCAAGTACGGATTAGTGAGGGTTTTTGTGCCAAAACTTTTGCACAATCTATGGAAAACCCCAGATTATTCTTCTCCGGGAGTTCAGTTTTTATCCTAAAAGGGTCGAACAGAAAACACCACGTGGCCAGGACGACCTAGCGGGCCATGCGCTGACGCATGCTTTCATAAAGGATCATGGACGCTGCCGATGCCGCATTGAGGGATTCAGCTCGCCCCGGCATTGGGATCATGGCATGGATATCAGTAACATCAAGCATGCGCTGAGAAAGACCGCTTCCTTCATTCCCAATGACTAAGGCAATTCTATCGGCCAGCGGCAAATCCCAGACATACGCCGAATCCCTGGTATGGGCGGCAACTATCCGGATCCCCCTTCCTTTTAGACTATCTATGGTGTCATAAATGTCTGCACAGGACAGGATGGGAATATGGAAAACCGATCCCATGGCAGACCTTATAACTTTCGGGTTATGCGGATCCACACAGCCTGAAGACAGAAGAACCCCGTCAAAGCCGCATGCGTCAGCAGTACGTATAATGGTTCCTATATTACCCGGATCCTGAAGATGCTCCAGTATGACGTACCTTGAACCATGGGCTATAAGGGACTGGTCTTCCAGATTCAGAAGCGGGGCAACAGCCAAAACGCCCTGGGGTGTCTCGGTAGTGGATACTCTTTTTAAGAGGTCATCAGGAACAAGGTAAACAGGAACAGCCATTCTTCCGGGCATACCGTCCATCATGGCTTCAAATTCCGGCAGGAAGCTGTCTGCCACAACAAAAAAGCTGATGGAGACCTGATGCATCAAAGCCTCCTCCACCAGTTTCAGGCCCTCTATAATAAAGGCATTCCATCGAATCCGGCCCTTCTTGTGAGCCAATTCCCGC
Organism: Clostridiaceae bacterium DTU059; assembly: GCA_001512555.1. Taxonomy (GTDB): domain Bacteria; phylum Bacillota; class Clostridia; order DSM-8532; family DSM-8532; genus Thermoclostridium_A. The sequence continues at coordinate 45,588 of LFSK01000058.1, read as the reverse complement.
AACTGCTTAATCACCCTGTTTGACGCTGATGTAATCCTCGTAACCATTTCTTCCATCTCTTCACCGCTATAAAGGAAAAACAGGATAGGCAAAACTATAGTAAAAGTCCCCCAACTTTAGTTTGAGGGACTAATCCTGTTATCATTAATAGCTATTTTACTTTCTCAACAAGCTGGGCAAAGCCTTTGGCATCATTAACGGCCATATCAGCCAGAACCTTTCTGTTGAGAGTTATACCGGCCTTCTTAAGACCATGCATCAGTTTACTGTAAGACATACCATTCATTCTCGCAGCAGCATTTATGCGAGCAATCCACAGTCTCCTGAAATCACGCTTCTTTTGCTTTCTATCCCTGTAAGCATAGCTCAAGGATTTCATAACAGCCTGGTTGGCTACTCTGTATAGCTTGCTTTTTGCGCCAAAATAACCCTTCGCAAGCTTTAAGACTTTTTTATGTCTTGCGCGAGTGCGCACAGCTCCTTTTACACGTGCCATTGTTCACACCTCTTTCCATGTTTTTAAGCGTAGGGCAGCATCTTCTTGATAGTTGCCGCGTCTGCCGCTGAAGCTATATCTCCTTTGCGAAGATTTCTTTTGCGCTTAGTTGATTTCTTTGTAAGAATATGATTCTTGTAGGCATTGGTTCTCTTAACCTTGCCTGAACCGGTGATCTTGAATCGCTTCTTAGAAGCACTGTGAGTTTTAAGCTTTGGCATATCCCTAAACCTCCTTTTTGAGCAATTACTTCTTGTGTGGAACCAATATCATTGATAATGATCTGCCTTCCATTACCGGCGGTCTTTCAATCTTTCCGTATTCCTTTACGGTGTCTGCAAACTTATTTAGCACTTCGCGGCCAAGAGCGGAATAGGCGATTTCACGACCCCTGAAGCGTATGGACACCTTTACTTTATCGCCATCTTCAAGAAATCGTATTGCATTTTTGGCTTTGAAATTAAAATCGTGATCCTCAATCTTGGCAGAAAGCCTGACTTCCTTCACCTCAATAACGGTTTGTTTTTTCTTGGCTTCCTTATCCCTCTTGTTACGCTCATACAGATACTTCCCATAGTCCATGATCTTACAGACTGGTGGGTTAGCGTTAGGGGATATCTTGACCAGATCCAATTCTCTCTCGTTTGCCATTAACTGCGCTTCCTTAGCTGACATTATTCCAATCATGGAACCATCGGTGTCAATCAGCCTTACTTCCTTGTCGCGAATCGATGAATTGATCTGAATCTGATTTTTGTTTATAAAAAACACCTCCGAAATACAGAAAATAGACCCTTTGCATTTCACATTAAGCAAAATACAAAATCCCTATTTGTTTTATATAAATAAAACAGGCGAAGCTTTCTCCACCTGTTTATGCCAATATACGCAACAATATGATTAATAAATCATATGATTTACGATATTGACCCGCCGACATCCGTCAACAAGGTGAGAAGCGCTGCTTCTGCTTTATTTACTCGTATAATATACAACATTAACACATGGGTTGTCAAGGCGATTTTTTTCTAGTAAACAGGAATGAGTCCTCTGCTCGTGCCGGTTATACATTCCGAACCATCAGCGGTTACGATGAAGGTATTCTCTATGCCCACCATTCCAATACCGGCAATTCCTTTCTTGGGTTCCACTGCAAAAGCCATCCCCTCCTGAATGGCATCATCAAATCCCTGGGCGATTACGGGCAGTTCGTCAACCTGCAGCCCTATGCCATGGCCGAGAAACCTTACAGTCCTGTTTCCAAATCCCATAAAATTCTCTAAAAACTCAGGCTCCAGCCCCGACATGATATCATTATATATCCTGGAAGGTACAGCACCGGGCTTTAAAAGGGATGCAATCCTATCCTGTATGGCAACGCATCTTTCATGGGTTTCAATGGCGTAATCCGGAAGCCTCTGACCAAACATATAGGTCATGGTCTTGTCGGTGTGATATCCGTCAACCCCAAAACCGATATCTACAAAAACAAGGTCTCCTTTTTTGAGCCGCCTTTCCCGGGTCCCCAGAGCCGGTACAGCCGGACTGAGTCCGATATGTCCTCCAGGACCATTGAAATAAGATGGGTATATGGAACTGTCTCCGAAGCCGATTTGCCCAAAAATCATCTCGGTATCAAACATGCCAAACCGGGTGACACCGTGAAAACCTTCTTCCATCATGATATTGAATAAAGCGGCTCCAAGCTCAGCTTCACTCATCCCCTCCCTCAGTACTTGAGGAACCCTGTCTTCCAGAACGGTTTTATGAGCCTTACCAGAACGGCGTATACAGGATATCTCATAAGGACTTTTTATGGAACGGATTGCCATGATTTCCGCATCAAGAGACAGGCAGTCTGTAAATCCGAAGTATTTCTGCATCCTCTGGTACATGGCAAGAGGTACCAGTTCGGTTTCCATATGAACAGGGCAAGAGAAACTCCCCATTGAATTGGCTGCATCCCTGTAGCTTCTCATAGGTCGTATACAGGGAAAGAGAGATTCATCCAGCGCCCGCTCATAACTTCTTCTTACCCAGAGCACAGCCTCCTCATCCCTGGGTATGGCCAGAAACCCATCCTGCATGGTTCCGGTAAAGTAGTACATGTTTACCTTGCTGACAAACAGTGCCAGCCTCCAGCCGGGATGCCTCTGATCCATTATTCTTCTAAACCGGGCCATTCGGCTGTTAAGCTCTTCAGCAGGTACCTTTTTGTTATCTGCAAATCCCCTTGTATTCAATGTCCTGTTATCCCTCCCTAAAAAATATTAAGCCTATTCTATCTTTTTTTCCTTGCTGTGGCAAGCCATAATACCAACCCGAAAAAGATGGCTCATTATTCTGCTCCAGTGTTGACAATTTCCGGCATAATTTATTATTTGAATAAATACATATATATGATGTTATTATCTTGGTTCAGTGGTATATTGTTGTTATAATATGCGATTTTTCCCCACTCCCTTATATCTTCCATCCAGGAGGTGTTTATGGTTAAGAAATCATTGGTGCTGTTGGTAACCCTGCTTGTTGGAGTATCGGTTATTCTTACGGCCTGTCAAAGACAAATGGCTCAAAATGATAAACCAGGCACAATTGAACACGCTATCAACACTGAAGAAACCGAAGAGGACGATGCCGGATCTGGAATACTACTTGGTCGGCCTGCATCATTGCCAAAAGCTTCGGGTTCTTCCACACCGGATGATTCCGGTTCATCAGAGCCCGACACAACCGAGCCGGCAACCCCGGTACCCTCCATACCAGTAGAGGATCTGATGGAATATGATTGGATAATTCGCACTCCGGGGGTTTGTGAGCAGGTCTTTGTATTTGAGGGCGGTGTAAAATTTACAGCCCAGTTCAGTCTTATGGCTATTAAGTTCGGCGGTTACACAGGCAGTTCTCTTCCGGTTTACAACGATGGAGATCATAATCCCTACGTAGGCTATGTTTCCTTCAGCCTTAAGCAAAGTATGAAGGGGATAACAAATCAGATAGGCATTGAACATCTTCAGGGAACCGGAGGTATATCCCTTGATGCTTTCAACAGTGATGCAAGATTTTACGTGGATTCTCCCGCAGATGACGGAACCAGAACGATCATCACCATAGAAACCCTTTCCAATGCTGTGGTAGATCCCACCATACACGACTATTACCAAGATCTGGTCGTGGGTGTAGAATTCCTCAACACTTCCATGCCCATGCCCCTGGATATCAGGATTGAGCCGGCTGGCGAAGGTTATCAGCTGGTTCTTCTGAATATGAAACCGGGCGGCGGCGATATAAGGTTTCCAGCCATGCTGGAAAAAATACCCTTGAGTGATATCGATAAAGCTGAACGGGAGCGTATAAAAAAGGAACAGGACGAGGAAGCTCTCCGGAAAGCCAGGGAACTTCAGAAGAAGGTGTTGGAAGATTGGAAAAAAGAATTGAGCGAGAAGCTTGAAAACGAGTCTGATGACCCGAGCCGGGAAGGAGATGTCACAAGTCAGGATATTTCGCCCGGGGATGAGGGCAGCTTGATTGATGATATAATCATATGGCCCCTGGTTCCCGATGAATAACGCAACCCTTCCCCGACAGAGAACAAGCCTCTTTATGGTTGAAAGGATGATACTAAATGAAAAAAATGATTCTTCCCGTCATTCTCGTCATCAGTCTTATCACGGGTTGCGGTGTGGCGAATAATAATCCGGCTGACAATACTTCCATTGTCAGTAGGGTTTTTGAGGATATTCCAAAAGGGGAAATTATCTTTGCCAACCAGTTTGAAACCGTATCTGAATACCCGTTTAAGAATGACATGATGGAAATGCTGTACCTGAACTCACTCACCGAACCTGATCCCCTGGCACCACCCGGGGGTTCCTCAATAGATGATTTCACGGGCATTAAGGATGACTGGCCGACAGAATACCTGCATCCGGATATGCCGGTTTATACAAAGGGCAGGATCTCCAGCTGGAACATATGGGATAATTATAATCCCTATGATATTTTCATAATTATCAAAGACACCAATCAGGAGGATCTGGATGAATATATACTGGAACTTGAGGCCAGAGGTTTTTATGAAAGTTCCGGTTACTACAGCAAGGATCTCTTTTCAGTTCACTTTGAGTTCAGATCAAAGGATAAGCTTAAGATTAACTCCTACAAGACAGAGCCGGAGGAATGGCCTGAAGAAATATTGGGATTCATGCCCCCGCCAAGGAAAGGATACCTCACCTATGTCGGCCTGGAGATGGGGGAATCAGTCTGGGGCGATCTGCGCTTTATAGAAATGACCGAAGAGGATATTGAGGAATACGGAAACGATCTATTGGCAGCCGGTTTTAAGCTGGATGAGTATGGAAACTATATTATGGAGAACGTCCGGCTCAACGGTAAGACTTTTGATGAATTCAGTGGATTCTTTGAAAGATATGATACCAGGGATTGGATCTTCTATTTTTCCTTTAAGAATTATTGACGGGCGTATGTTTTATTGTATTAAAAAAAGGCCTGAAGGCCTTTTTTAATACAGTCTACGGAAGGTTCAGTCATTGGTGATGCCAAACTTTCTCTCAGCTGATTCCACAGTTTGTCTTATAAGGCTGCTGATGGTCATGGGTCCCACGCCACCGGGAACAGGAGTGTAAGCCGAGCATTTCGCTATGGCATTCTTAAGATCGATATCGCCGATATTGCCGGCATTGTATCCTGCATCCACAAGGACGCAGCCCTCTTTCACCCAGTCAGCCTGGACAAACTCAGGTTTTCCTACTGCTGCAATAACAATATCAGCTCTTCTAACCACATCGGGGAGATTCTTTGTTCTGGAATGGCATATGGTCACTGTGGCGTTTTCATTAAGCATCATCATGGCAACAGGCTTGCCCAGAATGGGGCTTCTGCCGATCACAACAGCTTCCTTTCCCTCAATGGGTATGTTGTAGTGTTTCAAAAGGGTCATGATACCAAGGGGTGTTGCGCTTTTATATGAATCAATCTGCATAGACATACGCCCGAAGGTGTTGGTATTTACGCCGTCCACATCCTTTGAAAGATCAATACTGTTAAAACAGGCCATCTCATCTATATGTCCCGGAACAGGGTGCTGGAGCAGTATTCCGTGAACATCCGGATCTTCGTTAAGTGCCTGAATCTGTCGGATCACGTCATCGGTGGTGCTCTCTTCGGGCATCTCTATTTTGAGCGGACGGATACCCACCCGGTTACAGGCATTGCCCTTCATCCTCACATAAGTAACAGAAGCCGGGTCATCGCCTACAATGATGGTAGCAAGCACGGGTACCGTACCAGTTTTGTCCTTAATTCTCTGAACTCTTACCTGAAGCTCCTGTTCAACGCTTTTAGCCAGTGCCTTTCCGTCAAGAATCATAGGGGTTTGCATGGATGAATCCTCCTTTGGTTAAATCTATGTATTTTATAATACCTCATCCCAATCGGTTCATAAACCACAGATATTGAAGATATAGATTGATCCGCCAATGATGATGGCATTACCTGCGATCAGCAGGAGTATCTTTGTCACCCTGCTGAAATTGGAGATATGTATGAGCAGATAGGCCGTATTAAAAATAATCATATTAAGCAACACAAGGAATATTTTAGTTGCAAGGTCCATTATCCAGCATCCTTCCCGTTTGGTTCCCTAAGTCAAATCACCCGGCACCACATCCGGAACAGCCCCTGAGCCCTTTCACTCCAGCATCGGCAGTTTGATCCCATTATATCGCTCATCAATTATCCTGAGTCTCATCCTTAATCCATGAACCAGGATCTTCTTTTGCTCCTCTATTAAACAGTGGTAAGCCTTTTTTCCCGAAAGCTCTTAAAAAATACAAAACGCCCTGAACCACTCCGACAATTACGAAGATAATGCCAAGGACGATGAAAACAATTCCCATGCCGAAGGGGGCGTCTGATGCCATACGGATTGCTGATACAGTCCAGATCAACCCGAATACAATAAACACAATGGAAGACATAAGCAGAAAGCCCGATGATTCCTGATCATGCTTAAATTCAGTCATCCAGATACCTCCGATAGTGATAAAAGAGCGCAGGCTCTTTTGTCTCTCATATTATACCATATTCCATCATTCTTTTCTTGAAAATGACAATAGAATATTTATATTAAATATTACGTCATTTATAAAATCTTGAGCTTACAAACCGCATTACGCGCAGCCGGGGATACTGATCCGCCAGCATGACAAATGAACTCAAGGGTACGTCCAACCTGTCATAACTGTGGCAACAGATGAGAATATCATGCCATGCTCGCCCGCCTTTAGTCACATATAGGCTGTGGCCGTACTGGCCGGGTATGTAGGACTGAACAACCAATTGAATTACATCTCCCTCCCGAATTATGCCGGGTGAAATGCTTTTCCAGTCTCCTTCGGCTATTTTCATGGCCTGCGGTCCAAAACTCTTATCAGACAGTGCATAGGTATGGAACTCCACTACCCTGCACCATTTGTTTGAACCGCTGAAATCCGCAGATCCGTACCATATGAAGGGCGCCATACGGATATGGCTTTTAATTCTTTGACGGTTGGCATCAACAGTATTTGTATCCATCCCTTCTATCCAACCTCCATACCCAGCCCATACACACTGGCTTATAAAATTGGCGCAGTCATTTCCCATGCTGTAGAAAAACAGCCGGTTCTGCTGTGGCACCCGGTCATAAAGGGCATAGGCTCTGGCATATGCTGTCCCAATTTTGGGGTTGTATGAGAAAACCATTCCGACCACCATTGTTCCTTCACAATAATCTATTGCTAAGCAGCCGATTTATGCCTCATCCTTCCTGGACCGGCTTGCCCCATGCGTCACATAATACCTCCCCCATTAATATAATACTATTGTGACATTCAGACAGGCTGATGAAACAAGGCTGGGAAACAGGTGATATAAATGCCTCTATCCACCCGGGAACTCTTTGCGCGGCTTATCAAATGCGAGGCAGAAGGCGAAGGACTAAACGGTATGAGGGCTGTTGCCTCGGTTGTCATGAACAGGGTTCATGTGCCCTATGGCGAATATCAGAGGGTCAACCAAGGTGACCTGCGTAATGTGATATTCCAGCCCAGGCAGTTTACATGTGTTATGGAAGAAGTCTATGGTCAGTACAATCCCCAAAACATCTTTAATATGCGTCCCGATGAACTGCATTATGAGATAGCCGACTGGGCTCTTGCAGGCAATGTCCTGCTTGGTGTGGACAATTGTCTTTGGTACTACAACCCCTTTAGCCCAACCTGCGCAGACATCTTCCCTATAACAGGTACGGGAGTAATCCATAACAGGATAGCGCAGCATTGCTTTTATACCCCGACAGAAAGATATGCACAGACATAACTTCATGAAAGGAGACATCCAGTATGGACAATAGTAACCTTGATGCTAAAACGCCCCGATTGAATCCCTACGATCCGCCGAGCCATATGAAGCAGAAGCGGGAAAAGCTTCCGCCGCCGCCCATGGAAACATCAAACAATCAGATGCCCTATACGCCGTCAGTAGGCGGCTATTCTACTGCCATGGGCGCCATGGATCCCGCCATGCCTGATATGGCAGGCAGAGCGGAGGTATATCCTCCATCAGGCTACACAGCCGCAGGTTTATCTTCTGCAGGCATGCAGGGTATGGGTTGTCTCGCCGGTGCCGCCCCGTTAACAAGCCTTCCCACAGGCATGCCCGGAACGGGTTTTCCTGCAACAGGTGCGCCTTTGGCGGGCCTGCCCTCTGCTCAGACCATGCGGGGAATGCCTACAGGTATGCCTGCCGGTGGAGCAACAGGTTTGGCACCCCTTACCCCCTTCAACCAGCCCATACCGGTTACAACCGAAAGCACTCTCTATATTAATGGTTTTTTAAGAACCATGATAGGCAGGAAGGTCACGGTGGAATTCCTGATAGGAACCAACACCTTCACTGACAGAACCGGTATTCTTCTGGCTGTGGGAGCCAACTATATTGTTATCAATGAGGTAGAGACAGACGATATTCTTATATGTGACTTCTTCTCCATTAAATTTGTCAAGGTTTATTACTGAGCCTTCACCCTACGGGCTGACCTTTGGCTTTACAGCCCACAAACATGACTCCTGGAGCCCTAGCGGCTCTTTTTTATATTCTTTTCAAACTCCTTTAAATCGGTAATCGGCGGCTGGCATGAGAAATCCTCGCAGATATAGGCTGTTGGTTTTCCATCGATGGCCTGGTACTCACCAATAGCGGGGATGATGCTGGCCAATTCCCTGTGTTCATTGGTATACAGGATGCTGTTGATAAATGGATCCGGACTTGTGTGAAGTATCCGGAGCATCCTTCGTAAATCATCGGTCTCAGTACCCGCTGTGATGATGACTTCCTTTGGCTTTGATATATAAAAGATAAGGGCTGACAGAAATAGTGTGTGGGAATGGGGTGAAAAGGAGACATCCGGATTGAATGCCGTAAATAGCTTCTGGGCGAGATCAGAAAGATCAGCCCTTCCTGTCAGATGGGACAGCCTCAGAAAGTTAAGAGCTGCCACAGAATTGGCAGAGGGAATAGCCCCGTCATATACTTCCTTCGGCCGCATGATCAATTGTTCAGCATCATTTCCATATAAAAACAGTCCGTCTTCCTTCCCGTCCCAGAACAGCTTCAGCAAATCCCCGTTCAGCTCCAGGGCTTTTTTCAGGTACTCAGGTTTATAGGTAGTTTCATAAAGCTCCAGAAGACCCCAGATAAAAAATGCGTAGTCATCCGCAAAAGCAGTAATATTTGCCGAACCTTCCCGGTAGGCAGTAAGAAGCCGCCCGTCATCCCTCACCATTTTCTCCAGTATAAAATGACAGGCTCTCTCTGCAGCCTCAGTATACTGTCTATCCCCAAGGAGCCTTCCTCCCATGGCCAGAGCCGCCATCATAAGACCATTCCATGAAGTCAGGATCTTGTCATCCTTAAATGGATGCGGTCTTTGCTCCCTGTGCTGGAACAGCCGCTCCCTGCATGTTTCAATAAATTCGTTATCAGACTCGGAAGCCTGGATCGTTGTCCTGTTTGGTATATTCTTTCCTTCAAAATTGCCTCTGTCGGTGATATCGAAAAGCCTGGCAAAGCGTTCACCATCCTTGTCGCCAAGAACCGATCTGACCTCATCAAGGGTCCATAAATAGAACTTTCCCTCTTCCCCTTCCGAGTCGGCATCCTCTGCGGAGTAGAATGCCCCCTCCGGAGAGGTCATGTCCCTTAAAACATAAGTAAAAACCTGTTTTGCCACATGGGCATATCTCTCATTTCCTGTAGCCTTGTAGGCCTCAAGATATGCTATAGCCAAAAGCGCATTGTCATAGAGCATCTTTTCGAAATGGGGCACCAGCCATTTGCTGTCTGTTGAATAGCGGGAGAATCCAAAGCCGATATGGTCAAATATCCCGCCCCGATACATGGCATCCAGCGTCTTTTCAGCCATTGAAAGAGCCATGCTGTCATTATAGGTATACCAGTAACGAAGGAGAAAAATCAGGTTATGGGGGGTAGGAAATTTCGGGGAGCTTCCAAAACCGCCGTACGCATTGTCAAAACTCATGCGAAGGACTTCATAGGCCTTGGTAATCATCTCATCATGATCCATGCTTATGGTCTCGCTAATCCTTTCCTGCATAGCCTCAACAATCTTCTCCGTGCTGTCGGTCAGCTCCTCCCTCCTGTCCCTCCACAGCACATGCACCCTTTTCAGGAGTGTCATAAGACCGGGCATACCCAATCTGTCTTTTTTGGGGAAATATGTTCCGGCGTAGAAGGGCTTTGCATCAGGAGTCATAAATACTGTAAGCGGCCACCCGCCGTGCCCCGTCATAGCCTGGCAGACCGACATATAGATACTGTCGATATCCGGCCTTTCCTCACGATCAACCTTTATGCTCACATAATACCTGTTGAGAAGCTCAGCTACTTCCTCGTCCTCAAAGCTTTCCCTCTCCATCACGTGGCACCAGTGACAGGTGGAGTATCCTATTGACAGGAAAACAGGTTTGTCCTCAGCTTTGGCCTTTTGGAATGCTTCTTCCCCCCAGGGGTACCAGTCCACGGGGTTATAGGCGTGCTGGAGTAAATAAGGCGATTTTTCTTTTGCTAATCTGTTGGGGACTCTTTCTGAATTCCGCATGGTTTCACCGCCCTGAAATAAAGATATAACGTATTATACCCAAATAAGAATAATGACTATGTAGAACACATAGCCACTAGCTACAAAGAGACTGATAAAGAAAAGCCAATAATTAAAAATACACCCTGTCAGTCATTCTGAAATCTCGACAGAGCTTTAATAGCCATGAAGCCTAAGACAAAAGAAGCTATGGACATTATGCCAGTCCCAATCCACCAAAGCGAAGCCGCACTTTCGGGGATTGCAGGCAAAATTTTGTCCCTGAAAATCTCAGCTGTGGAGCCAAGTACAAACCCTATGATCATACAATAGGTCTGATGGGGGTATGCGTTTAGGATCCATTCAATTGGTTTTGTAATAAGAAAAATACCGATTAACGTTGCAATTCCAATTACCCCGATGTAAACAATATCAAACTCTGTTATCGCCGTAAGCATGGCATCATACATACCAAGCACCAGTAGCATATGGGAGGTGCTGATACCCGGAAGCACCAAAGCCAGAGCAATGACAATACCTGTGATAAGCAGCATCAGGTATTGAACAGCCCCTGAACCGAAGCCTATATTGATGCTTCCTGCCGGAATAAAGCCGATGGACAACACGATAAGAAGACCCAGCAGAAAATAAATGCCTGAGGATATCCTTAGAGGGGATCCCTTAATTTTTTTATAAAGCGCGGGTATGCCACCGACTACCGCACCCAGAAAAAACACCGATACAGGCACTGGAAATTTTTCCAGCATCCACTTTATTAAAAATGAAAGGGAGCAGATACCGGCTCCGGCTCCAATACAGAACTTTATTAGAAATAACAGATTACCTTTTATGTCCTTAAAAAAATTACTGATTGTACTGATAAGCCTGTCATAAATACCTAACAGAATGGCCATAGTACCGCCGCTCACACCGGGAACGCTCATGGATGAGCCAATGACATATCCTTTTAATACTATTGCCAGATTATCCTTTAATTTGTTTCTCATCTGCATGGTTACACCCGTTAAGGTGTGTTCCTCCCTCCGCTTTATACCCACTGACGAAGATTATAGCATCATGCATTAGATATGTAAATTTCCCATTTCAGGGGACATGGGGTTAATCAACTCTATATACTCCCTGATATTCGGGTTCCAGCATTTCTGCAATTTTTCGCATTGCGCTATATAAGCATTCTTCATCCGAATTGGCGCCTTTATGATTCCTTTCTTCTATCTTAAAAGGCCGTCCTATCTTTACTCTCACTGTAGCATGATGGGGAGTTTCCCTGCCCATGTCATTCTTGTTGATAGGCATCAAGCGTTCTGTTCCCTCAAGGGCTATTGGAACAATATCGGCTTTAGAAAGCCTTGCTAATAGCAGAAACCCCTTTTTGCCCTTTATCATGGAACCAGTCCTGCTTCTTGTTCCCTCAGGGAATATCAAAATTGACTCCCCCGTACTTAATACATTCAATGCCTTTTTGATTGGTTTTCTGTCAGCCGAATTCGGATTTATGGGAATGTACTTAACTGTTTTCAGGAATATTGATGTAAATGGATTTGCTTTCAGCTTTATACCCGCCATGAAGGTGACATTATTCTTTTCAAGTACCTTGTTGAGAACAATGCCATCCATATTACTCAAATGATTTGCGATAAATATTGTTGGTTTGCCCACCCTCTCAAGCAGGATTTCTTCTCCCGTTACCTCTATCTTTGCATATTTCTGAAGAAGGCTTTGGGCAGCTTTTTTGGCAATATATCGAATGGTTCTTTCCGGAAGGATGTTTATAATTGGTGCCAGCACCTGTATAATTCTCATTACTACCTCATATATAACTAAGCTATAGCGTTGTGATAATACGCTCCCTACAACCTAATATTATAGCAATAACTTAAAAGTATTGAAAGCAGAACAAGTCCATTATTTATAAACTCCCGGACTCTCGCAGCCCCTTCTCTATAGCTGTGGTGAACCGGGTTACCTGCATGTCTGTAACACATTGGACATCCATAAATATTATGATAACGTGAGTTCATATTGGGAGGCATCGTGTTCATGTTTAATAGTTTTTACAACAGTGATCCGTATTACAGCATTTGGGATGGATACTGGAGGAGCAACCGAATTAACAGCGAGGCAGCCATTCAAATTGCATTGCAACGTGTTCCCGGGCAGGTAATAAAAGTTGAACTAGATTATGAAAACGGCGTACTGGTTTATGAGATTGATATACGCACGCTAACAGGCATATATGAAGTCCATGTTAATGCCGCAGACGGGCAAATACTAAAGATTGAAAGAGAAGATGATCGGTTTTAAATTTAAGGACGCGGGAGAGAGATTCCCCTGCGTCCTTCTATGCCTGACGTGATTATAACTCACCAAATCTTGTGGTTAACTGAATTTTTCGATATACCCGAAAATGAAGACTAAGAATATGAGAACCGGCAGGATCCAGGTAAGGTAAAACCTTGTTTTTTGCGGTAGTTTAGCTCCTACTCCGCTGTTGGCTTCACCTATAAAGTTCTTCCATCCCCATCCATAGCGACTGACACAAAACAGAACATAAATCAGAGAGCCTAGAGGCAGGATATTATTGCTGACAATAAAATCCTCCAGGTCTAAAATGGTAGAGCCTTCTCCCATAGGCGCAAAACCACTCCAAAGATTAAAGCCAAGGGCGCATGGCAGAGAGAGAATAATGACCAGTATAGCATTGACCAGCACAGATTTTTTTCTTGAGCATCCAAACAGGTCAATGGCAAATGAAATAATATTCTCAAACACCGCAATCACCGTGGATAATGCGGCAAAAACCATGAATATATAGAAGAAAACTCCCCACAGTTGTCCTAAGGGCATGGAATTGAAAATATTGGGCAGTGTGAGGAATACCAGGCTTGGACCGCTTCCGGGATTTACTCCGAAAGAGAAGCATGCAGGAAAAATGATCAGTCCTGCTGTGATGGCAACAAAGGTGTCCAGGACTGTAATGCTGATACTTTCACCCAGCAGGCTGCGCTCTTTGGAAATATAGCTCCCAAATATGGCCATACTGCCCATGCCAAGGCTCAGCGTGAAAAAGGCCTGCCCCATGGCAGCATAAACCGTTGTCCAGATGCCGTTATTAACAAAATTATCAAGGTTGGGGGAGATAAAAAGCAAGTCCTTCTCTTGCATTGGGCAGCGTCAGGGAACGAATGGCCAGTGCGACCATGATAATAAACAGACAGGACATCATCACCTTGGTTATTCTTTCAACGCCTCTTCGTAATCCTAACGAGCAAACCAGGAAACCCAGTATGCATATAACTACCATCCATAGTACGCTTGCACCAGCGTCTGAAGTAAGTCCGCCAAAGATCTCTTCTATTTTTGATGGTGATGCCCCTGTAAAATCACCCCTTATCATATAAAAGAGGTAGGCCAGCATCCAGCCCGATATGGTGGTGTAAAACATCATCAACAAATAATTGCCGGCCATGGCGAACCACTTGAAAAGGTGCCACTTGCTCCCCTTTGGCTCCAATACATCAAAGGATTTGGCAACACTTTTTTGGCTGGCCCGTCCCACTGAAAACTCCATTACCATGATGGGTAAACCAAAAATCAGAAGGAATATCAGGTATATAATGACAAATATTCCTCCACCATAGGCACCTGTAATATATGGGAAACGCCAAACATTTCCCAGCCCTATGGCACAGCCAGCAGATATCAGGATAAAACCAATCCGCGATTTAAAAGTCTCCCTTTTCTCCTGCACAAAACCACCTTCTTTCATGTCTCAACCGTATTGTATTATACTACGCAGGATAATAAAAGAAAAAGTGTTTAGGAACTCTTTACTTGGTTTTGGTTATAAAAAGNNTATAAAAAGCTCCTGGCACGATACTGCACCAGGAGCTTTCCAGATTCAAATATTCGCAGGTCGTTTTTTCATCTAACGTCCCAGCATAATCTATGCAAGGATTATTCCTTCATACTGCCCAATGCTACGCCCGCAATGATGTATTTTGAAAGTGCAAAATACACGATGAACAGCGGCAACACTGTCAAGGTCAATCCCAGGTAGACAGCACCATACTCTGTTCTGTAAATGTCACCTCTCAGCAAGCTTACCATGATGGGCATGGTGTATTTTGATTTGTCTGTCAGCAGAATCATGGGCATGAACAGGTTATTCCAGCTTCCAACGAACGAGAAGATGGCCTGTGTCGCCATGGCAGGTTTCATAATGGGAAGAACAATCCTGTTGAAGGTGTAGAATTCGCCAGCCCCGTCTATTCGTGCTGAGTTCACGATGTCAATGGACAGCGCTCCTGCCAGATACTGCCTCATAAAGAACACCACTGCTGGCGCGGCAATCGCCGGCAGAATCAACGGGAAATAGCTATTTGTCCAGCCTATGCGATACATGAACTGGTAAAATCCAATACCTGAAACTTGCGCAGGAATCATCAGGACAGCCATGATGAATGTGAAGAATGGTTGACGTAATCTCCACTGATAAGCTACCAGCGCGTATGCAGTAAGGGACGAGAAGTAAACTCCCAGGATTGTAGCGCCACCGGCTATAATGAAAGAATTCATAAAGCCCACCAAAGGATTAAAGGCCTTGCCCTCAAAGACCTGGAAATTGCTTTTCAGGTAAGTTGATGGCAACAGAGAAATGGCGCTCTGCTGGATCTCATAAGTCCCGCGTGTAGCATTCATAATCATGATCCAGAATGGCATTATACTAAGTATGGCCAGGAAGATACATACAATATATTTAATTGTTCTGGTAATTGCCCGGCCCGCAATTGGTTCATGTCTCATGCTCCCGCCCTCCTTGCTGCCGCCTGGGCTTTTCTAAGCTTCTTCATCTCTTTATTCGCCTTTATAGCATCTTTATCACGCAACAGATAGAAGAGTATTCCAGACAATATCGCTATGATGATAAACAGAAGCATACTTGCTGCTGCTGCACGATTGTACAGATAGCTTCCGCTGAACGCCTGGTTGTAGATGAAAACGCTAACGGTCAGCGTGGCATTGTCCGGACCACCGTTCAGGAACAGTTTGGGTATATCAAACATCTGCATGCCCCCTATCAGGCTGGTAACCAGTGTAAAGAGCATGATTGTTCTCAAACTCGGAAGGGTTATATAGAAAAAGACTTGTCTGTTTGTTGCTCCATCTATCTCTGCGGCCTCGAAGAGAGCGGGGTTGATTCCCAACACACCGGCAATAAGCACAATCATCGTTTGTCCATACCACATCCAGAACTGTATGAAGGCTATGATGCCTCTTGCCGTCCACTTATCCAAAAGAAAATTTATGGGCTCATTCGAAAGACCTAGCATCTTGAACAAGTCATTGACAGGTCCCATGGGATATCCGAACAGCGTACTGAAAAGTATGGCTATTGTAGCCGCGGTAATGATATTGGGCATATAGAACAGAACTTTAAATGCCCCCTGGCCTCTCAGCTTCTGACGCTGGTTGGTAAACCATGCAGTAAGCAGGAGAGCCAGCAGTATCTGTGGAATAAAGTTGATGGTCCACATAATGGCCGTATTCTGTAATGATTTTTGAAAGGATGGGTTCTTCAGTATTAACTGGAAATTATGAAACGGGTTTTCCAAGATCGTAAAATCTGTCTTGCCCAGACCTTTAAGGTCGGTAAACCCAATAATAGCAGTATAGAAGATTGGATACGCAGTAAAAATCAAAAACGCAAGCACGAAAGGTATAGAGAAAATATATCCGTATTTTGCATAGCTGACGCTTTTGAGTCTCTTGCCTTTCATAAGCATTCACCTCCGGTAAAGAGTCTGGTGCCTTGTTTATAAAAAGTTAGGGCGAACGGAAAGGCATCCGCCCGCCCTTTTGATAGCCAAAACTATTCAACGATAACGTCGAGGTTGTCAGCCACCTGCTGTTTGAAGTCAGCAATGGCCTGATCACGACTCTTGTTGCCGTTAGAATACTCACTAACCTGATTACGCCAGTAGCCGTTGATTGTTTCGTCATACTGGGTGAGGTTCTTACCGTTAGCAAACTCGCCAGCGGGAACGAATACGTCAAACATATTCTGGCCGCCGAGGAACGGGAGAGTACCGTCGGACTTCTTCATAACAGCACCGGAGGCAACAGTGTCCTTGGTTCCGCCAGGTCCGAAGAGTGTACCGTTAGCCCAGTAGTACTGGAGTCCGGTCTCAGAGCTGTCGAGGGTGATCCATTCGATGATCTCGCCAACAGCCTTCGGAATCTTGGTGTCCTTATTAGCAAGAACCCATGTACCGCCCCAGAAGAAGCCTACAGGAGGTTCACATACTGCCCAGTCGCCGTATGTACCTTCACCAGGAGCTTCTCCGCCGGAGTTACCAGCCATAACGTAGTTGATCAGCCATGCAGGACCGAAGAAACCGAATACCTTCTTTCCGCCGGCATCCTTCATATCAGCATACCAAGCGTCTGTCCAGTCGGTAGTATCGTTGTGATAGCCATTGTCCTTGAGCTTCTTGGAGTAATCAAGGAATGCTTCACGCTTAGGATCGATAACCAGCTTGCCGTCAACGATCCAGCCCTGATCGGAGCTGTTCTCAACAGCGTGCCAGAGGTCACCGTCACCGGAGATGATGGCATAACCCTTAGCCTTCAGATCTTCAGCTGCCTGGAAGAACTTATCCCAGCCAGGACCAACCTTATCCTTAATAACTGCAGGATCATCGGTGCCCCATACGTCCTTCGCAATGGAACGACGATAGATGAATGCACCACCGGTAGCCTGATAGCCAAGACCTACCAGCTTACCATCGCCTCTTGTTCCGATTTCAACAGTGTACTGAGCTATTTCCGATTCAGCTACGAGCTTGTCGACATCAATGCCGAGGTCTTTATAAGCTGCAGCATACTGTGAAGCGTCGCCCTGTGTATACTTCAGAACGAATGCGGATTCTGCACAGTAGATATCGGGAACATCAGATCCACCGCCAGCAAGAGCCTGGTCGAGAGCTGGCTGATAAGCACCGTCTGTGGTAGCGATGATGGTTGTCTTGATTTCGTACGGGAAATCATTTCCTGTTCTTTCTTTGTAGATTTCCTTGTACTTGTCAAGCATCTTCGGAACTTCGTCGGTGAAACTCCAGAGGTTGAGAACTTTGACGTTGGGGTCGTCGGTTACTTCCGGAGCAGGAGTACTGGTGTCTGCAGGAGCAGCACTTGTCTCAGATGGAGAACTTGTTTCCGGAGCTACCGGAGTCGGGTCCTCTTTACCGCAACCGGTGAAACCGACTGCAAGCGTAAAGAGCATAGCCAGTGTAAGGACTAGAGCTAGAATACGTTTCATAGTTATCCTCCTTCTTTTATATATGTTTTGGCTGAGTTAATTATAGCAGATTGCACAATAATGTCAAGGGTATATTGTACAAGGTACAGCAAAAACACCGCAAGCGATTTATGTAGTTGCGTCAAAGGTTTCATGCAAAAAGCAAAGAAAAACTGAAGACCAAAGGCTGCAGCCGTATTGCAGCTCTTGGGTCTTCAGCTTTTATGCAAATTGCCCTATGCTGTTATTGATGATACAGGAATCATCCTCTTCCGGTATCATGTCCAATCAAACTATTTATTGGTTTTTAACTTGTTCATATGCCCATTCCAGCCATTGGCACAGTATTTCCAGATCCGACTTTTCCACGGTGGCACCGCACCACACTCTTAATCCAACAGGTGCCTCGCTGTAGGAATTGATATCATAGGCTACCTTTTCATCGGCCAGCAGCTTGACCATCGCCTTGATCTGACCGGCACTAAGATCCACATTCAGGCATACGCTGGTATTGGACCGGCAGGCCTTGTCCTTTGCCAGAAAGCTAATCCATGGGTGACTGTCCACAAAGGCTTCAAATACCCTGAGGTTCTCTTCGCTTTTTGAGATCAAGCCCTTGAGCCCTCCCACAGATTCTGCCCAGTCCAAAGCCTTCAGATAGTCCTCATTGCAAAGCATGGAAGGCGTATTGATGGTAGAGCCCTGGAATATTGCCTCGTTGATGGCACCCTTCTTTTTCAGCCTGAAAACCTTAGGCAGAGGCCAGGCAGGTGTATAGGATTCAATGCGTTCAACGGCTCTCGGCGAAAGAACCAGCATTCCATGGGCGGCCTCTCCTCCCAGAACCTTCTGCCAGGAGAATGTGAGCCCATCGATCTTATTCCATGGTATTTCCATGGCAAAAACAGCGGAAGTTGCATCACAAAGGGTCAGGCCTTCCCTGTCATCAGGAATCCAGTCGCCATTGGGCACCTTCACACCGCTGGTGGTGCCATTCCATGTGAAAACCACATCATTTGTAAAGTCAACCTTCGAAAGATCGGGCAGTTCTCCGTACTCGGCGGTATGCTTATTGATATTGGCTATCTTGAGTTCCTTTTCAATGTCATACGCCCAGCCTTTGCCGAAGGACTCAAAGGCAATGACATCAACACCCCTTGCGCCCAATACGTTCCACATCAACATCTCAAATGCTCCCGTATCGGATCCGGGCACAATTCCCACCAGATAGTCTTCAGGAATGCCAAGAATCTTCTTCGTCCTGATTATGGATTCCTGCAGCTTGGCCTTTCCCAGTGCACTTCGATGGGATCTGCCCAAAGGGGCATCCTTCAGCACTTCAAGGGTATAGCCGGGGTATTTGGCGCAGGGACCTGAAGAAAAACATGGTCTGACAGGCTTCTTGTTCGGTTTCATGGAATATACCTCACTTTCCTTGTATGAAACTATAACCCTATAATAAAAAACCCCCGTCCTGAAATAGAATCAGGGACGAGAGATCAAACCCGTGGTGCCACCCAAATTAGCCGAATACACGGCTCACTCTGTGCACGATAACCGGTGCTCCGGTCTGGCTCATCACCAGCGTCTATTGAGTGGATTTCGACCCTTGTGCCGGCTGATTCACACCATCCATCAGCTCTCTGTTTCAGCAGATTAAGGGGCTACTTGCTCCGTCATCGACTTTGCATTATTATTCTAAACCATATCTCAATGTTCATCAAGAGCTTTGATAATTTTTATACAAAGTGCTGTATAAGTATTATCGTCGAAGAACCCCTTTGATTAATATTTAACAATGATGTTTTTTTGTGTATTGGGGTATAATCTCCTGTGCTTGCTTATAACTGTATAACCCGTAAGCACTTAAATAATAATAGTTATAATGCGGTTTACACCTCAGGATAGAAGCAAAAACTTGAGTTGGATGTGGTGTGATGTCAGATTTGGCGGACTCCATGAAGAATGTCCCCCTTTCCAAATCACTGAATGAGAATCTGGCTGTTTTTCAGGAGATCTTTCATTGCGATGAATCCTTTGTCATCCGGCATCTGTATAATAGGTGCGGGAAAGATGACTTGAAGTTTTGTGTTCTGTATTTTGAAGGCATGACCAATCCCTCTTCCATCAATATTATAATAAGATCCATTATTCAGGCCGATTTCAGCGGTATCAAAAAAAAGAATCTGATCGCTCAGATTATAAGCGGTATCCTGCCGTCAGGGCATATACTCTGCTTTACACCATCTATGCCCTGCAGCTCGGATCCTTTATCCTGAGAATCTTCAGTATGTTTGTTCATTCGGTAGCTCTGCCCGAAACGCCGGATTTTGTAACCTATATCATGATGGGTGCCCTGGCAGCGTGGATTTTAAGGGCGGGCCTTGAAGTGATGGCCAGAACAGCTAAGTTCTTGTTAATCGTTATTATTATTGTATTGATGGCTGCTAATCTACCATCCATAGGTCTTCTGAATATCGAATATATTAAACCAGTGTTGGGCGATGGATGGGCTCCGGTTATTAAGGCTTCCTTCTCCAGCTTTGCAATTCCCTTCTCCCAGAGTATCATTCTGATGGGAGTTGTTTTTATGCTGGAAAAGAAGGAAAATATCGGCCGGTCCTATCTGAAGGGATATCTGGCAGCAGGTTTGGTAATTCTTCTCCTGGGTCTTCGAAACATTTTAATGCTGGGAGGAAACTACGGATCACTCCAATACTTCCCCTCCTACACGGCCATCAGCAGGATCAGGGTGGGACGATTTATACAGCGTGTGGAAGGGGCTGTGGATATTATTCTGCTCACTACAGCATTATTTAAGACGAGCATTAATCTCCTTGCGACAACAAAGGGAATCTGTTCCCTCTTCAATCATCAGGATTACAGGGTGTTTGCGCTTCCTGTGGCTATCCTGGCTATGGTTCTTGTCGACATCAGCTTTGGCAGCACTATGCAGTTTGCATATTTCACAGATATATTATATCCTTTCTATGCACTGCCCTTTCAGGTTTTCATCCCTGTTCTTCTCTTCCTGGTCTACATCATACGAAAGCGAACAGGCAGGCTTCCGGTCATCCCTGTTGAAGAGGATGAATCATAGACTGCCAGCCATGGAGTGGCTAACCATTGTCCTGTTGCTCCATTTCCCGCAGCGGTCTCCAAAGCAGCCTATCTCCATACCGTTTTCATGGATTTTGGCAACTTCACAGTGGTTGGAGCAACCTTCACATTCGAAACCCTTCGACTCAAACCTTTTTTCCGCAAGAGAGAACCCTTTGAACCGGGTATGCCCATTCTTCCTCACCGCATCTCTGGCCAGTATAGCAGCGCCAATGGATCCCATCATCTTGTGATGCTCAGGCACTGTCACCTCAAATCCCAGGGCTCTTTCAAAGGCAATCTTCATGCTCTTATTGGCTGCCACCCCGCCCTGAAAAAACACCTTTGGCCTTATATCCTTTCCCTTTCCCACATTGTTCAGATAGTTTCTCACCAGAGCCTCGCACAGCCCCATGATTATATCCGACTGATTGTACCCCATCTGCTGTTTGTGGATCATATCGCTTTCAGCAAAAACCGCACAGCGGCCAGCAATTCTTACGGGTATGTCAGCCTTTAGGGCACAATCCCCAAACTCTTCAATAGGAATACCCAGCCTCTCAGCCTGTCTGTCCAGGAAGGATCCGGTTCCTGCCGCACATACCGTGTTCATGGCAAAATCCGATACCACTCCGTTTCTCAAAAGAATAATCTTGGAGTCCTGGCCTCCGATCTCAATAATGGTCTTCACATCCCGATCCAGTTCAAGAGCTGCCACGGCATGAGCTGTGATTTCATTCTTCACAACATCAGCTCCCACCAGGACCGATGCGATCTGTCTGCCGCTTCCGGTGGTGCCGCAAGCAGCGACATCCTCATCGCCATATCGGCCTTCCAAAAGTCTGAAGCTCTCCTGTACTGCTTTTATGGGATTTCCCCGGGTTCTTATATAATGCTTTTCCACCACATTTAATCTATGATCCAGCAGAACCAGGTTGGTGCTCACCGACCCCACATCAATACCCAGATACAGCATGACTTCTTCTCCTTTCCAGCATATCCACAAACGCCTCTATTCTGGTGATATATCCGGCCTCACCGGTCATCTCGTCCACAACCAGGGACAGGATTGGAAAATCCTTATCCCTGGCGATGGTGGGCAGGATAGCCTTTGAAACAATTTCCGGCATACATCCCATGGGAAAGATCTGGATAGCCCCATCAAAACCGCTTTTCCAGGATAGGATGGCTTCTCCCACGCATTCCCTTGCATGTCCGCCTATATTGTATGGAAGGTAATCCCTGGACGCTTTTTTTATGCTAAGGCTGTTCAGCCTTGTGGGCGACATGAGTGTGTTTCCCACCCACCAGCTGGGGGTCATGAGGCGTTTTGTAGATATGCCGTAATCCATGAGCTTGTCCTCAATATAAAGATTGGAAAAGGGCTCGATTACGGTATAGATCTCACCGATGATGGCGATCCTGACAGGTCTTGCAGAATTATCACAGGGTATTTCATCCATCCTTTTATTATAATCATGAAGGCATTTAAGCATCTTCTCCGGAGTCTTGCACCTGTATACCTCCTGCCTGCACTTTCTCAGAAGATGCTTGCAACTTCCCCGCACTTTTTCATATCCTGCCTTTTCATGAGCCTTGGCCTCAATGGTATCCAAAAGCCCCATTATCCTTACTGCCTGTGCCAGGGCACGCCATTTTTGCCCCTTGCTCCGGGGACTTGATTCAGTAAGCCTTGAAATCCTTGCCATGAGTTCCTTAAGGCCAATGGCTTTTGGTGCATCAACAACTATAAATTCCACCTGGTAGCCCAGTCTTTTAAGCAGGTTCATGTGCATCTCACAGTATTCTCCAAACCGGCATGGCCCACAGCTGCCTGTTACAATAACAGTGTCGGCTCCCTGTTCAATGGCCTGGATATAATTGCCCACCATGATCTTGAATGGAAGGCAGATCTCCTCGGGAGCATGGAGGGATCCTATTTCCAAGGCGGCCTTGCTGTTTTGGGGTGGTATGACATAATCCACGCCCAGTCCTTCAAACAGGGCTTTTGCAGCGATATATACATTGCCCATGTGGGGAATGGTTACTTTCAAGCTTAACGCTCCTTTCCAGCATGTCTGCAAACGCTTCAATCCTGGTGTCCACCCCCGCCTCGCCAGTATGCTCGTCGATCTTCAGTACCAGCATGGGGAATTCCCCTGTCCGATCCCTGACAAGCTCAATGATCACCGAATCGATACCGCAGGCAAAGGATGAAATGTAGACAATACCCTGCACCTGTCGGTTAGCAGCAAGAGCGGCGATGAAGCCATAGGTTTTTCTGGCAAAGGTCCAGAAGGGTTTTTTAAACAGGGTCTGAACCTCCGGCTCCATCTCAGCCTCATCAACACATTCTTCGGTAATGACCCCCACCCCCAGTTGATTGAGCTTTTTCTTAATATTCATATTGATGAAGGTATCGTATATATTGTATGGATGTCCCGCCAGCGCCACCTTAATTGGATAGCCCTGGTCATCATATCCGGTTTTAAAATGGGACTGTTCTTTAACAGCCGCTTCAAGAGCAGCTGATACCCTTCGTCTGTTACCGGTGATCCGGGAAGCCGACGCCATGGCCCACTGGCGGAGTCTGGCCATGGAAGTGGCGCTAAAAGGATGGGAGATGACTTCGGGCAGACCCGGTATGCTGTTGATCACCATCTCCGGAAGACCGCAAAACTTTGGACAAATATATTCGTCTTTATATAACTGCATGATTCTGGGTATGAACAGCAGATCGCATTTATCCTTAAGATAGCACACATGTCCGTGAAAGACCTTCACCGGCAGGCAAGCCTCATCCACACAGTATTGAGCACCCGAATCCAGTATGGATTTATTGGTTTGGGGCGATATGACCAGTTCGGCTCCAAGCTCGGTAAAAAACCTTGTGAAGAAGGGATAGAATTGATCATACAACAAACCCCTGGGTATTCCAATTTTCATAACCTTTCACCTTTTCTATAGTTTCCTCTTTCGCAAGTGATGTGAAGATTGCTTCGCGGGCATAGCCTCCTCACAATGACGTAAAGAGGCGTCATTGCGAGCGGAACGAAGTGCAGCGCGGCAATCTCCGACCTCGAAGCCCTTCTTGCTCTCTCACTTCCAACTTCCCACCTCTCGCCTCCAGATGGCAACAATCCGGTAAAGTCCTATCAGGGCTTCAGCACAACCTTGATGCAATGATCCCTCTTTTCATCGAAAAGCTCATACCCCATATCACCCTTGTCCAGGGGAAGCCTGTGGGTAATGATGTCTGTGGCATCTATGGAACCGTCCTTTATAAGGGACAGTATGGGCTCAACATATTTATGGACAGGGCATTGCCCCATCTTCAGCGTGATATTGCGTGCAAAAAAGTCTCCCAGGGGGAACATATTATAGCGGGCACCATAGACCCCTACAACAGAGACGGTCCCCCCCTTCCTCACTGCCTTGGCGGCAATTTCTATAGCGGATTTTGATCCCCCCTGGAGCTTCAGTGCCGTTTCGATCTTCTCCATAAGGGTCATCCTGCCGTCCATGCCAACACAGTCCACCACCACATCGGCTCCTCCGCTGGTTATCTCTTTTATATATTCACCGGTGTTGTCATGATCCTCTATATTCACGGTCTCCACGCCGTTGTACTTTCTGGCGTGTTCAAGACGGTAGTTAAGGGCATCCACAGCAATGATACGTTTTGCGCCCATAAAGGCTGCCCACTTAACTGCCAAAAGACCAACCGGCCCGCACCCCAGGATCACCACTGTATCATCCTTCCCGACTCCCCCCATTTCCACGCCCCAATATGAGGTGGGGAGTATATCGGTTAAAAAGAGCACCTGTTCATCGCTCAGTTCCTCCGGAACTACAACCGGTCCCACATTGGCATAGGGAACCCTGAGA
Source organism: Clostridiaceae bacterium DTU059 (assembly GCA_001512555.1). Taxonomy (GTDB): domain Bacteria; phylum Bacillota; class Clostridia; order DSM-8532; family DSM-8532; genus Thermoclostridium_A. Next base: position 20,625 of record LFSK01000058.1, on the reverse strand, counting down.
TATTCGGCCTGCCCGCCATCATAGCCGCCGAATGTGTTGCTATACCCCAAAAAGGCACCGGCTTCTCCGTTGGGATTTGAATTGTCGCATTGGGACCAGAGCCCATGGGAGCAATACCAGCAGTTTCCGCATGAAACAGGAAAGGGTATGATGACCCGATCACCTTTTCTTACTTTATTTACTCCCTTTCCGGCCTCCTCCACAATGCCCATGGCTTCATGTCCCAGAATAAATCCCTTGGGCATATCAGGGATCATACCATGGATCAGATGGAGATCCGAACCGCAGATGGAAGTGGCAGTCACCTTGATGATAATATCATCATCATTCTGTATCTCAGGATCTCCCACATTCTTTACCTGTACATCCTTTATTCCTTCATACACCAGTGCTTTCAATACTCGATCATTCCTTATCCTTTAAAGATCATTATCCTGAGATAGCATTTCCGTCCCGATGGCAAATATGCAAAAAAACGCTCCATCCTTTGTCAGAGCACCTTCCGGATATTGTAAACCGCATTCAGGACAAGATAATACTGAGGAGAGTACCTGCCAATGGTCCACAGGCTGATGCCACCAAGTCTGAATTCGTTCACCAGGGCAAGTGATGCGAACATGCTTCTGGCATCCGAAAACCAGACCTCATGCTGCCTTCCGGTATTGTCATAGTATCTGAACCAGGGAGCCTGAGCCAGCGCATCGAATTGAATGAAAGCTCCCACCTGTCTTGCCAGATCCACGGCGCCCGTGTTGGATATGGTGGAAGCCGCAGTACCCTCCATGAAGGGAAGGGTCCAGTTATATCCATAATTCGGGATGCCCATAAGGATCTTTCTTCTGGGTATGACCGTAATCGCATAGTTTAAAACACGCCTTACCTCATTGAGGGGTGCTACAGCACGGGGCGGACTGTATGTGTAGCCCCATTCATAGGTCATGAGAATCACATGGTCGGTCAATGCGCCGTGAACAGGGTAATCATGGGCTTCATAGAGGAGTCCCATCTGATCGCCCGAGACCTTGGGCGCCAGTGCGGTGGTGAGTGAAAAGCCCTGCGGTCGGATTCTTGCAGCCACCTTCCTCAAAAAGTCGTTATAATTCTCCCTGTCCTGGGGATAGAGGTACTCAAAATCAATGTCCAGCCCATAATAATTCTTTTGTCTCATAATCCGCAGCACATTGTCGATCAGGGTATCCTGAACCTGCTCATTATTCAGGATCTGGCTTGCTAAATCACTGGAAAAGCTTCCCCCCTGTTCGATATTGGTGATTACCATAAAAGGGGCTACTCTGGCAGCCCTGGCAGCCTGTATGAGTGGTTCGTCATCAATGGTGCTCAGGCTTCCATCGGGTCTGACTTCATAGCTAAATATGCTCAAAAACGAGAGAGAAGGCAGGGTTTTTCTCAGCACTTCACGGTCAATATCCGGGAAGGCATAGCCATTGACTAGAATCTCTCCGAAGTTTATTTCTCTGGGCGGTATGTTTAGCACCTGCCCCACCTCCAGAGATGCAGGATTGGTTATATCGGGGTTAGCCTCCAGTATATCTGCTATGCTTACATCGTAGCGTCTGGCAATTCTGAAGATGGAATCACCCGGTCTGACGGTATATTGTCTGGTTCCCTCAAGAATGACAAGAGTCTGTCCCGGCACCAGCTGTTCGGGGTCTGTCAGTTCATTATCACTGATAATCCTTTGGCTTGGAACATCGTACAGCCTTGAAATGGAATAGACACTTTCCCCCGGTCTTACAACATGAATTCGCATATTAAACACACTCCTGTTACTGATAACGCCTGCAATTTGGTTGCAGAACACTATTACAGAATATGCTAAGAAGGCATATTATGACTTTTCTATATACGAATCCAACCGGGGAAATAACCTTCGCCTCTTATCTGAGTTTTTTATTGATATCCTCTATCC
>LFSK01000058.1:0-18643 GCA_001512555.1 Clostridiaceae bacterium DTU059 | reverse complement strand
ATGAAATTACCAAGAGCCGCCTTTTCCTCACTGTTCAGCGCAAAATTTAGAAGTGTCCCCAAAAACGCTGCCAGTAGCGCAAACCGGTTCGGCGGTACCCTGTTGAAGCTGTACATGATGATCACCCGGAGAACAGATTTCAGCATTACCATTATATTAAGCTGTGAAGTTTTGTGTGGCAGCCCTTTTCCATCATGAATTTCTTTGATGCATATCTTAGCCATAAACTGCCATACTAAGTCCTGTATCATTAAGCCATTTTTCCGGGAATTGTCAATAAGGCCTTGGAGTGTGAGTTTCGGTTGGACATCAAAAAGAGAATCAAAAATCTGTTATTTTTCCATGAACCTCAGATGGAAAAGCCCTTTATCCTTAAGGAGGATAGTAGCAGTGACGGTAGGGACAATTCTGATATAGAAAAAAACAAGGAGGGCTCCAGGAAGAAAAAGAATGAGGATCTGCTGCTGCTAAAAAAACTTGAAAAAATAAAGCTGACCGATAAAAAGGAAGGCTCTGATAAGGAAGAAAAGCCCGATATCAGCAAACAGCTGTCAGAGAATAAGAGGGTAATTGAGGAACGTTTTTCAATCCCCCTCAACGGGGATCTGATCATCAGAAAATTTGATATAACGGTCAAGGACTCGGTCATCGCAGCCTTTCTGATCTTCTTTGATGGACTGGTGGACACAAAGGTGATCAATGACGATATCCTTCAGCCCTTGATGCTATTATCCAACCTTGATATCAAAAGCGATGGCGAGAATATTTTAAACTATATACGCAGTCATATCCTGCCCCACAATCAGCTGAAAGAGGCACGCACACATCAGGAGGTTATCGATGAGGTTTACTTCGGTGGCTGCGGTCTCTATATTGACGGGCTGGATACAGCCTTTACTGCTGATGTTAAGGAATTTCCCAGCCGAAGCGTGGAAAGGCCGAACACTGAACTAGTCATAAGGGGACCCCAGGAAGGGTTTACCGAGAGCTTGAGATCCAACACGGGACTGATTCGTAAAAGGCTCATGGATCAAAAGCTGATTACTGAAAACATTATTATCGGAAAAAGGAGCAGGACTCCCTGCTCCATAATGTATTTAAAGGATATTGCAAATGATTCGCTGGTGGCTGAGGTCAGGCGACGCCTTAAAAGTATAGAAGTGGATCATATCATGGATACGGGCGAACTGGAACAGTTTATCGAGGATAATCCCTCCCTGCCCATTCCCCAGATTATGGCTACCGAAAGACCCGACAGGGTCTGTACCATGCTGACCGAAGGCAGGGTCGCCATTGTGATGCACGGCAGCCCCTTTGCCCTGGTTGTGCCCATCACCAGTAGCGATATCATGTATTCGGCCGAAGACCAGTATTTGAGGTTTCCATACTCCAATATGCTGCGCATCATCCGAATACTTGCCCTGCTGATGTCGCTGCTGCTTCCCGGAATATTTCTTGCTATTACCAACTACCATCATGAAATGATACCCACCGATCTTCTGCTGGCTATTCTGTCAGCACGGGAAAAGGTGCCTTTTCCCTCTGTGGTTGAGGTATTCCTGATGGAGATCTCATTTGAACTGATCCGGGAGGCGGGTATCAGAATTCCCGGGCCCATAGGACCAACCCTGGGCATCATCGGAGCACTGATATTGGGTCAGGCAGCCGTGGAGGCAAACATTGTAAGCCCCATTCTCATAATTGTGGTGGCTGTCACAGGGCTTGGTTCCTTTGCGATCCCAAATTTCTCGGCTGGATTTGCCTTCAGAATACTTCGCTTCGGCTTTATCATACTCGCGGCAATTTCAGGATTTCTGGGAATAACAGTGGGACTGGTTCTCATTGGGCTTTGGATGGTCAATGCCAAATCCTTTGGTGTACCCTTTGTTTCACCGGTTGCCCCCAGAACTTCGGGTGGTTTCTCGGATGCGGTGTTTAAAAGCCCGGTATGGAAGCAGGAAAAACGCCCGGACTATATGAACGCCAAGAGGGGCAGGAAGCAGCCCCACATCAGCCGTAGATGGATAAAACGTGATGTTGAAAGCAATAAACCCGACAGTGAGGATAATAATGGCTAAAGGAAAACTCCTGGTTATATTCTTAATGCTTGCAATCATATGCCCTGTAATGACGTCCTGCTTTGACGCCAAAGAGGTGGACGATATGGGATTCGTCATTGCTCTTGGTCTGGATAAGGGAAAAACAAACGCTCTAAGGATGACCCTGCAGATAGCCAAGCCCATGGCAGGTGAAAATGGTGGCGGAGGAGGCAAGGATGACCTGCCCTATGCTCAGTTCAGCGTTGAAGCACCCTCAATTTTCTCCGGCCTGAATATGATCAACACCTCCGCCAGCAAACAGATCAGCCTCACCCATATCAAGGTGGTGGTCTTTTCCAGCGAGCTGGCTCGCGAGGGACTGGGCCCCTATCTGCATGCCATGGTCAGGGGGCGCGAATTCAGACCCAATATGCCCATCGTGGTGGCAAGAAATAGCGCAGAAGAGTATCTTGAAAGCGTTGATCCAAAGTTGGTGGTAAATGCCACGAAGTATTATGAACTGGTTTATCAGAGCTATAAATACACGGGTCTGATTCCCAAAGTGGAATTTCATGACTTTTATTTGTCATCGGAAAGCCTTTGCAAAAACCCGGTAGCCATATTGGGAAACACCGCGAAGTTCCAGTCGGTGGAAGAATTCGACCTTAAGGATTCAACCTATCTGGAACATGGCCGGTCGGAACCTTTTGAGGGGGATTTCTACGCAGGAGATATCCCGGCTCTTGGTGGCTCAAGGTCGGAAAATATCGGTCTTGCCGTATTTGACGGTGACAGGATGGTCGGCGAACTGGACGGAACCAACACAACCTTGCATCTTTTGTGCACGGGTGATTTTGTTCACTCCTACTGGAATATACCAGATCCTCTGTCTGAAGGGCATTATGTACTTTTAGATATCAAGCAGAGCAGGAAACCCAGGCATCATGTGGAAATCGTAGAGGGAAAGCCTGTTATCCATCTCACTTTCAATCTGGAAGGAGACTTGTTGTCAGTCCAGAGCACGATCGATTATGAGGCAGGCGACAACTCGATGATTTTGGAATCAGCAGTAGAATCCTATATAATAGACCAGCTCCTGCAATACCTGGACAAAACCGTCAATGAATTTCAGTCTGATATATGCGGGTTTGGCACCCATGCGAGAGGGCTGTTCACAACCTGGGCGGAGTGGGAGGCCTATCAGTGGAAATCAAAATACAAAGAAGCCACCTTTACTGTGGATGTGAACTTTAAAGTCAGAAGACCCGGGTTGATCCTGAGGAGCAAATCCTCCGTGACTTCAGAAAGCGGGAGTGATACCCAATGATACCAGTTGAGTATATCGTATTAATTGTTTTCTTGCTTTGCGTAGCCTTTTACACTATAAGTTACGGGATCTGGACCTGGAAAAAGCGCAACAGGCTCGGTGCGGTCATGATCTTTCTTGTGGCCATCATATCTGTGATACTTCCCATCTATATCCTGATTTTTAGAGAGGTTTGATCCATGAAGAAAAAAACTGTTTTCGGCAACTGGGAAGCAGGGGCCATCATCAGCAATTTGATCTGCGCAAAGGTATTCCTCGACTCTCCGCGGCTGGCCGTTGAAACAGCAGGCACAGCAGCCTGGATGTTTACAATATATGTCTCCATTCTGGCCATTATAGGCTTTACCGTCATACAGAGGCTTTACAAACCCTATGAGGGCAAGGATTTGATGGATATTGCCGAGCTTGCTGCAGGCAATATTGGAAGGGTTTTTGTGGGGCTTGTGATCATTCTCTGTCTGGGCTGGAGTACAACCGCTTATATGCGGTTATTCAGTGAGAATATGAAGCTCATATCCCTTACCACATCCCCCTTAAGCTTTGTAGAGCTGTTTTACGTGGTGTGTCTGGTTGTAGGAGCCTATCTGGGTATGGAAGCCCTGTCCAGGCTTCACGCCTTTACAGTAATCATCATAGCTGCGGGCTTTTTGCTGATAATGCTTGGTGTTGTAAACTATATCGATTTGGGGAATCTGCTGCCCATTCTTGGAAACGGAGCTGAAAAGATCTTCATAAAAGGTGCTTCAAAGGTATCAGCCTTTTTTGAAATACTTGTTTTGTTCCTGTTGGCGCCCTTCCTGAAAAAATATCAGAATTTCAGAGCTACGGGTTATTGGAGTCTGGGCCTGTCCGCAGTTTTCCTGCTGATATCCTCTTTTGTTTTTTCATCGGTCTTTCCCTATCCCAGCTCTCTGGAAAGGACAATACCCATCTTCCATATCGCACGGCTCATTAAGCTTGGCAGGTTCTTTCAGAGGGTGGAATCGTTGTTTCTGTTTATCTGGGCTGCTTCCTCCCTGCTATATATATCCGTAACTTTTTACTTCATTTTATTCACCTTCCAGAAGACATTTCAGTTGGATTACTACAAGCCGCTCATCATACCTTTTGCAATAATCATCATGAGTGTCAGCTTCATTCCCTCGGATTTCACCGAAATCATCGGCTATGAGGTCAATCTGTTCAGAAACTGGGCCTGGATCGTGGCCTTTGTCATGCCCGTTCTGCTTCTGATTCTGGCTAGGCTGAGAAAGAAAAAGCCTGCCCGATAAAGAGCAGGCAAGCCGTGTAAAAATCCGGTGATAAATAATGGCGTAAGAGTTCAATTGTCAAGTGCGCGTTTCAGCGCAGGAATATCAAGAAGACGGATTGATGAAAGATGATAATCGATCAATCCTTCCTCCTTCATCCTGCCCAGTTCCCGTGACATGGAGGGTCTTGATACATTAAGAAAATCAGCCAGTTGATTGCGATTCATATTGAGAGTGAAGGTGGCGCGCCCTTCCCTTTGGTATTGATCAAGGAACAAGGCGCAGAGCTTACCCCGCATGCTTTTAATGGTCAGTATTTCAAGCTTCTTGTTCAGCATTATTGCACGGTTGGATACAAGTCTCAGCATGTTTTGGATGATGGCGCGATGCCATGAGCATAACCGCTGGCATTCGTTGATAATCCTGTCCCTGGGGATGAATAATGCGGCAGAATCCTCCACAGCCTGAACAGTGGCAGGCCAGGCCGAATGATCTGAAAAGGCAATCATTTCTCCGAACATATCCCCGGGTTCAATCATATGTATCACCATCCGGTTGCCGGATGGGGTCTCTTTGCTCACAGAAGCCTCGCCCTTAAGCAGGATGCCAATACCTGTAAATGGTTCTCCCGCAAGGGTTATCATATCATTCCTTTTGTAGTTCCTGACAATGGGGGTAAGGCATTTGAGCATGCCCTCTATATTATGGGATTCGATGCCCTCAAACAGAGCCGATTTACTAATCACATCCAGGTAGTTTCTCAGCAATTCTCCAATACCCCTTCTTATTAATCTTTTCCGGCAGGATTCACAGCATCATGGCAGAGAATGTTAAACATTACCTTCAATACCTTCTGCTGATTCGATTATACTCATTGGCATATCATCAAGTCAATGCAACTTCTGGCCACAAGTCGCCAATTGACTGCATCCCACCTCGAAGGCTAAGGATTTTGGAGATTGCCACGCTTCACTGCGTACCGCTCGTAATGACACTTCTTTGTGCAGCACAGCGACCGGGCTTTACGGAATTCCCGGATACATGTCACGCTGGCAATAACGATAAAGGATCCCGTAAAACAAGGGCGCATTGCGATAAGACGCCGAAACATCCTGTGAGAATAAGTATTCTCTACTTCTCATCTGAATCTTTGCTGCACTTACGGCAATATCCGAACATCTCCAGCTTGTGGCTGGTAATGCTAAAGCCAAACCGCTCTTCCAGTGCACTGGCATATTCATGGAAGGGGCATTCCGTGACGGGAATGATCTTTTTGCATTTGACACATACAAGATGATGCCTGTGTTCCTCCCGTTTTATCTCAAAGAGGCTTCTGTTGTTATCGGTAAAATCGGTCTTAGCTATAATATTCCTTTCGACCAGCACATCCAGAGCACGGTAAACCGTGGACATGCTTATGGAAATCCCCTTCCCCCTCAAAGTTAAATATAGGGTTTCAGCTGAGACAGGTTCCCTTGACGCCTCCATAACTTCCAGAATGGACTGCCTGTGGCTTGTATTTCGCAAGTTTTCTCTTTTCAGCATCTTACTGTAACGGTTTTTAACCCCCAAACCTATCACCTCTGTCCCATTGCAGAATAAACTCCACAGGCTATGCCCGCCGACGCCGCATAAAAAGCGTCGCAAGGAATGTAGCCGCCGTTATGAGTACTATGGTGGCACCTGAAGCCGTTTCGGTGTAGTAGGAGACTATAAGCCCTGAAACACCTGAAATAAGAGATATAGAAACAGCTATCATATGGTATTGTCTCTGATTACGGGCAACGTTTCGGGCAGCCGCAGCCGGAAGCACCAGGAATGAGTTGATAACCAAAAGTCCGATCCATGACATGGAAACGGTAACCAGAACAGCGATGGCCACGCTGAACAGGGTTTCCAGCCAGAATGTAGGCACACCCCTGCTCCTGGCAAGCACCTGATTTATGCTGGCAAAGAGTAATCTGTTGAAAAATAAGAGCCAGTAGAGAAGGACAACAACCAGAATGATAGCTATAACCGCAATTTCAGATGGAGTAATGCTCAATATGCTTCCCACAAGATAGGAGTTGAGCCGGGCAAAGCTCTTCCCCCCCGCAGTGGCAAGGAAGATTCCTGCCGCCACAGCACTGGAAGAAAAAACACCAATGATGGTATCACTGGACATCCTGGTTTTGTGATGGACCACCGATATCCCCACAGAAAACACAATGGAAAAAGCTATGGCCGACCACAGCGGCTGCAAAAAACCTGCCAGTCCCCCTATGACAATACCGGTGAAAGCGCCGTGCCCGAGAGCATCGGAAAAGAATGCCATCTGTCTGTTGACAATCATGGTACCCAGCATTCCGAAGATTGGCGCCAACAGCAGTACAGCCAGCAATGCATTTTTCATAAACAGCATCTTTCCGGGAACGGCCCACTCAAAGGGCAAGAGATCCACCAGGTTATACCAAAGTTCCATAGCCATCACCAAATCCCCATAAAAACCTTCTTGAAACTTTCACTTTTCATAACCTCCTGCGGCGTGCCATTTGCCAGCACCGTACCATTCAGAAGCACAAGCCTGTCTGCATGGCGCACTACCAGATCCAGATCATGGGAAACCATGATGATGGAGAGGTCATAGTTTTTCCTTATGTCTGAAAGCAGGTCATAAAACATTTCCAGCCCGTTTTGATCAATACCCGACACCGGCTCATCCAGAAGGAGCAGCTCAGGTACCGGATCCAGTGCCAGGGACAGCAATACCCTCTGAAGTTCGCCTCCGGAAAGGGCGCCCAACCTTTTATGCAGCAGATGATCGGCCTTTGCCCGGGAAAGGCATTCCCTGGCTTTTTCTTTAACCCTATCAGGAATATGAAGCCATACCGGGCTTCTGCTGCGGCAAACAGCATAAAGATCCAACACACTGGTTGGACTGGTGGGATCCAGATTCAGGTTCTGCGGAACATAACCTATTACCGGCCGTTCCTTTCTTATCCCGCTGCTGCGCATAAACTTCAGATGGCCGGTATGCCTGACCTCTCCCAGGATGGCTTTCAGCAGAGTACTTTTGCCCGCTCCATTGGGCCCTATGACGGCTGTGAACTCACCGCAATGAACATGGAGATTGATATCTTTAAGGATGGTGTCATTGCCTATCCTGACACCCAGATTCTCAATCCGGGTGCAGCAAAGACCACAGCTCTGTTCTCCACAGACACATTTCATACCCGTTAATTCATGGTTCATTTTAACGCCTCAATCAGAGTTTGAAGATTTCTTTCCATTATATCAACATAACTGTTGGGATCAGCATCCTTGGGGCCGGTTACCAGCGGATCCAAAAGGTACACCTTTGCCCCCGTTTCGGCTGCTATGGTCTCAGCTGCCCTGGCCGAGTATTGGGGCTCTGCAAATATTGCTTTAACGCCGAGAGAGTTAATGATTTCAATGGTCTCTCCCAGCTCAGCGCCGGTAGGTTCGGTACCGGGTTCACGCTCAATAACCGAAACAATATTCAGGCCAAATTCCTGTGCAAAGTAGGGAAATGCTTCATGGAAGGTCACGATATCCCGCGATCCTATATCCTTCAGGGCCTCATGCATCCTTTCCTTCTGTGCCGTAAGTTTACCCTTATATTCATCGGCATTACGCCTGTAGTCTTCCTCATGGGACGGATCTGCCCCTGCCAGAGCCTCTTTGATATTCTCAACCTGTTTGATGGCGTTTGATATGCTCACCCATACATGGGGGTTCTCCTCGCCAGTGGATTCATCAATTATCAGAGGTATATCCCTGGCTGCCTCAACAATGACCAGATCAGGATAGACAGCCTTGATCTCATCGATAAAGGTTTCCATTCCAGCACCGTTAATCACAAACAAATCGGCATTTTCCAGGGTCTTCATGTCGGCAGGACTGAGTTCATAATCATGTAGACAGCCCGATTGGGGTTCAGTCATATTGGTGACCCTTACACCCGGTATATCTCCGGCCACATTTATGGTCAGCACATAAATGGGATAAAAAGAGGTAACGATCGAAAAATCGTCTGCCATGTCTTCGGGTGCGACTCCGGGTTCATGGGAAGCACCACAGGCTGTAAACAGCATAAGACACAGGAACAGAACCAAAAAAGTCTTTGCGTGATTCAAAAAACTTCCTCCTTAACGGGATTGATTCGCATTTGCATGTAGTAATTGTACATCAGTATTTTTACACTTTCAACCATCAATATACTTTTTTAGGGTAATAACGGGACAAGCATGAAAAAAATCAGACCCCGGCAGCGTCTCTTAAAGAAGCCGCAAACCTGAGCCTGATTCTTTTTATGGTCTGTTTCAGACCATTGACATATCAGAGATTATGCTTCGTTATTGAGCTCTGACAGCATTTTCTCGATATCAAGACCATGAACCTGTGCCGCTTCTTCCAGCGTCTCGGCCTGGGACGCAGGGCAGCTCACGCAGCCCAGCCCCATACCCATCAGGATTCTGGCAGCATTGGGATTCTGATTGATGATTTCACCAATAGTCATATCCTTCGTAGCCTTCATGTACATACCTCCTTCATTCGAATCATTTACCAAACTCATGTAAGATTTCATTTATTCTGCTTTGGATGACCGGCACTCAGCCAGTATCCTAATCTGACAGGAGTCTCTTTTCCCCTGTCAGTTCCTGAATGGGTTTGATGTTCTGTGTAATCTCCATGACACCCAGGAACTCGCCCTCCGCATTTCTTACAGCGAAATACCGAATATAGGCTATGGTATCATCACCCATTCTTATCCAAAAGTCCTCGTGATCCTTTTTCCCGCTCTTCAGATCCTCTACGATTTTCTCAACAATATGCACGCTGGCCGGTGGATGACAGTTCTGTACATGCCTACCGATTATGGTTTTCGGTCTGGCAAAGATGCGCTCCTTACCCTGGGTGAAATAGCGCACCGTGTCATCCTTTCCCACAAAGGTAATATCCAGGGGAAGAGTGTTCAGCAAGGCATTGATTTCTTCATGGGTCATGACTCCTGCATCAAACCGGACTATATTCTCTTCCGGCTCTCCTTCCCTTTTGGCTTGCTCCTCCGGTTCCACACGGACAGGCTCCCATGCCGTATCCGGGTTAATCAGACAATATCCGATCTCACTGCTTTCTTCATAGATCTTCTGCCACTCATCCTCGGAAAGGGTATCCATAGCCATGGGGAACAGAATGTTTTCTTCTTTGAAAACCATTTCTTTAGTCTTGTATATGGCCTCATCGGCCTTTTCAAGCAAGGCCTCTTTTTCTCCCCCGTAGTTTTCCAGCATCCGTATGGTTTCCTTTATGGCCGAACGGATCTCATCGTCAACTCCCCACATGACCTTTGGAGGTGCGGTTATCCCATACTTCTCCAGATAGGGAAAGAGCAGGTTTTCCTTCCTTGAGTAGTGCTTGTCCACCTCAAGCAGCAGCTTGAAACCTTCCAAGAGTTCGCTTACGGTATCCTTATCATCGGTGGTCTTGAGTTTCTCCAAAAGTGGGGTCAGTCTTCCCTGGATCAAATTCTCGATTTCGCTATTCTCCTGTTTGAAGATCTGAATGGGATGCCCTGCCGCTTTGGTGGTTTCCGGCTCCTTATGAATATCCTCGATGGATCCCTTGAACACCGATGCGTGAACATCACATAGCTTTTGAATCTCAGCCACGGGCATGCCTTCCATGATGAGAGCCTGTTCCATCTCGGTTATCTCGTTGACTGAAACCCCCTTGATAAGCTCTTCAAACCTCGGTTTTACCTCCTCAACAGTCTTCCCGTCATGGAGTTCCCTGATAATCTCTTTTAGCACCTTCTGCCTGAATTCGCGGTTATTGATCATTTCACTCACTTAACATCACCCTCCGTATTGTTGGTGTTTTTTTTGCTTTTTATTAATAAACCCCGCCTTCATTCAAGCTTCAGGACAAATGGTTCATCTGTGCCCAAAAAGAACCGGCGTGAGAGCCGGTCAAAATCAGTGTGATGAGCCCTTGAGTTATTGCTCTCAGGCCGCCTACAGGAATAGAAGCAGTAGTACAACAGCCCACCATTCTTTACCGTGTCTGCGACACCTGGTGTGTCTGAAGCAGGGGTCGTGACATCGTTTACAGTGGCAAAAGCACTCTCGCCTACAGAAAAGCTCACGCTGTTTCCTACTTATTTCATCACACAATAACAGCACCTCTTTTATAACTTGTCCTAGTACATGCTATTCATGAAACCGAGAGAGTGTTCAATCGGTACAAGCAGTCATCTGTTTACTTGAAACGCTTAAGGCTCAGCGAATTTGTCACAACAGATACCGAACTGAAGGCCATGGCGCCTCCGGCAAGCATGGGGTTTAAAAGCCCCAGGGCGGCAAAGGGAATGCCAATAATATTGTAAATAAAGGCCCAGAACAGATTCTGTTTGATCTTGGTCATGGTCTTCCTGGAAAGCCTGATGGCATCGGGAATAGTCGCCAGATCTCCCCTCATGAGGGTAATGTCGGCGGCTTCGATAGCAACATCTGTTCCGTTGCCCATTGCCATACCGATATTGGCGGTGGCAAGGGCGGGCGCGTCATTAATGCCGTCTCCCACCATGGCAACTATCCTGCCTTCCTTTTTCAGTCTTTCCACTTCCTTAGCCTTGTTTTCCGGCAGAACCTCTGCCAGCACATGGTCAATTCCTGCCTGTTTAGCTATGGCACGCGCAGTCCTCTCATTGTCACCGGTAATCATATATACTTCAACACCCATTTGCATGAGCGTATCTATGGCTTTTTCTGAACTTTCCTTCAGTGTATCGGCTACTGCGATGACACCCTCCACCCGGCCATTGGAAGACAGGATCATGGCTGTTTTTCCCTGATCCTCAAGCCCCGAAACAATATCTTCAATACCACTCACATCCAGCCCAAGGCTGGCCATGAGTTTCCGTGTCCCTACATGGATCTCCCTGTCCCCAACCCGTGCTCTGACACCCATACCGGTTATGGATTCAAAGCTGTCGGGATCCTCGATGGGTTCCAGTTCTTGCTTGCCACGATCGTAGATTGCTACCCCCAGAGGATGCTCCGACCGTTTTTCGGCTATTGCCGCCAACCTAAGGAGATCCTGCCTGGATCCCCCTGCCAGGGGAATTATATCGGTCACTTCAGGAGTCCCCTTGGTGATGGTTCCCGTTTTGTCCAGTACAACGGTGTTTATCTTGTAAGCTGTCTCAAGATGCTCGCCGCCTTTTATCAGAATCCCTTTTTCTGCACCCTTACCGGTACCCACCATGATAGCCGTTGGGGTTGCAAGACCTAAGGCGCAGGGGCATGCGATTACAAGAACCGATACTGCGCTGATCAGCGCTCTTCCAGTATCTCCGGTCACTATCATCCATATTACGAAGGTTAGAATTGCTATTCCTATGACAACGGGAACAAAAACCCCCGACACCTTGTCTGCCATCTTCTGGATAGGCGCCTTGGATCCCTGGGCTTCTTCCACCATCCGGATGATCTGGGACAGGGCAGTGTCCTTGCCTATTCTGGTAGCCTTGAATGTAAAGGAACCAAACTTGTTGATGGTGGCACCTATTACAGTGTCCCCTGCCTTCTTTTCAACGGGAAGGCTCTCACCGGTAAGCATGGATTCGTCAATAGCACTGGTCCCTTCTATGATTTTGCCATCCACCGGCACCTTCTCTCCCGGTCTCACCACTATGATATCCCCGACTAGAACCTCTTCAATGGGAATATCCTCTTCACGACCATCCCGTATAACCCTGGCAGTTTTGGCCTGAAGCCCCATGAGCTTTCGAATGGCTTCGGAGGTTTTGCCCTTAGCCACAACCTCCAGGTATTTACCCAGCAGAATCAGGGTGATGATCACAGCCGATGCCTCAAAATAAAGGTCGTGCATCATACCCGGTTCAACTTTCTGGAAGAATGCGTTGTAAAGGCTGAAGAAATAGGCCGCAGAGGTACCCATGGCTATGAGTACGTCCATATTGGCGCTTTTAGACTTCAGAGACAGCCAGGCATGCTTGTAGAAGCGGAAACCTATGATGAACTGAACAGGGGTTGCCAGGGCTAACTGGAACCAGGGATTATGAAGGAAGATCACTATGGGACCGCCAAGTCCCGAAATCCATAGAATCATTCCAAGCAGCAGGGGCGCGGTCAGAACCGCCGATATGATCAGGGTAGTCCTGAGGCTTTTTAGCTCCCTCTCCCGAAGTTCCCTTTCCCTGTCGGTCACATCCTCCGCCAGCCTGGCTTGATAACCCAGTGATTCGACGGCACCAATCAAGTCAGAAGGCTTGATCCTGCTGGGTTCATATTGGATGGATGCCTTTTCGGTTGCCAGGTTTACACTTGCCTGAACAACCCCGTCCATCCCGGACAGCTTCTTTTCAACCCTTGCCGAGCAGGATGCACAGGTCATTCCCTCAATTCTGAGGCTGACAGTGCTGTCTGAAATTTTCTCCTCTTTCAGAGCCTTATACCCCAATCCGATAATTATCTGTTCTATGCGGGCATCATCGAGAAGACTGTCATCATATGTTATAACAGCCTTTTCTACAGCCAGGTTGACATTGGCCGACTGAACACCTTCAAGTCTGTTCAGGTTTTTTTCAATTCTTGATGCGCAAGCTGCGCATGTCATTCCAATTACACGCCAGGTCTCTTTTCTGATCATATTTCATCCCCTTTCACCACTTGTGTGTATTCTTGCACAATCTATATCCACAAACTCTTAATTTTCCCTACACTCAGAGCTTAAATAAACTCGCCCACTCATATCTTTTCCCAGAATGGCATCCTGGGAATCACAGGACAGATCAATAATCCCACGATACTTCAGAACCTTTTTGATTATTCTAGCATGAAGCCAATATTATTTCTGTAACTTTGGTTACAAAAATCTGACACTTTAATAGTAATGTGCGAATAAGGCATTGATTATCAACCAAAGATAATAAAAAAGGAGGGTTAAACCATGCATACCATGTGGAAAGGCTCGGTCAGCTTCGGCCTGGTCAACATACCGGTTAAGATGTTTGCAGCCACCGAAGATAAGGATATTCGATTTAGAACCCTGCACAGGAAATGCCGGACTCCCATAAAGCAGGAGCGGGTCTGCCCTGCCTGCAACGAAAAGATAGGTCCTGATGATTTGGTTCGGGGCTTCGAGTTTGAGCCGGGAAGATTTGTTCTCATCGACGAGGAGGACTTGGAAGCCATCAAACCCGCTACCGCAAAAACAGCCGAAATTCTGGATTTTGTGGATTTGCGTGAGATAGATCCCATCTATTTTGACAAATCCTATTATCTCGCCCCCCAGGATAACAGCGGTGGTAAAGCCTATAGCCTGTTATGCCAGGCCATGAAAAAGACAGGAAGAATTGCGGTGGCCAGGATCACCATCAGGAATAAACAATCCCTGGCCGTCATCCGGGTACTCGGGAACATTCTCATCCTGGAGACCATTTTCTACCCCGATGAGGTACGGTCTGTCAACCTTGTTCCGGGCATCCCGGAAGAAGTAAAGATTGAGGAGCGGGAACTTGACATGGCCGAGCAGCTGATAGAAAACCTGACCGCAGAATTCAAGCCTGAGAAATACAGGGATGAGTATCGGGAGGATCTTCTGGAGCTTATCCGGAAGAAAGCCGAAGGCCAGGAAATCGTCACTGCTCCGGAAGCACCCCAGCGCAATGTGGTGGATCTCATGGCAGCCCTCCAGGCCAGCCTGCAGCAAACCCAGGAAATGAGGAGACAGGGTAAAACACCCCCGGGCAAGCAGCGCACAAAAAAGAGCAAGAAGCAGCCGGCAGAGGTAGGGTGAACCATGGAATGGATCGATCCTATGGAACCCATCTTAAGACCCGATGTGATCGCAGGAAACCAATGGATACATCAGGTAAAATGGGATGGCATAAGAGGCCTCTGTCGTGTGGAAAACGGAAAGCTCAGGATTTTTACCCGGAATAAACGTGACCGCACAGACTTTTATCCCGAGTTGGATGAGATAACAGAGAAGCTTCAGGCAAAAAGTGCCTGGCTGGACGGTGAAATTGTCGTGTTCGACCAAAACCAAAAACCGTCCTTTTATCATGTGCTTACCCGGGAGAGGGTGGGTGATCCATCCAGAGCATCCCTTTATTCAAAGCAGAGCCCCGCACGGTATATCGTATTTGATATCATGAGCCTTGACGGAAAGGATCTGAGAGCACACCCATTAAGGCAAAGAAAAGCCATCCTGGAAGAAAAGCTTGCCCCGGGCCGGAATGTGGCGGTAACCCATGATTTTTCCGATGGGGATGCACTTTTAAACCTTATGAAGCAAAAAGGCTGGGAAGGAATTGTTTCAAAACGAGCCGACAGCCCATATATTGGCGGCAAAAGGCACAAAGACTGGTACAAGACAAAATTGCATAAAAAGCTCCTTTCAGCTGTTTGCGGCCTGTCCATGAAAGGTGGTGTCCCTGTTTCCCTCCTTTTGGGTATCAAGCCCCATGGAGAATGGCTCTATATAGGCAAGGCCTCCCTGGGACTTACCCGGGAACACTTCCGCCTCCTTCAGGAAAACATGGAGTTTTTGATATCTGAATCGCCGCCCTTCCCTGTTACCTCAGGCGCAGGAGACATGGTATGGTTTAAACCCATACTCACATGTTGGGTCAGTTTCCTGGAGTGGACCAACGATGGCAGCCTGAGGCACCCCAAAATTCTGGCATTCAGTAAAAGCAGCCCCGATGAAGCCGACGGAACAGAGTATATTGAGTAGGATGTGGGAAGTAAGAAGTGGGATGTGAGAGTGGAAGAAGGGCTTCGAGGTCGGAGATTGCCACGCTAGCATTACAGGCCGCGTTCGGTAAGGGATCCCGTAAAACAAGGGCGCATTGCGATAAGGCGCCGAAACATCCTGTGAGAATGGGATAAGGTCGGCTGTTGTTTGATCGGAGCGAGTTCAGCCGACCCTCATTCGAACAGTTGATGTTTCGCAGACGTGCAGCACAGCGACCGGGCTTTACGGGATCCCGTTCCGCTCGCAATGACATACTATTGGAGGGTGGTTTTATTATGTCCGATGCAGAAATAATCACAGTTGAAGGGAAAAGGATGAAATTCTCCAATCCCGAAAAACTCCTTTGGCCTGAGGCAGGCATCAGAAAGATCGACTATCTGGCCAGGATGATTGAGCTGGCTCCATACATTCTTCCCCACTCCAGGGACAGGCTCCTCACTACCATCAGATACCCCCATGGAGCCGGAGGCGAATCCTTTTTCCAAAAGAACGCCCCCGAATATACTCCCGAATGGGTGAAAACCCATACCTGGAATAATGTTTCCTATATTCTGCTGGATTCCCTGCCCACCCTGGCCTGGCTTGTAAACCTGGCGGCAATGGAATTCCATACCTCATTCAATACCTGGCAGCGGGAGAACCACCCAACCTCCATAGTCTTTGATCTGGATCCCTCCGAAGGCCAGCGATTCGAAGATGCGGCCGAGGTTGCCCTGCTGGTGAAGGAAACCCTGGATTCACTTTCAATAATAAGTTATGTAAAGACCTCCGGTGCCACCGGCCTTCAGATCTATATCCCGGTTGGAGGTCGCTACGACTACGACAAGGCACGTAGAATCAATGAGTTCTTTGGCAGATATTTCAGCCAGAAATACCCCGGGAAGATCACCATTGAGCGCAAGATTGAGAAAAGAGGATCAAAGCTCTACTTTGATTACCTTCAAATGTGGCAGGGAAAGACCATAGCTATGGTGTATACGCCTAGGGCAACAGATCACGCAAGCATTTCCATGCCCATCCAGTGGGACGAACTGGAAAAAGGCGTTCACCCGGAAGATTTCACGCTGAACAACGCACTGGAAAGACTAAAGAAGAAGGGCGACCTGTTCGCCCCTCTTCTTGAGAATTTGGTCCAGGAAAGCCTGGACAGTCTATTGGCATATGCGAGGATGTCTTGAGAAAACTGGGGGAGTTTCTGCTTCCATCTTCGCATGAATGCATCCTTAAACAACCTGATCCTGTTTTGAAACTATATCATCAACAACCGCCATGTTCACGGCATTGACAAAAGCCAGGGCACTTGCCTTGAGGATATCGGTGTCTACAGCTTTAGAGGTATATACCTTGCCGCTTCCGTTCTTCACCTTGATGCTGACCCTGCCCAGGGCTTCTTTGCCTCTGGAAACACTGTTAAGCTTGTATTCAAGGAGTCGCAGGTGAACGCCCGTCGCTTCCCGGATAGCCGTGTAAAGCGCATCAACGGCGCCATCTCCCATATTGCTGCTGGCAAGTATCTCATCGCCCTTTTTGATCTTAACGCTGGCAGAGGGGAAGTTGTTGTTGATGATTACCTGCATATCCGCAAGCTCATAAAGTTTATCCACCGCGGAACCATTGAAATGATCCCTTCTCACTGTACTCTGAACGATATGGTACAGGTCGTGGTTATAGACCTCCTTCTTGGCATCGGCCAGCTCAAGGAACCTTGCAAATATCTGCTCGAATTCCTCAGGTGTATAGTTGGTGAACCCAACCTGTGCCAGGGCATTCTTGACGGCATGACGGCCTGATCTTGCGGTAAGGATGATTTCCATATCTTCCACACCCACATCCTCAGGATGGATAACCTCATATGCATCCCTGGACTTGAGCAGTCCGTCCTGATGAATTCCTGATGAATGAGCAAAGGCATTATCTCCCGTTATAGCCTTGTTAACCTGCACATCAAGACCCATCAAAGCACTGACAAGGCGTGATGTCTTCTTGATCTCGGTGGTCACAATACCAGTGGTGGCCTGATAGTAATCCTTCCTCAGGAAGAGTCCCATAACCACCTCTTCAAGGGCTGCATTACCCGCCCTCTCCCCTATTCCGTTAATGGTACATTCCACTTTGTCGGCACCGTTCTTTATGGCGGCAAGGGTATTGGCTGTAGCAAGGCCTGTATCGTTATGGCAGTGAACACTTAAAAGAACATCTGGATTAAGGTTTTTAAGCCGCTCATTGATCCTTCTCACCAGTTCGCCAAATTCCTCGGGGACGGCGTAGCCAACAGTATCCGGTATGTTGATCATGGTAGCCCCTGCTTTCACAACGGCCTCAATGGTTTCCCAGAGATAATCGAAATCCGATCTGGAAGCGTCTTCGGTGGAGTACTGAACATTGGGGCACAGTGTCTTGGCATATTTTACGGCCTCCACACCCTGCTCCAGGATCTGCTCTCTGGTCTTTCTCAGTTTTTTCTCCACATGCACATCGGATGTACCGAGGACTATGTGGATCAAGGGCTTCTGCGCATGCTTCACGCTGTGGTAAACTGCGTCGATATCGCTTTTTACAGCCCTGGCCAGGGCGGTGATCATCACTTTGTCGCCTATCTTTTTGGCAATCTCCTCCACCGCCTTGAAGTCGCCGGCCGACGAAGCCGGGAACCCGGCCTCTATGATATCCACATTAAGGTTCTTAAGCTGGGCTGCAATCTCCAGCTTCTCATACAGGTTCAGTTTTGCGCCGGGGACCTGTTCCCCATCTCTTAAGGTTGTATCCAGTACTAAAATCTTTCTCATGGTTATGATCTACCTCCGTTTCCATATGTTGTTAGCACTTATCTGCGCAGATAAATACGTAAATCGTCATGACATTAAAGAAAAATCAAAAAACCCCGTCTCCGAAAACAGAGACGAGGTTATAACCCGCGGTACCACTCTTATTGATTCAAATGAATCCACTCTTTCGATGGCCAGCACCATCTATCCCTTTAACGGTGGAAATCCGTCTTACCCTACATTATCAGGCAGAAGCTCATGGACGAGTTCAATGAATCTGAAAATACCGTTTCGCACCATACACGGCTCTCTGAGAAATTCACAATTCATCTACTGGTTCCAATCATAGCCTTTGAACTATTACGAATCATGAAATTTGCATATATTTTATAACGGTACACGCACGTTGTCAAGCACTTTTTTCAACTCATAGCAAATACCTTTGTATCCCGCTTCAGAAGCCGGTTCAGGCTT
>LFSK01000210.1:7831-8126 GCA_001512555.1 Clostridiaceae bacterium DTU059 | reverse complement strand
AATGCTGATCAGATAAAAGAGCTTGAGTCCCTGGGCGTGGAAATCATTCTTGGACACCATCCCGAAAACTTATTGGATCAGTCCTTTGATATCATGGTCAAAAACCCGGGTATTCCAAACAGTCATCCCTATGTGGAGAAAGCACAAAATCACAACGTGCCTGTTATAAATGAGATGGAACTGGCCTTCCGCTACTTTCCCAGCGGCGTCACCATTATAGGGGTTACCGGTACCAACGGGAAGACGACCACAACAACCCTTATATATGAAATACTCAGGAAGGCATCAAGACCGG
>LFSK01000210.1:6787-7705 GCA_001512555.1 Clostridiaceae bacterium DTU059 | reverse complement strand
GCCGTCATGGAGGTGTCGGATCATCAGCTTTGCAATGTGGCTGACTTTAAGACCAATATTTCAGTTTTAACCAATCTGTCGGAAGCCCACATAGACTTCCATGGCTCCTATGAAGCCTATAAGGCCATGAAAAAACGGATTTTCAACCACCACACCAATGAGGACATCGCCATACTTAATCTGGATGACGGTGAAGTGCTTGACCTCACCTGTGACGTACCTTCCACAAGGAAGTACTTCTCATGGCACCCCATGAGAAAACCCGGCTGTTTCATTCTGGATCGGGCGATCTATTACAACAACGAAAGGATCATTTCATTAAGCGATGTAAAGATCAAGGGAAAGCACAACTATGAAAACGCCATGGCGGCCATAGCAACAGTAAAGGAACTGGGTGTGGAAAGCCAACCCATTATCGATGTGTTGAAAAGCTTTGGAGGTGTGGAGCACCGGCTGGAATACGTCAGAACCATCAACCAGGTGGATTTTTACAACGACTCTAAATCCACTAATATCACATCAACCCAGATGGCCCTTTCCTCCTTTGACAGGCCAATCATACTCCTTATGGGTGGACTGGACAGGGGCCACAGCTTTGATGGGCTTAAGGACTATCTTAAAGGGGTAAAGCTCATAGTAGCCTTTGGCGAAACAAAGGATCGCATCAGCCGGTTTGCCTCAGAGCAGGGAATAGCCAGCGTTGTAGTTGAGACACTGGATGAGGCTGTCACTGCAGCCTATGATTCGTCCGAGCCCGGCGATATCATTTTGCTCAGTCCGGCATGCGCCTCGTGGGATCAATACGGGAACTTTGAGATACGGGGCAATCGGTTTAAGGATTGCGTTAACGCATTGTAAAATGCCCCATGGGGTACAGGGCAGGGTACTTTATGATTTAAGCAGCTTGTTGTATTTCTC
>LFSK01000210.1:0-6747 GCA_001512555.1 Clostridiaceae bacterium DTU059 | reverse complement strand
TCAACACATCATGCAGATGGTTGATGGTTCCACGGTTTCCGTCGATAATATCAATGCTGTCGGGCAGGATTCGGGTAAGTGCTTTTCGGAAAAACGGGAAATGGGTGCATCCCAGGACAATGGTGCCGTAGCAGGTTATCCTGTCCCAGGGAAGGAGCTCTCTGAGATAGGCCTCTACCTCGACTCCTTCAAAGACGAATCTCTCTGCAAATTCCACCAATTTTGGCGCAGCAAGCATATCCACTATATGTCCTGTATCCACCCTGGCCACCAGATCCTGGAACTTAACTTCCCTCAGGGTAAGGGCGGTAGACAGGACCAGAACCCGTTTTCCGCCGTTTAAACTTTTGGTCACGGCGGGCTTCACCGCAGGTTCCATGCCTATGATGGGAAAATCATATTTTTTCCTCAGATCTTCCACAGATGCGCTGGTTGCCGTATTGCATGCGATTACAAGCGCTTTGATCCTGCGGGATGCTAAAAACTCAACTGCTTTGAAGGCAAGCTTTTTTACTTCATCCCTGGTTTTTGTGCCATAGGGCGTATTATCTGTATCAGCATAATAGAGGTAATTCTCATTTGGCAAAACAGCTAAAGCTTCACGAAGAACGGATAATCCTCCAATTCCGGAATCAAAGAATCCGATATTCATAAGCATCCTCTTCATCAGTATTTTTAGTTGCTGGCGATATACTACCGACCTTTTTCATTTTATCATAACAGGAAAAAAACTCATACCGGACTAAGGACATATATTTCCCAAAAAAGTGTTTTCTCCGACGCGGAAGTTAAGCCGTCATATGCTCTGAGTAAGGGTTTGGTAACCAGGTCACATTACTCTATGAAATTATAGCAAATATGTATTGTAATCATTACAATTTTGGTTTATACTATATATAACTTAATCTGTTCCATGAAATAGGAGGTGTATGGTATGATGAATACAAATAAAAAGCATTTTGTTGAAGAAAAGGATAGAAATCAAACACCCGAAACTTTGCATTTCGACTGCAACCAAAGCTGCTGTTCACCTGAGTTTACCGAGGGATGTATTGAATGCGGTCCCTGCGATAACTTCGAAAGCTGAATGAAAAC
Source organism: Clostridiaceae bacterium DTU059 (assembly GCA_001512555.1). Lineage (GTDB taxonomy): Bacteria > Bacillota > Clostridia > DSM-8532 > DSM-8532 > Thermoclostridium_A. The sequence continues at coordinate 5,652 of LFSK01000210.1, read as the reverse complement.
CCAATAGTTTTTATAGAATTTGGATTTAAAGCCATACTAGAAGCTGAATGATTCAGATACATCCATGATCGTCTTTAAAGATCAGATAATAAGGGTATATACACCCAAGTGGGTTAATTGATAGAAGAAAGGGGAGGTTACAATGTCTGCTGTAGAGTTTTATCATTGTGAAGCATGTGGGAATCTTGTAGCACTTATTAACAAAGGCGGAGGTACTCTGGTCTGTTGTGATCAGGAAATGACCAGGCTCAATGCCAATTCTGTAGACGCCTCTAAGGAGAAGCATGTTCCCGATGTCACCAGGGAGGACGGTAAGATCAAGGTTGCCGTCGGTTCTACGCTCCACCCCATGATACCGGAACATTATATCCAATGGATTGCCCTTGTTGCCGGCGACAGAGTGGAATTCAAGTACCTTAAGCCCGGTGAGGAGCCAAGGGCTGAGTTCTCCGGAGCGGAATCAGGTACTGTATATGAATACTGCAATCTTCACGGTCTTTGGAAAGCAGATTTCTGATTAAGATGAAAGAAAAATGGAGGTAACAAGAAATGTCTATCAAAAATGCTATGACTTCTGATTTTCTTCGTTCAGCTTACGGTGGAGAGAGCATGGCTCACATGCGCTACCTCACCTGGGGTAAAATGGCTGAAAAAGAGGGATTCCCAAACATAGGCAGGCTTTTTGAGGGAATCGCCTATGCTGAACTGGTTCATGCCAACAACCATTTCCGGGAAATTGGCGGTGAAACAGCAGATGCAACTGTGACAGCGGGTGCTGTTTTTGGCACCGGTAAAACAGTAGATAATCTGCAGGGAGCCATTGACGGTGAACTCCATGAGGTTGACCAGATGTATCCGGTTTACCTGAATGCTGCCGAATTTCAGGACGAGAAGGGGGCAAAACGTTCCTTCCATTTTGCGCTTGAAGCGGAGAAAATCCATGCTGAGCTCTTCAAACAAGCACAGGATGCCGCCAGAGCAGGAAAGGATATCGAATTTGAGAAGGTATTGGTTTGTCCCGTATGCGGTCATACAATCCTTAATCAGGCACCGGACTATTGCCCAGTTTGCGGAGCAAAAAAAGAACTCTATAAGGAATTCTAAAACAGGAAATCAAAACGCCCGGCCAAGGAGCCGGGCGTTTAACTTTCCATTCGCTTACAGCGGATTTACAAGCTGATCCTGTTAATCCTGGAGAGAGAATTCAATCGTGGTGGTAAACTGACTTTCATCAAGCTTATCCTCGTCAGATTCGGGGATGGCCAGGATTGTTATGACGGCTTTATAGTTTCCGGATCCAACTTTTTCGCCGTCCTTGTTGGTCATATCCCATTCGTCCTGCCATTTCAGTGATTCTCCCGGATTGATGGTTCTGGTGACAAGAGCCAGGGTAAAGAATTTTCCGTCCGAGTACCTGTAGACTTCGTTTCCATCCTCGTCGGTGATAGTAACCTCAAACTGCTGTCCCGAAGAGAAGTTCAAGCTCATGGGATGGGTATAGTGGCTGAACAGCTCAAAGCCGAATACGACCTTACCCTCATTAATGTCATAATTTGCTCTCGTTTCAAATCTTCCTGCCATAATTGGCTGGGGAGCGGAACCTGTTTCCTGCTCAATGGCCATGATCGTCCGGCTGATCAGGGTGGCAAGCTCACCGTAGGTGGCTGGGGTCTTCGGATCAAATATCCCGTTGCCCCTGCCTCGGGCAATCTCTCTCATATAGGCCACATATACGCCCTGCATATATTTGCTGTCCAATTTATCCTGGTCTGAGTATAGGGTCATTTTTATAATGGGAAGCTGGTCCAGACTCTTGCCCGTTTGCTCAGCCCAGATCCGCGCACATTCATAAATAACCGCCTCCCTGGCAACTGAATCGGGTATCCCATCGTAATCCTCATCAATGGCCAGCCTGACCAGGTCCGTAAAATCCTCAAGGGTGATGTGGGAATCCAGACTCTTATCCATAAATACAGAATCGATGTCGTAATCAGAAGCAAGATCGTCCACATAGTTTTGGGACCAATGCCTCTCAATTACAGCCATTATGGGTATGACATCCCCGTTCTGTGCTAAAGCCGGAACAGATAGTGACATCAAGATAATAAAAACTAATATAAGTGATAGTATGTTTTTCTTCACCGAATGCACCTCCTGTGTTATTGTTTGTTCCATCCTATTAGACGTGCCAGGGTAAATATGGTTCAAAAAAACAGGATGATGCCATAGGCTGTATGTCAGGGAGAAAGGAGTATAACCTGATTTCTCACCAAATATATTTAATACAGTATTATAAAAAAGTCCTGTAGGCACTAAGCCTACAGGACTCTGTTTGGTTGCGGAGGCGGGATTTGAACCACACGACCTTCGGGTTATGAGGTATAATTTAACTTTTTAGCTATCTACTGTAACTTAATGTAATCGGCAGTAACTTTGGGTTATTGGTGTCATTGCTTTATGTAATCTATAGCGATTTATTGCGGTTTTTCGTCTAGCTAAACATCAAATAAACATCAGCTTGTAGGTATAGAGTGTTTGCTGATTGTAAAGTAAAAAAAAATCTACACGAGTACAAAAATATAAAGGGAAAAAGATAATTATTACCAAAGATATCACAGAGAAAAAGGCAATAGAATAGTATTTAAGTTATGCCCCAAAAGTATAGAAAGTGAGTTGTATTCATTGATTTTACATGATAAAATGGTATAATGTTACAAAAATATATAGCTATTACAGAGCATTCGTATTCTTATTATTTAATAAAATATAAGAAGGGGGACTTTATTATGGCAAATTACAAAGTGATTTATCACTGGACTGATGGAACCGAGGATGAAGACGATAATTATGGCGAATTCTATGAATCTGAAGAAGCGGCAAATGAGCTAAAGCCCCATTCCATTGGTTGGTTTTACTTCGATTCCAGGATATGTTTCCACATAAGGAGCACGTTGAGTGCGTGACATTGATGTCAAGGGTAAAAGATTGAGAGAGCTGAGAACCCTTATATATCAAGGGTTTTAGCAGATATGGGTATGAAACCCACCAGGCGAAAAACATGAGAATATCGCTTCGCGGAAACAAGTCCATAAAGGCACTTTTTGATAGTCAAGTGGTCAGGTTAGATGTCATAGCCCCGTGAGTGGCCGAGTTAGATGTCAGGGGTCGCGAGTGGTCAGGTTAGATGTTTTTTCGGAAGTTTTTGAGGTTGTGTGGTCAGGTTGGATGTAGATTTACCAAAACTCCGATCACTTGTCATAAATAATTTAAAAATTCCTATTGATTTTATGACAAGAACTGCATATAATAATAGTACAGAAGGAGGGATTATCATGAAAGATACAATGTTGAGAATTGGTGAAAATATAAAAAGTTTAAGAGAACAAAGCGGTTTTACGCAAAGTAACCTTGCTAAGTATTTAAATGTTGATCAGAGTTTAATATCAAAAATTGAAAAAAATGAACGCTCTATGACGTCAGATATGCTTGATAAGTTATCTGCATTATTTGGAGTAGCAGTAGAGAGCTTTAACCAAGATTCAATCCAAGCAAATCAAATTTCATTTGCGCTCAGGGCCAGTGAGATTAACGAAGATGATTTAGAGACAATTAGCGCCATAAATCGGATTGCTTTGAACTTAAATTTTATGACACGATTGTTGGGAGGCCATGAAATTGATAGATAAACTAGATCTTTGCACAAAAGCATTAGCTTTACGAAAAGAGCTAGGTGAAGACACTACATCACCAATCGATATTTTTTCGTTGGCTCACACAATCACACAACTAACTTTAGTTTTTTATCCAATGGGTGACCATATAAGTGGAATGTGTATTAAGAATGATGGCAATCCAGTGATTGCCATTAATTCTGCTATGTCTGTTGGCAGGCAACGGTTTTCAATGGCGCACGAATTATATCACTTATATTATGACGAGAATAAACAATCGACCGTATGTGCAATAAAAATAGGAACAGGCAATGATACTGAAAAGGCTGCCGACCAGTTTGCTTCCTATTTTCTCATGCCTCCAGTTGCTTTAGCTGAAGCAATCAAAAAAATACATGGTATGTCAACGGACAATTTAGGAATAAAAGAAATTGTCAAATTGGAACAATATTTTAGGGTAAGCAGACAAGCGCTTCTGTGCAGGTTAATTGAAGATAACAAATTGACTCCTCAACAGGCTGATCAATTCAGGCAAGGAGTAATTCGTTCTGCAGTAAATTTGGGTTATGATGACTCCCTTTATAAACCTCTTCCAGAGGATAAGCAATATAAAACATACGGATACTATATTCAACAAGCTGATGAGTTGCTTCAAAAGGATCTTGTCTCAACTGGCAAGTATGAACAACTATTGTTGACTGCCTTTAGATCTGATCTTGTCTATGGTGATGAATTCGAAGGGGGCGAATTAAATGATTGATTCGCTTTTCTTTGATAGTGACTGTATTTCAGCGTTCTTATGGGTAAACGAGCAAAACTTATTAGTCTTACTTTATCCGGGCATGGTTATGATTCCAAAGCCAGCGTATGATGAATTGTCATATCCAACAACTCCTCACTTAAAGCAACGAATGGATTATTTAATTAGCAATAATCAAGCCAGTTTAGCAACCATCGATATTGGTAGTGATGCATATACTTTGTATCAGAAACTTACAACCTCACCAGACGAAGGACATAAAATAATTGGTCCAGGGGAAGCCGCCTCTATTGCATTAGCAAAAACCAATAACGGCATTGTAGCAAGTAATAACTTAAAAGACATAAGTTCTTATATTACTGAATTTAAATTGAAGCACATAACCACAGGTGATATACTAATCGAGGCTTTGGAAAAAGGTTTTATTTCGGAGGATGATGGAAACACCATTTGGGCTTCGATGCTTGCAAAACGTCGAAAACTAGGAGCATCATCGTTTTCTGAGTACATAAAATTTAAGAATAAATAGCAAAGAATCCATAACAGTAACAAAGCTGCTATGGATTCTTTATTTTATAATATTTGTAATATAAATCTTCGTAACGTGCCTCGATTGCTTTCAGTTTATTCTTCCACATCTACCGTCACGCCAGACTTGAATTCCACGGTAAATTTGTCCTCGTAGACGGTGACCTTTTCAATCAGCCGTCGGATAAGTTGCTCATCATATTCGGTGAGAGCGGTGGGTTGTTTCTTTAGGAATGTACTCATATCAGTAATGCGTTTTTTAAGTTCATCACGGTTGGCATTTTCAACCTGCAGTTTTTGCTTTTGGTCACGCAGTCGGTGAATCTCATCGCCAACATTATCATAATCCGAGTTGGAAGTAGCCAGCTTCAGAAGTTCCGTTTGAAGTTCTTCCAACCGCTTATCGATATCCGCCAAGGCCTTGTCGCTTTCTCGATTTATGACGGTTGCGATGTTGTCCCGCAGAGTTGTGAGGAAAGAGTCTTTGTCGCAGAGCGTCTGATTGATAGCGGTGACCAGCACTTGCTCAATGGTGCTCTCCAGTACCGTGCGAGCATCGCAGAATAGGCCGGTGTTTTCTAATCGGCTGACACAGCGCCAGACGATGGACTTCTTACCTCTGTTGTTCCAATGTGTCAACGCCGGAATATTTTTGACCCAATCGCCGGTTAAAAATTGACCCAAACGCCGGTG
>LFSK01000178.1 GCA_001512555.1 Clostridiaceae bacterium DTU059 | reverse complement strand
TGAGACAAGTTTTATGGAGGTGTTGTTATGGACGAAGTAAGAAGATCCTGTAAGCGCCCGCTTCTTATAGCTTCAGGCATACTGGGATTTCTGCTGATTGTTTTCGGTGTAGTTTTGATCGGCCTTGGTATTACCGGTTTTGACTTTGTCGTCATCGGAACGATTATTGCAGGAGTTCTCTTGCTGCTGCTACTGGGCGTAAACCACTTCCTTCGCAACAAAAGGATACTGTGCATCGCCCTTGTGCTGATCGCACTGTACCTAATCATCGGCGGTATTATAGCCCTGCCCGGAATCATTGGCCTTACCATGATAGGGCTCGGCATAATAGCTGCGATACTGGCGGTACTCTGCCTCGATTGCTTCTGATAACCGCTGATGAACTTATGCTTCAAGGGTGCCCAGTCACCCTTGAAGCTTTTATAATCTCTGCATATCTGTGAAATATTGTTTTATCTCCCCTTAAAGCCTCTCTTCTGAAAGGAAAATACCGGAATCAAGGAATAAATTGGCCGGATAAGTGTTTTTGTTGGTGCAAGTGGTGGTATATGTGGCATAATATCAGTATCCAGTAAAATCGGACAGCTGGACTCTTGGTAAAAAAACATAAATCCTGGGGGCTCAAAATGGACTGTAACTGTCATCATGATCAACATCCAAATTGCATAGAAAGGGTTCCCATATTCAGCAGCCTGAGCCGGGAGGAGATGCTGGAGATAGCCCATATCACCTCTGCCGTAACCTATAAAAAGGGAGAAATGGTTTATATGGCAGGTGATCCGGGAGGCAGGCTCTACGTCCTTCATGAAGGCTCGGTGAAGGTATCCAGGATCAGTGCCTCCGGCAAGGAACAGGTAATAAGGGTAGTGGGTCCGGGGGAGTTTATAGGAGAGCTCTCATTGTTCAGTCCCAGTCCCTTAACCGACAATGCTGAGACACTGGAGTCCACCACCATGTGCATCATCGACGGTGCAAGGCTCAAGGAACTGATGGCAAAGTATACTTCCATTGCCTTTAAGGTTTTGGAGGAACTCAGCAAAAGGCTTGAGAAAGCAGAGAATCTCATTGAATCCATCAGTCTGGGTACAGTTGAACAGAGGCTGGCACAGGCACTGCTGTCCTTATCCGAAGGCGGCAATGAGGTTGTGCTCAACATGAGAAAGGGAGACTTTGCATCCCAACTGGGAATGAGCCAGGAGACCCTGAGCAGGAAGCTCACCGCCTTTCAGGAACAAGGCTTGATTGAACTGAAGGGGCACAAAAGAATTATGCTTTTAAACAAGGATGAATTGGAGAATATATTAATGAGCTGAACGGAGGGAAGACTATGAAGAAACTTATTAAGAATAATGTTTATTGGGTTGGCAAAGTGGACTGGGAACTGGAATCTTTTCACGGCTCCGATTTTTCCGTCAATCACGGATCAACCCAGAACGCTTACCTGATCCAGGAAGAAAAAACGGTACTTATCGATACGGTCTGGCGGCCGCACTCCACAGAATTCGTGGATAATCTGGCCAAGGAGATTGATCTTGACAAGATCGACTTCATTGTTGTCAACCACGGCGAGGTGGATCATAGCGGAGCCCTGCCCGACCTCATGGAAAGAATCCCTGATACACCTATCTACTGCACAGCCAACGCCGTCAAATCTTTGACGGGGCAGTTCCATCATCCTGAATGGAATTTCAGAGTTGTCAAAACAGGGGATTCGGTTGACATCGGCAACGGCAAAAAACTGGTCTTTGTGGAGATGAGGATGCTCCATTGGCCCGACAGCATGGCAACCTACATGACGGGCGATAATATCCTGTTCTCCAACGATGCCTTCGGCCAGCATTACGCCCTGGAGGAGCTGTTTAACGATAAGGCTGATACCTGTACTCTATGGGAAGAGGCAATTAAGTATTATGCCAATATACTTAATCCCTACTCGCCCCTTGTGAAAAAGAAGATCGAAGAGATTCAGGCTCTCAATCTTCCCATCGATATCATAGCCACAAGCCATGGCGTCATTTGGAGGGACAACCCGCTGCAGATCGTGGAGAAATACTATGAATGGTCTCAGGATTATCAGGAGGATCAGATCACCATTGTATATGATACCATGTGGGAGGGTACCATGCAGCTTGCCCATAAAATCGGCAAGGAAATATCGAAAATATCTCCCGACACAAAGGTTAAGATCTTTAATGTTGCCAGGTATGATAAAAACGACATCATGACCGAGGTATTCAGATCCAAAGCCATCGCTGTGGGTTCTCCCACGGTAGGAAACAGTATCCTGTCTTCAGTGGGAGGATGGATAGATTTTCTGAAAGAGCTGAGATTCAAAAATAAGAAAGCCGCTGTTTTCGGCTGTTACGGGTGGAGCGGAGAATCCACCAAGATTCTCAGGGAACGGCTCGCCGATGCAGGTTTCCTTGTAGTGGAGCCGGAGATCAGGTGCAACTGGAATCCTGAAGAGGACGATTTCAGCAAGGCATCAGATATCGCAAGGGCTCTCTGCGAATAGGTTCTGCTTATTAGCCGCTTTTGCATTATTTGATCAGTTGTGTTAAGCGGGGCCGATCCGGAAATATCGGGTCGGGCCCCGTCATGATCATTCCGTGCTGTCCGAACTCCAAAACTTCTTTTTCTTCACGTATATGTATCCAACGATTGTCATCACCAGGGCACTGATGGCATCTACAATAATGTCCTCCATGGTGTCGTTTAGAGCTTCCCGCCCAATCAGCGGTGTGCCGTCCTTGAGCATGTATTTTTGCATGTTCAGGCCAAGAGTTGAGTCAATTATGTATTCATAAATCTCCCAGACAGCGCCTATGGTCAGGGCGAAGCAAAAGGCAAAAACCGCTGCAAAAAACGGGCTTAAGTGAAGGTTAAACCCCTTGGTGTGATTAAGCATAATGACGATGGTAAATCCCAACGCTCCCAGCATGGCTCCGCTGAAGGCATGCAGTATGAGATCCCAATAGGGTATTACGTAATAAAAGTTACGAACCTCTCCCAGATAGATGGCACAATAGAGAAAGATAAAATATAGTACATACATAAAATTGGGTATGGCGATGGACCATTTCCGTTCAATAACCGAAGGAAGCATCATAACCACAAGTCCAAGTATGCATTGGAGCAACATCAGCGCATAATCCCCCTTTACATGGTCGGGGGTTTCCGAAGATGTAATACCTGCAGGTGACAGGATGAACATCACGACTATATACACAATGGAAGCGATCAAGGATACAAAAAGAAATGCTCCCGTTACTTTTCTCCAATTTATTTTCTTTCTTATAGCTCTGACATTACGCAATCCATTCCCTCCTGACGACTAATTACATTATACACTATATAATATTTTATAATATTTTGTAGAATTCTCAATAGAAGGAGATAATTACCCATCAATATTCCGTCCCACAAGTTATAGCCAGAGACCGTGATTTTAAGTGTATTTCAAAGCCTTATCGCATATTTGCCCAATCCGACAATATGCTATATAAGGCTGGAAATCATGAAAGGTCGAGGCAAGCATCGGAATGAAGACGGACGCTGTATTTGAGGGCGGCGGTGTTAGGGCAATTGCGTTTGCAGGTGCCGTTTGCTGCTTTGAAGAGCATGGCTATAAGTGGCAAAGGATCGCGGGCACCTCTGCAGGTTCCATTGTGGCAGCGCTGCTCGCTGTGGGTTATACCGGCAGGGAACTGAAGGAAATCATTGAAGGTCTTGATTACCTGAAGTTCATGGACAAGGGAAGCCTTCAGTCAGTGCCATTGGTAGGCAGTCTATTAGGTTTATTGATACATAAAGGCCTCAACTGTGGCAATTATCTGGAAGAGTGGATTAGAGGCCTGCTTAAGGCAAAGGGTAAAACAAAATTCAAGGATGTGAGCGTGAGAAGGCAATCAAGACTTAAAATAATCGCTGCCGATGTTACACGAAAAGAAATCCTGATCCTTCCGGACGACCTCACTAAATATGGTATGGATCCGATGGAATTTGAGATTTCCAGAGCTGTACGGATGAGCTCCAGTATTCCCTTTTTCTTCAATCCCGTACATCTTCCCTACCGTGGCGGCAGAAGCTTCATAGTGGATGGGGGTATACTGAGCAATTTTCCAATTTGGATCTTCGATGTTAAAGGGATACCCCGTTGGCCAACCATAGGCTTCAGGCTCTCCGAATGCAGATCACAGCAAAGGGAACAATGTAAAAAAGGCATCCTTTCCTATGCGCTGGATATTGCTGAAACAATCATTGATAGAAATGACGAAATATACCTCAGCGATAAGGATGCGGTTAGATCCATTTCAATACCGACCTTTGGCATAAAAGCCACCAAGTTTGACCTCACCAGGGAGGAGCGCCAGAAACTTTATGACAGCGGATACAATAAGGCAAAAGAATTCATCGGATCCTGGAATTTTGAAAAATATATCCATAGATACAGGAAAAGATGAAAAGCTCTTTTGATTATTATTTTGCAACAGGCTGTCCTGGATGGAACAGCCTGTTGTTTTTAAAGTGTTTATTTGTGCTTTCAGGGCATATATCAATGAATCTTGAATATTCTGATGGCATCCTCCAGCTTCCGGGCATCTTCCTCCAGAATCATTGCTGATCGACGCAAGCGTTCCACCGAATCTATCTGGTTCTGAGCCGTGGCATTCACCTCCTGCGTTGATGCTGATGTTTCCTGTATTACGGCGGAGATATTCTGAACCGCATTCAGAGTATCTTCTTTCGCTGTTTCAATGTCCTTAAGCCGTGCCAGAATATCGTTCAGGTTGCTGACAAGATCATTAATATGGCTGCTGATATTGTCAAAGACACTTACAGTCTTTGACAGGGCATCGATCTGGGAAGCCACTATGCTCTCTGCCTTCTCCGCAGTGTTCACAGTATCCTGGTTAAGGGTATCGATGACCTTCACGGTATCCTTGATATGCTTTGCGGCATTCAAGCTTTGCTCGGCCAGTTTTCTGATCTCTTCTGCTACCACTGCAAACCCGCGGCCAGCCTCGCCCGCTCTTGCTGCTTCTATAGAGGCATTCAGAGAAAGCAGGTTGGTTTGGGAAGCAATGCTATCAATCACATTGACAAATCCCTCAATGGTCTTGGACTGTACCTTGAACTCGTGTATCTTCCGGATGACATCCTGGGTGATTTCTGAGGTTGCCTTTGATTTATTGCTCAACTCTTCAATAATATACAATCCTTCATTGGCAACATTTTGAGTGTTATTTGCAATCTGTCCCATTTCGTTAGTATTGTTGTAGACCTGGTTGATCTGATCAGACAGGTTTGACATCTGCATCAGGCATTTCTCAGCATCTTCCGACTGCTGAATAATTCCCTGACCGATTTCTTCAATGGCTCCGGATATACCCTTGGTGGCATCCAGCAATTCACCAGCGGTGCTGGTAAGGCTTTCCGCAGAACCACTTACAGTACCACTTACCTCCTGGACTTCTCCGATAAGGGTGCGCATATGTTCCATCATGTCGAATATCCCGCCGCATAAGGTGAAGAATTCATCATTCCTGCCCATATCCAGTTTGGTTGTCAGATCACCCTTGGAAACCTGTGCGATGGACTTATTCAGGGACCTGATTCTTCTGGTTATGTCACCGGTAATCATGAATACGATTAATATTGCCAGGACACATGACAGGGTTACAAACAGAATGCTCAGCACCCGGATTCCGTGGACCTCGCTCAGGATGGTGCTTTTTGGAATCAGTGCACAAACAGTTCCGTCCACATCCTTGCATTTACCGTATAGGAATAAATAGTCCTCGCCGTTAAATTTCTCATAGGAATAACCGCTGAGTTCTTCGGACTCAATTGCGCTCTGATAATAGGGCAAATCAGTGAAGACACTTTCGGATCCTTCAATGGACAATGTCTCTTTTCCATCCCCTGTGATAAATCCAAGAATGCTTCCGTCGCCCATATCATACTCTGCAAACATTTTCTTTATCTGTTCGCTGGAAACATCGGCAACGAAAAATCCCAGCCCCCCGCCTATCTTGCGGATAAGAGAAGTGGAATAGCTTTCACTGCTGTAAGTTCGGGAACCGGTCGGCATGGCCTCATCCAATACCGTGTGATTGCCCTTCCAGAGCAGATGAGCTTTTTTCTCCTTGAATTCCTGGTTGATTTCAGATTTTGCTAAAACATCATACAGATGGTGTTTGATCTCCCCTGAGGTAGATATACAAACACCGTTATAACCTATTAAATGAATATCGGATATAAAACTGTTGGCAACGACGTTGAGGGACATTCTGTCATAGATATCATCATAGGTTTTTATATTGTCCATGGCTGCGTCATAGTTCAGAGTGAAATAATTCTTGAAATTAATATCATTTGTTATCTCCATAGCGGTTTTATCAATCATGTTCAGGCCGAAATTCATAAACCGGCTTATGGCATCAATGGTATTGTGTGAACTTGCCTCATGATTTCCGATAATGGCAGCCTCAGCCTTCTTATATGAGACTACTCCATATACGGCCAGCAGAACTATAGGAACCAACAAACCAATGGAAAGCCGATATTTTATGCTATTCAGCCTGTCCAATAAAGATTTGCGATTGTTGCTGGCACCCGAAACCGGTTTGGACACTCTTTTTGCTTTTACAGGACGAGGTGGTTTATTAGTTGCTGCAGGTTGGGATGGTCTTTTTGAGAAGACCTTGCTGATTAATGATTTCCAAAAAGTTTTGATCTTGTTGAAAACACTGGCAAGATTAATAAAGTGCCCTTTTTCCCACTTCTTTTTCATGGCGACCCCCCACATAATCTTTTGGCAAGAATAACATTATCATTTATTATATACCCAATAATGACAAAATGCACCCATTAATAGCTACTTTTTCGCTGAAAATGCAATTATC
>LFSK01000055.1:4829-5226 GCA_001512555.1 Clostridiaceae bacterium DTU059 | reverse complement strand
CCCTTTTCGACCCCAAGCTTTAAGGATGTATAGTAGAGAAAGGTGAAGACCAGCATCATGATGCCCTTGAATAATTCAGGCGAAGAGGTTCTCACCAGACCGCTGGGCATGGCAAAGGCTGCAAAAATCATGCCAATGATGAAAAGGAGAGCAACTATATAGCCGATTAACACCAGTGGCTTTTTAAAGGCTGATTTGATGATGTTCTTCAGGTTTTTTCTGATCAGAAAAAGAAGGGCTCTCATTTTTTACCCTCCCTTTTGCTGTCAGTGGCCTTAAAGAATATTCTTTCCAGGGACTCACCCTTTTTGTTCAGCTCATTTCGTGTCCGAATGAGGACAATCCTGCCCTTATTCATGATGAGTACCTTATCCCAAACCTCATCTATGCTGTCGAT
>LFSK01000055.1:0-4683 GCA_001512555.1 Clostridiaceae bacterium DTU059 | reverse complement strand
CCAAGCTTTTCTTTTTTGTCGTCCATATCAAACCGGGCAAGGAGCTGGTTTGCCGTATCCTGCCAGTCCTTCAGGCTGTAGGCACGGGCAATAAACTCCAGATGTTCCCATACATTCAGGTTTTCATAGAATGCGGGGGACTCAGGTATGTAACCAAATGCACGCTTGGCTTCGACTTCCTTGTTTCCAATGTTGTTGATAAGTATCTGTCCTTCAAAGCGCAAAAGTCCCGCTATGGATTTGATGGTGGTGCTTTTGCCGGCTCCGTTAGGACCAAGCAGAACAGCTATCTCGCCCGGCATAACCTCAAAGGAAACACCATCAACTGCCTGCACCTTATCAAATCTTTTTGACAAATTCTTAACCTTCAGCATACCCGTCCTCCGCAAATGCTATGGTTCAGGCACCACAGCATTTCTTATATTTCTTGCCGCTGCCGCAGGGACAGGGATCGTTTCTGCCCACCTTGGTCCTTACGGCACGGTGATCTTCGTGGAATTTTCTGCGAATTTCCTTTCGCTTCTCCTCAGTAAGGCGGCCGTCCCATTCCTCCAACCCATAGAGCCAGTCTGCCCTCGCCTCAAGCATATTGTAGAACAGCTTCTCTAGATTGATGGAGAGTGTGATCTCGCTGTCGGGTTTCAGGGACTCAAGATCCATACCGTTGTCCAGGCTTGAATTTATGCCATCCAGAAATCCCATAAAGGTGACATCATCCATCTGATAGGTCTCAGCAAGCTCTGAAAGCTTGCCGCTGATCTGAGTGCTGCCGCTTTTCAGTATGTTCCTGTAGGCTTCTGTCTCGGCACTGATATAGTTGTTGAAAAAGGCTTCGTCGGTGCCGTTTTCTCTGTTCTTCTCCAGTTTGTCACGCCATTCACTGTACAGGCTCATCTTTTTATTCCTCCTAATAAGTACATCTTTATATGAGAAAAGTCTGATTGTATTTTACATTTTTTCCGGAGCGTGGATGCTTATAAGATCTAGTACATTTTTAATTACAATACGGGTAGAATCCACAAGCATCAGGCGCGCCATCATCAAAGGCTCCTCCACGCCTTTCACACGGCAGGCGTTGTAGAAGCTGTGGAAATTAGCTGCCACATCCATCACATAGCGTGTGAGTCTGCTTGGCTCCAGGGCTTTTGCGGCAAGACGCACCTCCTCCGGATACTCAGAGAGCTTCCGGATAAGATCCAGTTCCTCGCTTTCTATAAGCAGCTCCGGATTAATACTGTCAGTATCCTTTAAAATGACGCCTTCTTCCTCCCTGAGTTTCCTTATCAGGCTGCANNGTTGAAGAAAAAGCGTGCAGCATCACGTCCCACCTCTTCCAGAAGATCCTCCAGGGAAATTGACTTACCCGTCCTCTTGGACATGCGGGCGATCTCTCCGTTCCTGTACAGACGAACCAGTTGAAACAGAACAACCTCAAGCCTGTCCTCTTCAACACCGAACGGGGTCATGGCCGCTTTCATTCTGGCAACATGTCCATGATGGTCGGCTCCCCACAGATTGATGCACCAGTCAAAGCCGCGTTTTACAAATTTATTGCGATGGTAGGCAATATCTGCAGCCAGATAGGTAGGAACGCCATTGTTCCTGACCAGCACCTCATCCTTTTCAAGGCCCAGTTTCTCCCCATTGAGCCATATGGCGCCTTCCTTTTCAGTGGTATAACCATGATCCGTCAGGAATTTTATGGTCTCGTCCACCTCACCGCTTTCATGAAGAGATTTCTCAGAGAACCAGACATCATATTCTATGCCGTAGGAGGAAAGCATCTTTCTGATCCTGTCAATATTGATGGGGAGGGCGTACTGAGCGAGTATTTCACGGCGTTTCTCGGGAGTCTCCTCAAGGAGCGCATCGCCGTATTTAGAGATATAATCCTTGGCGTGTTCTATAATATCCTCTCCATGGTAGCCGTCCTCGGGAAAAGCCACTTTGTCCTCTCCCAACAGCTGCTGAAGGTATCGTGCCTCCAAAGAGATCCCTAGTTTCTCAATCTGGTTACCCGTGTCATTTATGTAGTACTCGCGGGTAACATCATATCCGGCCTTCTTTAAAACACTGGCTATGCAGTCTCCCAAAGCACCGCCCCTGGCATTTCCCATATGAAGCGGGCCTGTGGGATTGGCGCTGACGAATTCCACATTTACACGGATGTTCTTGCCCATGTCCAGTTCGCCATAATGCTCCTTCTTCTCCTGTATCAGTCTCAGAGCATCATAAAGCCACTGCCGGTTCAGATAGAAATTTATGAACCCGGGTCCTGCGCATTCCACCTTTTCGATATAGGTGCCGGTCAGATCCATGGCCTGGATAAGAAGCTCTGCAGCTTTTCTGGGAGGCATCTTTATCTGTCGGGCCACCTGCATGACGATATTGGTGGAAAAATCACCAAACCCTCTCTCCCTGGGAACCTCCACCGAAATCTCCGGAAGCTCCACCTGGGGGATGCTCTTGTTGTTGGCACAGGTTAAAAAGGCATCTGTTACGGCCTTTTTGATCTGCTGGTGTATCTTTTCATAAATACTGTTCATACTGTTGTTCATCCCTTTTTATTTTATTGGACAGGCAAGTTCCTGTCAGGACAATGAACGGTTCCCCGTTATCTCCTGTATCTTTACGCTGATGGAGTTCTTTCCGCCATAGGCTCTATTGTACTCCACGATATAGTCAACATTGATCTGCCCACCGCTCTCATTCATGTTGACATCCACCTTCTGGGCAGTTATGCCCAGCATGATGGATCCGTACTGGGTCTGATAGTCGGTGAGATGGGTCTTGCCAACCTCAAACAGCATCATGGAGCTGACACTTCCGTGGCGAATGAGTGTTACCGAGTCGTTTGATGCCCTGATAACGGTTGTGGTTCCATTCAAACCAGTAATCTGACTTTCTTCATAGCTCAGCACATACTCGTCATTCTCCACCAGCAGCTTGCCTTCGGTCACCAGGCTCAGAGCATTATTCTCACCGCTTAAGTCATCCATCTTGCTGTCTACTGTAATGAGCACCTGTTTTTCCACAACTATGTCCTTTCATATGATCTGATTGATTGCTCATGCTTTTCGAAGGCCAGCTGTATGAGCCGGTCGATCAACTCAGGATAGGGAATCCCGCTGGCCGCCCAAAGCTTGGAGTACATACTGATTTCGGTAAAACCGGGCATGGTGTTGATTTCATTTAGTATCACCTTGTTGGTACCATTTTCAAGGAAGAAATCAACTCTCGAAAGCCCGGAGCATCCCAGTGCCTTGAAAGCTTTAACCGCATAGTTCCGGATCTGTTCCGCCACCTGTGGCTCTATATCCGCAGGAATTATTGTATCCGATTTACCATCGAGATATTTTGCGTTGTAGTCGTAAAACTCATTGCTGGGTTTGATCTCGCCCACCACAGAAGCCATGGGATGCTGGTTTCCCAATATAGCGCACTCCAGTTCCCTTCCATCAATGAATTCTTCAATTAATATTTTGTTATCATATTTTGCCGCCTGGCGCAATGCCTCCAAGAGGTTTTCCGGCTCCCTGACTTTTGACACGCCAACCGACGATCCTGCGTTGGCCGGTTTCACGAAACAGGGCCACCCGATCCGCTCATCGACCATGCTTTTTATAACCTGAATTGACCCCTCTATTTCATCACGCAGCACCTTAATATACCCGGCCTGGGGTATCCCTGCATTATTCAGCACCAGTTTTGTGAATTCCTTATCCATACAGGCCGCCGATGACAATATATCACAGCCCACATAAGGAACACCTGCCAGCTGCAGCAATCCCTGAACCGATCCATCCTCGCCATTGGGGCCGTGAAGAACCGGAAAAGCAACATCCACGGTTTCGGTCCTGCCATCCTGACCTCTGACTGCTATTAAATCCATGCAAGTGGCGGCATCCCCCACAGCCCGGATGGACTCCGAAATCAGGTTGGCTCTGGCAATGCCCTCCCACTCGCCTGAGGCAAGGTGTTTAATGTCGCCATTATATCTCAGCCATTCTCCGTTTTTTGTTATCCCGATCATGTGAATATCATAACGATTGGGATCCATGTTCTCCAGCACGCTTTTGGCCGATATCCTGGAAACCTCATGTTCCGAAGACTGACCGCCAAAGAGTACCACAACCCTTATTTTCTTGTCCATCCCATTCCTCCTCCAATCATGTGATGGTATATATAGAAGATAAAGTCCATTGTCCTGTATAGGTAAATACCCGGACCGCAGCTCTCAGCTGAGCTTCTTAAATATAATCCATAAGGGGAGCATATTTGCTCCCCTGTGTTCAGGCTTATTAAGACTGTTAAGCTTCACCTTCAGTCAGATTGATTATACATATCTTTCCTTGATTATTCAAGCGGATCTTCTCCGTCCATCAGGGTATTGGCAGCGTCATCGGAATCGTCGCCCGAAACCGGTACAAGTCCGCCATCTTCTGGCCTTGCCATGCCCACTTCCTTGTTGATGATAGCCTCATTTCTGGGGAACTCCTTATCCAGTTCCAGATTCCCCTTGAAATTTTTTGCCTGTTTCCCATTGATGATGATCTTAACCCGCTCAATCTCCTTGAGTTCGGTCAGGGCATTAACAATGGAATAAACCGCTAATTCCTCCAGGGTCTTGCCTCCGGGATGGTTGTCGATGAATTCCTTGGTAAGGTCTACTGTAGCAACACG
>LFSK01000173.1 GCA_001512555.1 Clostridiaceae bacterium DTU059 | reverse complement strand
GCTGTAATCATAAGTATCACGAATGCTGCTAGGGCAATTATTGTTTTTGTGCTATATTTCATAATGTTCCTCCTTTAGTTCATGGTGTTCAGATTGACTGATGCTCATGCTGCAAGGACGTTGGGGAAACTAAATCCCGCCGTCATGCCGGGGTGAAATAAGCCAGCAGCCTGTTGAACATCCCCGTCATCATGGACAGTCCCACCAGCACAAGCAATAATCCGGAAACAATACTGATAGCCTTGTGATGGCGCTTGAGGAAATCAAAGGCTCCTTTCATACTGTCGAGCAGCCAGGCAGATATGATAAAGGGTATACCCAGCCCAAGGGAAAAGAACAACAGCATGATAATTCCCCTTACAGCATTCTGGGAGGTAGCCGCAAGCATGAGGGCTGAGCCCAGAAATGCGCCAACACAGGGGGACCAGCTTATAGAGAAGATGATTCCGAATAATACTGAGGAGGAGAAGCCCGGATTTTTGGGTTTGTGCCCGAAACCTGAGGCTTTGTTTATGAATGGAATCCTCAATATGCCGAGGAAGTTCAGCCCGAACAGCACAACTATGGCACCAGCCACCAGATTGATCTGAAGGGTATATTTCCTGAGGAAGTGCCCGAAGGTTCCTGCAAATGCTCCCAGCATGACGAACACCAGTGAAAAACCAAGCACAAACCCGAGGGCATTCAACATGGTCCGTTTTTTATTGTCCTGCCCTCCTGCAAAGTAGGATATATAGATTGGCAGCATGGGCAGCAGGCAGGGAGACACAAATGTTATAACTCCTTCAAGCATGGCAAGAATATAATCCATAGTCCACTCCTCGTGTAAGTATGATTGGTAAGTATTATACCGGATTTTCCTTTATCCGGCTGTGACCAAGTCACAATGATTATGGGGTGGTCCCTGTAAAAGGGTCTTGTTATGATATAATA
Organism: Clostridiaceae bacterium DTU059; assembly: GCA_001512555.1. Classification (GTDB taxonomy): domain Bacteria; phylum Bacillota; class Clostridia; order DSM-8532; family DSM-8532; genus Thermoclostridium_A. The sequence goes on along the minus strand of LFSK01000173.1, from coordinate 3,546 downwards.
AATATCCGCAAACTATTCGGCTGCAGACTGCCGAAAAAGCCGTCATATTGGGAGGAACATGATCATGAAAATATGGGATATTTCCATGAGTATTCACCCGGGAATGACCGTTTACAAGAACAGGGATGAGAACAGACCTGTGTTCACTGTTGCCCGTGATCATACCGGCGGTTCCGCTTACGAAACCAGGGTAACCCTGAACTTGCATACCGGCACCCATGTTGATGCACCACTTCACATCCTGGAGAATGGGAGTACCATCGAGAAAATGGAGCTCGATAGGCTGATTACCAGGTGCCGTGTTCTGGATCTGAGCCATGTGGAGGACAGGATCACCCAGCAGGATCTTGCCAGCCAAACAATAGATGCCAATGATTTTCTTATTCTCAAAACCCGGAATTCCCAATTGGATGCTTTCGATTATGGATTTGTCTTTCTGGACGAATCGGGAGCCCGCTATCTCAAGGATAAAAAGATCAAGGGTGTGGGCATCGATTCTCTGGGTATTGAGAGGGATCAGCCCGGGCATCCGACCCACAGGCTATTGATGGGAGCCGGCATCATCATTCTGGAGGGACTGCGTCTGGCTCAGGTTAGTGCCGGTGAATACACCCTTATCGCACTGCCTCTGAAACTCGAAGGGGTGGAAGCAAGCCTGGTGCGGGCTGTGCTGATTCAGTCGCCCATTGTATAACCCTCCACCTGATGCTGTCAAACTACTCCATGTACCATTTGGGACGGTGCAACGATGGGGACGGTGTCTCTGTCATCATAATAACCCGTTAATGTATTTTTCTACCATAACACCTGCGATGGTACCGTCGCCCACTGCTGTTGAGATCTGGCGCACTTCCTTTTCACGGACATCTCCGGCAGCGAAAACACCCGGAATGTTTGTGGCCATGTTCTCGTCGGTTACGATATAACCATAATCTGAAAGCTGAAGCCATGGGCTGAAGAGTTTTGTGTTTGGCAGGGATCCGATATAGACAAAGACGCCATCCACCTTCATCTCTGAAGTGCTGCCCGTCTTCGTGTTTTCCAGAACAACGCCCTCTACAAAGTTTTCACCCAGAACCTTCTTCACAGTGGTGTTATAGACTATCTCGATTTGCGAGCTCTTTTCTGCATCTTCAATTGATGATTTCGGAGCTTTTGCGGTATCGGAACGGATCACAATGGTCACTTTCCGGGCATACCGGGTTAAGAACAAGGCCTCCTCAAATGCCGATACGCCTCCTCCCACCACAATCAGATCCGAATCCTGATAAAAAGCGCCGTCGCAGGTAGCACAATAATGGATGCCCCGGCCTCTGAATTCACGCTCCTCCTCAACGGGGAGCTTTTTTGGTTCTGAGCCCGTTGCTATGATCACAGCTTTGGCATAGTAATCATTTTCTTTTGTCCTGACATATTTTTCAAAACCTTCAAGCCTTATTTCCTCAATCTCCTGCAAATCGTCAATCCGGGCTCCGAAGTCCAGAGCCTGCTTGTTCATATTTCCCACCAGATCAAGGCCGCGGATTACCCCGTTTGTCCCGGGATAGTTTGCCACCTGATATGTGGTGGCCACCTGTCCTCCCGGGATTCCGGAATCCAGCACAACGGTGAAAAGTCTGCTTCTTGCGGCATAAATAGCAGCAGTTAATCCGGCCGGCCCTGCCCCAATTATGAGAACATCGCAATGTATAGTGGATCTTTCTGCAAGGGGGCAAGCTCTGGAACCGAGTTTTTCCACCGCCTCCCTGAATTCGGCATAGCTGATATACCCGGTTAAACGCTGGCATACTTCTTTTCCGTCATTGAAGAACAATAGAGTTGGACTGGATTTAACCCCATATTGCTCGGCCAACTGACGGTTATGAGGTCTGAAGATCCTGATAAAACGAACAGATCCCTTGGCAGCGGAAACCTTTTCAAAAATGCTGTCAAAGGTCAGGCAGGGCAGGCAATCATCCGAATAGAAATAAACCACAACCGGTTCAGGGGATTTCAGCACCTGCTGTTCAAAGTAATGGCTGTCAACGACCATTGAACTCTTCATAACACAACACCTCCAACTCCTATTGTTCACGACTTCAGCAAATCTGCATTATGTCTGTTCTATCCCGAAGGGTTCATAAAATATTCGGTAGAACTATTTTACCACCAGATAATCAAAAAACACAGAGTTGTACTCGTATTGGGGATCTCCGGGAGAAAGGCAGGACCTGTGGCCTATAAGCCAGGGCTTGGTTGAAATAGGTTCTAAGCGTGTTATAATGTGGTAGAATAAACCATGGAGGTGGCATGTTTGGAAGATATAATAAATCTATGGGAGCAAATCAAGTACATCTTTACCTACACATTCCTCGAAGTCGAGGTCTGGAAACTTGTTGCCGCATGTATTATCATTCTCTTTAGCTTTTTCCTGCGTAAATTCTTTGTTAATCTCATCCTTGCGCTTTTGAAAAGAATAACAAGGAGGACAAAAACCACACTGGATGATGAGCTTGTTCATGCTATAGATCCGCCTGCCAGGCTTCTGGTTGTTGCCATAGGCTTTTCTATCGCCTTCGGGCTCATCGGCATTCCCATTCACGGTGAATCCTTTACCGGTCATATCCTGCGTACCGTAGTGGCTTTTTCAGCATTCTGGGCTCTTTACAGGGCGGGGGATATATTGGCGAAGCTCTTTGAGAGGGTTGCCAAAAGAACGCGTACCACACTGGATGATATATTGATCCCCTATATCACAAAGGGAATCAAGGTGATAGTTATCATCATCGGGATAAGTGTGATCGCCAAGGAGTGGGATTATGACCTGGGAGCGCTTCTGACAGGTCTTGGCCTCGGCGGCCTTGCCTTTGCCCTGGCCGCACAGGAAACCCTGGCTAATCTGTTCGGCGGGCTGACCATCATGGCGGATAAACCCTTTCAGATCGGTGACTGGATACAGACCCCTGATGTTGAAGGCATAGTGGAGGACATAGGTTTCAGAAGCACCCGTGTCCGTACATTTACCCAGGCTTTAGTAACAGTGCCCAACTCCGGGCTTGCCAAGTCCAATATCACCAACTGGTCCAAAATGGGCAGGAGGAGAGCGAGTTTCAACCTGAGTGTAACCTATGAAACAAAAGCCCACCAGATGGAAGCTCTGCTTGCCAGGATTCGCGACATGCTGGGAGCCCATTCTGGCATCCATTCTGACAGCATATATGTAAACTTTGAATCTTTCGGGCAAAACGGGCCCCAGGTGCTGATCTATTTCTTCACAAAGGCAACCGACAGGAAGACTTACCTTGAAGTCGTGGAGGAGGTCAACCTGAAACTCATGCATATATTTGACGAACTGGGAGTGAAGGTGGCATACCCGTCCATGAGCGTTTATATGGAAAAACAGCACTGCAAAAGCGAGTGATAGGAGAGGACATGTTCCGGATATTATATGAACGGAGGTTTGAAGGTTATGGATGTGTTAGAAGCCCTGTTCACCCGCAGGAGCATAAGAAGATATACAGGAGAGCCCATCAGTGAAGAACATCTTAGGCTTTTGCTGAAAGCCGG
>LFSK01000132.1 GCA_001512555.1 Clostridiaceae bacterium DTU059 | reverse complement strand
GCCTTTTTTGAACTCATTAGTTCATAGAGCTTATATGCGCCAAAAACCACAATGGCTCCTATAGCAAGAACGATGACCATCTTAATAAGCGATTTGAGAAGGAACCCCAACACACTGAGAATAGCGAGAGCCCCTGCGATGAGAATGACGTACCCGAGGACGGGACCAAATTTTTTTACAGTGTTGTTTTTGATCTCCACTAAGCGGTCCACCATGTGCCCTGACCTCCTTAATACTCCTTATGGGTTAATTATATGTTACAAACTTTACAGTCCCCTATGAGATTTCTTATAAGTGCATTAAAAAACAGTTAGAATGAATTCATACATTCCAACTGTTTTTGTTTGGTTTGAATATATCCGGTATGGAAGTTAAGCATTTGAAACCTGCATCTTTGTTTAATAACGGGATAAGTATTTCTGGATCTCCCATGAATGCACCTGATGCTTGTATTCATCCCATTCCTTCAGTTTTGCCTGGATGAACCGGGAGGTGGCGTGAGAACCAAGTATTTCAGTGACGAAATCGTCTTTTTGAAGTTCCATCAAGGCCTCATACAGGTTCTTCGGCAGGCTCTCGATTCCTGCTGTACTGCGTTCCTCCTCTGTCATTTGGTAGATATTTCTCTCCACCGGAGCAGGTGGGGTAAGCCCTTTTTTTATTCCATCCAGCCCGGCAGCAAGAATGATGGCAAAGGTCAGATAAGGATTGCAGGATGGATCAGGACTTCTAAGCTCGATCCGGGTTGCCTCGCCCTGAGCTGCAGGGATGCGGATCAGAGGGCTTCGGTTTCTGGTGGCCCAGGTGATGTAAACCGGTGCCTCGTACCCGGGTACAAGACGCTTGTAAGAGTTGACAATGGGATTGGAAATAGCTGTTATGGCTTTGATATGATTCATAATACCTGCCATGAAACTATATGCCTCCCGGGATAATCCTCGCTCATCCTTGCTGTCCCAGAAAACGTTTTCACCGTCTCTTGAAAGGGACATGTTGATATGCATACCACTCCCCGCCATACCCGAGAGGGGCTTAGGCATAAATGTGGCATGAAGGTTATGGCGTTTAGCAACTTTTTTTACAATTATCTTGAATGTCATGAAATTGTCGGCTGCGCGTAGAGCCTCGTCGTACCTGAAATCAACTTCGTGCTGGCCGTTTGCATCCTCATGATGGGAGGCCTGCACGTCAAATCCCATATCCTCAAGGGTGAGGCAGATATCCCTTCTGGCATCCTCCCCCAGATCCATTGGGCTCAAGTCGAAATATCCACCCATATCATGGGTCAGAGTGGTGGGTCTTCCGGTTTCATCTGTATGAAACAGAAAGAATTCACATTCCGGGCCAGCATTGAAAGTATAACCCATATCAGAAGCCTGCTTAAGGGCGCGTTTCAGGATATATCTCGGGTCTCCCTCGAAGGGTGTCCGGTCCGGGCGGTATATATCACATATTAACCTGGCCTCCCGACCGCCGTTATGATGCCAAGGGAAGATTTTAAAAGTATCCAGATCGGGGTAAAGGATCATATCGGATTCCTCGATACGGGCAAATCCGTCGATAGAAGAGCCATCAAACATGAACTTGTTCTCCAGAGCATTCTGAAGATGATTCACGGTTATAGCCACATTTTTGGTCATGCCAAAAAGGTCGGTGAATTGCAGCCGGACAAATTCTACATTATTCCCCCTTGCCTGGCTCAGGACATCCTGTACGCTCATTTTCTTTACCATTCAAGTTTCACTCCCTGCCTATATGTTAAAGCGGTATGGATTGCATAAATTCACAGGTGAATCCTAAAATGTGCAATATACCATTTGGTTTTGCATATGCATAAGCCGGTTCGCAATATATCGATTCATTACTGAATAAGTATACCATTTTTAGCCTGCGTTGCACACCTGCATGTAGTATAAAAAGAAAAGCATTTTTTCAAGATCCCGGCCGGGTTTTGGATTGAAGGCCGAGGGCTAAGTATGACTCAGGTTATTTCGCTTTCCTGGGGTATAAAATTGTGTGTCCTGATATATGAAAAACATATGATCTTGAGTATAATGTATAATGTATATTATAAGCATAAATGAGTCAACAGCCGGGTAAGGACAGAGGGGGCACTTCACATACATTTCTATATGCATGAGACGACAGCCTTAGCCTGATGAATGTCTTGCTCAGAATGCGCCGGAATAATGGTTTTAAAATGATTTCATAGTATTTTTTAGTTGTACCATTTTCATACGCGCTATGCTATTATAAAGACGTTGGCAACAGATATTTTTGTCATCTTTTTAACAAAAAGGGAATCGTTTTTATGTAGCTTTATAATCGGGCAAAAACTATATTATAGAACTTCCTTTATCTGCCATTGTTATGACCCTGTCGGGCTTAGATCCCATTATGGCGACTGCTGAGACATCAGTGATGACTTTTTATTGGAGTGATAGATATGAAGTTGTTCAAAGGAGGCGTACACCCTCCCCAGCAAAAAAACACCACCGAGATGAAAACCGTTGCAATGGGTGTTCCATCTGTGGTTGTCATACCCATGGTTCAACATCTGGGTGCACCTTGCCAACCCAAGGTGAAAAGAGGCGATACCGTCAAGGTTGGCCAGCTCATTGGAGATTCTGAGGCCTACGTTTCCGCCCCTGTCCATTCCAGTGTATCGGGTACTGTGACCAGGGTGGACAACGTGGTATTATCGGGCAACCAACCGGTAATGTGTGTTGAGATCAAGCCTGACGGATTGCAGGAGGTATTTGAAGAGATCAAACCCCCTGCGGTGGACAGCAGGGAGAGCTTTTTGTCAGCAATCAGGGCTTCCGGGCTCACAGGGCTTGGAGGAGCTGGCTTTCCTGCTCATGTCAAGCTCAATCCGCCCAAGGGCACCAAGGTGGACACTCTGATCATCAACGGGGCAGAATGTGAACCGTACATAACCTCCGACTACCGGGAGTGCATCGAGAATACCGATGGGATTGTGGAAGGCATTCTCCATGTTCTGAAATGGACCGGTATTGAAAAGGCCATGATCGGAATTGAAGACAACAAGCCTGAGGCGATAAAGGCATTGTCACAGGCTGTTTCCGATATACCGTCCATAACAGTCCATTCCCTTCCCGCCCGGTATCCGCAGGGAGCTGAAAAGACACTGATCTATGCCCTTACGGGAAGAGAGGTTTCATCCGGAAAGCTGCCTGCCGATGTTGGGTGCATTGTCATGAATGTGACTACCGCTTCTTTTGTGGCATCATACTTAAAGACCGGAATGCCGCTTATTAAAAAGAGAGTCACCATCGACGGCTCAGCTGTAAAAAACCCTCAGAATGTTGAAGTGCTGATCGGAACGCCCCTAAGGGAAGTATTTGAATTCTGTGGAGGATTCAAATCCAACCCAGAGAAGGTGGTTATGGGTGGTCCCATGATGGGAGTTTCTCAGTTTTCACTTGATCTGCCGGTGCTGAAGCACACCAATGCCCTGTTGGCTTTAGATGAAACCCAAAGCAGGATCCCTGAGGGATCAGCCTGTATACGCTGTGCACGTTGCGTGCGTGCCTGCCCTATGGGGCTTCTGCCCTTTGAACTGGACAGGCTGGTGGACGCTAAAAAGTATGAGGAAGCACAGAAGATCCACATAATGGACTGTATTGAATGTGGCTGCTGTGTATATGCCTGTCCGGCCAAGCGGCTGATGGTTCAATCCATTCGTATCGGCAAGGACTACATCAGAAGAAATACAAAAAAGTAAAGGGGTGGGGATGAATTGGAAAACAGATTATCTATGAGTTCGTCACCGCATATCAGAAGCGATGCCTCCACTTCAAAAATCATGCTGGATGTACTGATCGCTTTGTTACCGGCTTCCTTGGCAGGAGTGTACTTTTTCGGACTGGATGCGGCTCTGACCATTATAGTTTGTGTTGTCTCTTCAGTAGCATTCGAGTATTTGGCAAGAAGAATCCTTAAGAGAAGCAATACCCTCTCAGACCTAAGCGCTGCTGTTACAGGGCTTCTTCTTGCGTTGAATCTGCCGCCGGCTATTCCAAAATGGATGGCTGTTGTGGGCTCGTTCTTTGCAATTGTGGTCATAAAACAGCTTTTTGGTGGCATAGGGCAGAACTTCATCAATCCTGCCCTTGGCGCCCGCGTTATCCTTCTGGTAGCTTATGGTACAAAGATGACCCAGTGGACAGCGCCCCGAGGATTTAGTGGAACCGATGCCATTGCTTCCGCAACACCTTTGGGGGTTCTGAAAGAGGGAGGAGAGCTTCCCGGCTATCTGGATATGTTTTTGGGTAATGTCGGGGGTTCCCTGGGTGAAACCTCTGCCCTTGCACTGATTATCGGAGGGCTTTATCTTCTGATCCGTAAGGTGATATCCTGGGAGATTCCCGTTATATACATAGGTACTGTGGCACTTCTGTCCTGGATTCTGGGACCGGAGGGCTTCATGACGGGGGATCCCCTGTTCCATATATTGGCGGGAGGACTGATGATAGGTGCCATCTTCATGGCGACTGATTATACTACCAGCCCCATGACAAGAAAAGGAGCAATCATATATGCTATTGGATGCGGGCTTCTGACCATTATATTCAGACTCTATACCAATATGCCCGAGGGAGTATCCTATGCTATTCTGCTGATGAACACAGCGGTTCCGCTCATTGACCGATACACGGTTCCGAAACGTTTCGGAGGTGATAAGCATGCTTAAGGAAATCGTAAAACCGGCCATCACCCTGTTTTTGATATGTGCCATTATCACAGGCGCCCTGGCTGTTGTCAACGGGATTACCAAGCCCATTATTGAGGAAAGCCAGAAAGCAGCACTCCAGGAGTCTCTTTCAGTTGTTCTGCCCGGCGCCGATGAGTACTCCGAGGCTGTGGATCGTGAGGCGCTGATCAGCCAGGGATACGAGCCCGGGGAGAGGGTGAGGAATCTCTATACGGCCAGTGTGGGCGGAGACACCTTTGGATATGTTGTGGAAGTCGCTTCAAGAGGGTATGGAGGAAATATAGTCATGTTGGTCGGCATCGACAGCAGTCTTTCCATTACCGGTACAGCCATAATGTCACACAACGAAACTCCGGGGCTTGGCTCCAAAGCCGATGATGATGAATATATGAAACAGTATCTTGGAGAGATTCCTGAAACTTTATACCGCGTTGTTAAGACTGAAAAAAGTCAGGATGGTGACATTGAAGTCTTAAGCGGTGCTACCGTTACCAGCCGTGCCATATCAAACGCTATCTCCGAGGCGGCACAATTGGTTCGCAATTTGATGAAGGAGGGGGAGTAAATGGCAGTTAAGTCAAAGGCATTAACCGTTTTAGCCAATGGATTCCTTAAGGAAAATCCAACCCTGAGGCTGCTGCTGGGCATGTGTCCGTCGCTTGCGGTTACAACCCTGGCCAAAAACGGCATCGGGATGGGTATTGCTGCTACGGTGGTGCTCATAGGTTCAAATGTGGTTATATCACTTATAAGAAAAATTGTACCCGACAAGGTGCGCATACCTGTTTTTATCACAGTTATTGCTGGCTTCGTAACCATCGTTAAGATGTTGATGGAGGCATATTTCCCTGATCTGAACAAACAGTTGGGTATCTTTATTCCTCTAATTGTTGTTAACTGTATCATCCTTGCCCGGGCAGAGATGTTTGCCAGTAAGAACGGACCGCTTCTGTCTGCCCTGGATGGACTGGGTATGGGTATAGGATTCACCGCTGCCCTGTTTGTTATCGGCTCGGTTCGTGAAATACTTGGTGCCGGAACCTGGATGGGAATCACACTGACCGCAGATCTCTTTGATCCGGCGACCATTATGATTCTGCCTCCCGGAGGATTTTTGGTCATGGGCTGCCTTATAGCCCTTGTCAACAAGCTCTCAAGAAGGAAGAAAAAGGCCAGCATCGCAGGAGATCCAGAAAAATGCGCCATGGGCTGTCCCGGGTGCGAGAAGGCTTCCTGATGAGCATTAATCCGGGATATATCGAAAGGAATTGATAATATGAAAGAACTTTTTGTCATATTAATCGGAGCCATGTTCATAGAGAACTTTGTACTGTCAAAGTTTTTGGGGATCTGCCCTTTCCTGGGTGTATCGCAAAAAACCAGTACAGCCCTGGGAATGAGCGGAGCAGTGGTTTTTGTCATGACACTGTCTTCAGCAGCCACCTACCTGGTTAATGACCTTTTACTGAAGCCAAATGATCTGGAGTACCTGCAGACTATCGCCTTCATTCTGGTTATCGCTGCATTGGTACAGTTTGTGGAGATTGTTCTGAAGAAGCTTGTTCCGCCGCTCTACAAAGCCCTTGGTATTTATCTGCCGCTGATTACCACCAACTGTGCAGTACTGGGATCAGCCCTGATCAATGTGGATCCGGAAAGAAATTACAGCCTTTTGGAAGCCATCTTCTTCGGCTTTTCCGCCGGGCTTGGCTTCACAATGGCCCTGATCCTGTTTTCGGGGATCAGGGAAAGACTGGAAACCTGCGACATTCCGGAATCCTTCAAGGGCATGCCCATAGCATTGATCGCCGCATCCCTGGTTTCAGTGGCCTTTGTGGGTTTTGCGGGATTGGTGATTCAGTAGGAAGGAGGTATAGACAATGAGTATAATCGTTCCGGTGGCCGTCATATCGGGCCTTGGTTTATTCTTTGGCATTGGTCTTGCCTATGCATCCAAGGTTTTTGAAGTGAAGGCTGACGAAAGAGTGGAGAAGATAAAGGAACTGCTTCCGGGAGCCAATTGCGGCGCATGCGGATATTCAGGCTGTGATGGGTTTGCTGAGGCAATTGTTAATGAGGGTGTTCCTTCCAATAAATGTCCGGTCAGCAGCAAGGAAATACTGTCTGCCATCTCGGATGTTATGGGTCTTGAAGAGGGGGATGTATCCCAGATGGTTGCCCGGGTCATCTGCCAGGGAACCTGGACAAATGCCGACATGAAATATGTTTATGACGGTATTCATGACTGCCATGCTGCCAATCAGCTGGCGGGAGGAATGTCCCAGTGCTATTACGGCTGTATAGGCCTGGGCTCATGTCAGCATGCATGCCCTTTTGATGCCATAGAAATGATAAACGGGCTGGCGCATATCATTCCCGAAAAATGTAAGGGCTGTGGTATTTGCGTGGCCGAGTGCCCCAAGGGCATCATCAAAATGGTTCCGGTACTTACAGGGTATACCGTACTGTGTGCCAATCATGAAAAGGGCGGTATTGCCAAGAAGAACTGTAAAGTTTCCTGCATCGGTTGCATGAAGTGTCAGAAGGTGTGCCCCAATGATGCCATAATGGTTAAGGAGTTCCTTGCTGAGATTGACTTTACAAAGTGCGTTAACTGCGGCAAGTGTGCAGAGGTTTGTCCTCAGTCCACCATACATGATGCCATGCATGAACGCTTTCCATATGAGCCCCAGCCACAGGAAGCCAAGATTTGAGGAGTGCAGTCCTCATGGGTTCCAGTCCTTATGACGTCAGGCGGGGATGATGTTTAAACTGCGAGGTCGTCGGCAAAGTGAAATGCTGACGGCCTCTTTTTGGATTCGAGCAGCCGTGCACCCATAGAAACCATTCAGCAAGTCCTTCATCATCCGGATTTTGGTATAATAGGAATGGCATCAGACAATCGCCTCCGAAAGCCGTATTATTTATGAGTTATGGAAAAGGATATGCAGGATTATGAGATAGTCAGGCTCTGTCTTCAGGGTAGGACTGAATATTTTGAAAAATTGGTTGACCGATACCAAAAGCTTGTTTATTCATTGGCCTGGACTTATTTGAAGGATCCGCAGCTTGCCGAGGATGCCTCTCAGGAAGCCTTTGTAAAAGCCTATAAGCATCTGGCCTCATATAATCCGGAATACAAGTTTTCAACCTGGATTGCCCGCATTACAACCAATACCTGCACCGAACTTTTAAGAAAAAGAAAGGATTTGTGTCCCATAGACGATGCCTTTGAGGTGACAGATCCTGAGGATACTCCCGAACAGCAGGTGATAGGCAGGGAAACAAAAAACAGGCTGGAAACCCTCATAAACGGCCTTGATCCCAAGTATAAACAACCCTTGATGCTCTACCATCTGTCGGGAATGAAATATGATGAGATTGCCGAATATTTGGATGTTCCCATGAGCATAGTAAAAAACCGGATATACAGGGCGAGAAAGATGCTGAGGCAGGCGATGGAGGATTGACGGAATGAAGAGATGTATGACCTCTAAAAGTTTTAACAGGTTTCTCGAAGACTCGCTGGATCCAGGCTCCCTTGCAAGGCTTCAAGCCCATTGCAGGAAGTGCCGAACATGCGCCGGGAAGCTGGAATCATGGAGAGAATTGAAAGAGAAGCTCAATACTGTATCCAGCATAACCATACCTGATGGATTCAAGGAAAAGGTGATGTCCCGTATCACTAATGAGAGGATTCTTCCTGCCCGAACCGTGGAAGCAAAACGGGGATTGGCGGTTGCTATCATCCTTTCGGCCATCCTGTACAGTATTTTCCGTCCTTTTTTGCGGCCTCTGCTGTCAGGGATGGCATCCAATCTTTTGAAAGCATTGTCTGTTGTGTTATATAACTTTTTAAGTGCAATCGGCATTGACCCCAGCGTATTGATCAGGCTCTTCGGCAATATCATGGCCAGCTCCCGGGGGCTGTTGCCTTTATTCATGGTGACTACAACCTTGCTGGTTGCAGCTTTCATTCTGCTGCTAGTAAAAGGAAGAACGGCACGCCAATCGGGCTGAAGCCTGTATATGGACTTTTATTTTTTATTGTCCTATTATATAATAAGTAGTGCAGTTTACTTGGGAACAGGCGGGAGGAAGTTTTAACTATGGTATCAAGAGAAGTCACAATATCGAGCAAAACTGGTCTGGAGTCCAAGATGGCAGCCAAGCTGATCCAAAAAGCTTCAGAATATGAGTCCAATATATGGATTCAGAAGGAAGATCGAAAGGCCAACGCCAAAAGCCTGCTGGGGCTTCTTTCCCTGGGAATCAGTCCCGGAGACAGAATAACCATCATAACCGATGGCCGGGACGAAGAGACAGCTCTCAATGAGCTGGAGGCATTTGCAGAAAAAGGAATGACAGATTAGATAATAATAGAACCGTCGGCTTAGGCCGGCGGTTTTATTAAACGTGCATATTATAAGGATTTGAGGAGCGATGAAAGCAACCATTAAAGAGACACTGAAAAACCTTCCCGATTCACCGGGAGTCTATATAATGCGAGATCAAGACAATGAAGTCATCTACGTGGGTAAGGCCAAGGTCCTTAAGAACAGGGTAAGGTCTTACTTCCGAAAAATGAAGGACAGGGATGTGAAAACCGCCACATTGGTGTCCAATGTGCAGTCCCTGGAGTATATTGTCACCCATACCGAGGAAGAAGCCTTAATTCTCGAGAACACCCTGATCAAGAAATACAGGCCTAAATACAATATCCTGCTGAAGGATGACAAGACATATCCCCATATCCGCATCAGTGTCCAGGAGGACTATCCACGTATAGAGATCGTGCGGAAGATACAAAAGGATGGAGCCAGATACTTTGGAACCTATGTCAATGTGGGTGCTGTCAGGGAGAGTATGGAGCTCATAAGGAGGCTCTTTCCCATCAGAACCTGCAAGAGAAGTATATCCCCCGACAAGAAGCAAAGACCCTGCCTCTATTACCATATCGGATTATGCTCTGCACCCTGCAGCGGGAATATCTCAAAGCAGGATTATAACCGGATGGTACAAAACGCCTGTGCTTTTCTTGATGGCAGGCAGGATGAAGTAATCAAAAAGCTTGAAGACGAGATGAAGGGCTATGCCGAGGAACTGAAGTTCGAGAAGGCGGCAGCCATACGGGACCGCCTCAAAAGTGTATCCGAGTTGCTGAAAAAACAGGTGGTCTATTCCACCAAGGCTGAAGAGAGGGATGTTATCGGGTTGTTCTTCGATGACTGGAACTGTGCAGCCAGTGTTCTGTCCATCCGTTCAGGCCGTCTTGTGGGCAAGCGTTCATTTGTTCTGGAAGGGATGGGGGCATCAACACGGGGGGCGGTTATGGATTCATTCGTCCTCCAGTATTATGATGCAAATCCTGAGATACCCAGGGAGATTGCACTGCAGTATGAACCTGAATCCACCGATGTTCTGGCTGAAATCCTGTCCAAAAAGCGTGGCGGGAAAGTATCCATACTGGTTCCTCAAAGGGGTGTGAAGGCAGAGCTGGTGGATATGGCTGAACAAAATGCCAGGGAAGAGCTGGAATTGTTCAGAAATGCAGTTCTGATCAGGAATGCCCAGTCACAGGAGGTTCTAACGAAGCTTAAATCGGTGCTCAGGCTTGATAAAATCCCTGAGGTGATTGAGGCGTATGATATTTCCAATACAGGTGACACCGAGATCGTGGCCTCAATGGTGGTGTTCAGAAATGCCCGGGCTGAGCGCAGCCTTTACAGGCGTTTCAAGATGAAGGTTATCACCGGGCAGAATGATTATGGGAGCATGCAGGAAACTCTTATGAGAAGGTTCATGCGGTATCTGGACGGCTCCGAAGATGATGCTTTCGGGACACTTCCGGACTTGTTGCTGGTAGATGGGGGTGCGGCCCATGTGAGTGCTGCCAGAGAGGTGTTGGCTGATTTGGGAATAGAGGTTCCTGTGTGGGGTATGGCCAAGGACGACAGGCATAGATCCCACCGGCTGGTGAATGGACAGACGGGCATAGATCTGGGTCAAGACCATGAGATACTTAGGTTCATAGCATCAGTACAAAACGAAGCTCACAGGTATGCACTTGAGTATAACAGGAATCTTAGAAGAAAGCGGCATCGGCAATCTGTACTGGATCAAATCCCGGGGATTGGAGAAGCCAGAAAGAAAGCTCTTTTGAGGGCTTTTGGCTCGGTGAAGAAAATCCGGGAAGCAAGCCTTGAGGAAATAAGCGCAGTTAAGGGGATCGGTCCGGGACTTGCGGTCATAATCAAGGAAAGACTCCAAAAATAAGGAATGGGTCATTATTTGGAACACGTCGCAGTATGATAGGGTAGAATCTTTTCCTGCGAGCCGGACTAATGAATTTAGGCGTGATCCTGCCCCGGAGAACAAACCATGGGAAAGAAACTGAAAATCTGCTGTTCCGCATTCTGTCGATCCTTTCAATAGCCCCCCTGGCCATTGATGTCAGAAGGCTTCAGTTGTGCCCAAATATAGGACTGATTATCTGTAATATTCCTGTTGTCTGTGGTAATGCTATGCATCATAACGGTCTTAAGAGGCGGCTGAAACGAAAACTGGACAGAATATTTGCCCAGGAGGGGGTTCTTTCTGTTATAGAGCATCCGATCATCAAAAACCTGTATGGTTCTCATAAAACCAGATACGAATCATATCTGGCCGACATTGCTGTGTCACGTTTTACAGAACTTATTAGTATGGTGCACAGAGGGATGAACCTAAACCGTATTGAGATAGCTATTACCGGGAACCAGCGTCATCTGGAATATGCCATCACAAGGTTGATATCGTTGGTTAAGACCATTAATGTGCTTATTCCCGATGGGTTCCCGGAACCCGGGAAGGCTGAAGAAGCATTTGAGGAAACCGGAATTCCCGTTCATATTACCACCGACCCTGACGTTCTTAACCGAACTCCTCTATGGATACGGTTTCCCAACGACCATGAGAGCTTCGACAGCCTGCCTTCCATGTACCGGGGCAGAATCATTGATTTGGGGGCGCTCAAGATTATTGACACAAGGGCAAAAAGGATTTACGATATATGCCTGGAGTTGCCGGAATCCTTCCTGGATGAAATGGGATCATTGCCCGACCAGCTGAGATATCACAGACTTCCGGGTTTTCTTGCGGCAAACTGTGCCAATGCCTGGGGTGAAAGTGCGGCGGAAGCCTCAATTCGGCTGAATATGCGGCTTTCCGTTAAACCTTGACACGGGTTGTGGCGTAATCTATAATGGAACGTAATGCAAAAAAGGATATGTATTTCTGGGGGCACGAAATACTATAAAGGGGAGAAAAAAATGAATCGTAAAGAAGTCCTTCTTACCTATGAAGGTCTGAAAAAACTTGAGGATGAGCTTGGGTATCTTAAGGGTGAAAAACGCAAGGAGATTGCCGAGAGAATAAAAGCGGCACTGAGCTTTGGAGATATAGCTGAGAACTCAGAGTACGACGAAGCAAAGAATGAGCAGGCGCAGAATGAGGCTCGCATTATACAGCTGGAAACCTTGCTGAAACAGGCTACGGTGATTGATGAAGATGAGGTGGACACCCAGACGGTCAATCTCGGAACCCATGTAAGGATCAGGGAGACCAAGTCAAAGGAAGAGGTTGAATACCACATCGTGGGTTCTGCCGAGGCCGACCCCATTAAATTCAAGATTTCCAATGAATCACCTGTAGGAAGAGCCCTTATGGGGCACAAGGTAGGAGACACCGTAGAGGTGGAAGTGCCTGGTGGAAAGCTGAAATACAAGATTATTGACATTCATAAGTAGGGTACTATTGTTTGTCAAGCAGTAATCATGTATAATATACTTTTGATACGAAACACAGTTTACATAACAAATGTAAGCTGTTTTCTTTTATGGCCTTCTTTGAATTCCTGGCTGCTAAGTCCATGGGATAAAATAAGAGGCTGTGCAGCTAAAGGCCATCGCTGCGAAATATGCACACCCGGGAGGAATAATATGTCTGAAATCATTGAAAACACTGCTCAGATGCAGGATCTTAATGAAATAATGAGGATAAGGCGGGAAAAGCTTATTGAGCTACAGAACTCAGGTGCAGACCCCTTCCGCATAGTCAAATATGATGTGACCCACAGAACAGCCGAAATCGTGTCACAGTTTGAAGACCTTGATGGAAAGAGGGTTTCGGTTGCCGGCCGTATAATGAGCAAGAGAGATATGGGGAAATCATCTTTCTGCGATATTCAGGACAGGGATGGCAGGATACAGTTATATGTACGCATCAATGAGGTGGGGGAGGACAAGTACACCAGTTTTAAAAAGCTGGACATTGGAGATCTGCTGGGTGTGTCAGGAACAGTCTTCAGAACACGCATGGGCGAGATTTCCATAAAGATAGACGACTATGTGCTGCTGTCAAAGTCCCTCAGGCCTCTGCCTGAGAAATTCCATGGCCTCAAGGATACTGATATCAGATACAGGCAGAGGTACCTGGATCTGATCGTGAATCCAGAAGTAAAGAAAACCTTCATCACCCGGAGTAAAATCATTTCGGCCATCAGAAGGTACATGGATGACCATGATTTCCTTGAAGTGGATACCCCAATCCTGAACACCATTGCCGGAGGCGCTGCGGCTCGCCCGTTCATCACCCATCACAACACTCTTGATATCGACATGTACCTGCGCATTGCACCGGAACTGTTTCTCAAGAGGCTCATCGTAGGAGGCCTTGAGAGGGTTTACGAATTGGGGCGCATGTTCAGAAACGAGGGCATGGATGTAAAGCACAATCCCGAGTTCACCATGATGGAGATATACCAGGCCTACACTGATTACCATGGTATGATGGAACTGGCGGAGAATTTGATCTCCACTGTTGCCCGGGAGGTTCTTGGTACCATGAAGGTGAATTACCAGGGACAGGAGATAGATCTGACCCCTCCATGGAAGCGTATAACCATGCAGGAGGCGGTACTGATGTATGCAGGCGTGGATTTCGACAAGATTTCCAGTGATGAGGAAGCCCGTGCCATCGCCAGGGAGAAGGGGATACAGCTGGAAGGCAACCCGGTTAAGGGTGAGGTCATGAGCTTGTTGTTCGAAGAGTTTGCGGAACCACAGCTGATTCAGCCCACCTTTGTCATGGACTATCCCGTGGAGATATCTTCACTGGCTAAGAGGAAACCCGACGATCCCCAATTAACCGAAAGGTTTGAAATATTCATCACAGGAAGAGAGTTTGGAAACGCCTATTCTGAGCTGAATGATCCCCTGGATCAGAGGGAGCGGTTCCTTGAACAGGTAAGAAAGAGGGAAGCAGGAGATGAAGAGGCCAATATGATGGATGAAGACTTTCTCACTGCTCTGGAACATGGGCTTCCGCCCACAGGTGGTCTTGGAATAGGTATTGACAGGCTTGTCATGCTTCTTACTGACTCCTACTCCATTCGTGATGTGCTTCTGTTCCCTACCATGAAACCAAAGGAATGATGATGAGGAGGTCTTCATATGGACAGAAAGAGGGCATTGGAGATCCTCGGTCTGCGTGAAGACGCAACTAAAGAGATTATTGTTAAAAGATACAATGTCCTGTTTAAGAAGTTTAGACACTCAGACGCCGAAGACTTGGGTTATACCCGAGAAGAGCTGGATAAAGCCTATAAACTGCTGATGGGCTATGAGTACCGGGATCCGGAGGCAGAGAGAAAGAAATTGGCCCGGCAACAGAATCCCAACCCGATACTTAAAGCTCTCGGCATTGATTATGATAAACTGTCAAATTTTATACACTACAACAAATGGAAATTCATTGTTGGTGTCCTCGCACTGGCATTTGTGGTTTGGATCATCATTAGCATGGGCAGCCGTGTTGATCCGGATTTCAAGCTTATTTTTGCCGGGGAGATTTACGTTGAGAATATAGAAGCCGCTGAAGAATCGCTTAAGACGCTGATTGCCGCTAACGAGCCCCAGGCTCAGCACATTCCCATCAGTGATAAGATGGATCCTACCGTCCAGCCAGTTTTCGAGCAAAAGCTTTCGGTGGAAATAATGGCAGGTAATAATGATGTCTTTATTCTTGACATGAACCTATATAAGAGACTGGTACCCTTTGGCATCTTTGCTCCTCTGGATGACAGGCTGGAGGAATTGGGAGTTGTGTCCTATAATGAACATGAGCACCTTGTTATGTCAATTCAAACGGAGGATGGTGAGAGCCTCCCTCCCAGGCTGTATGGCGTGGATGTATCCGGAAGCCGTATACTGAAAGAGCAGGGTATTCTTGGGGACTCTTTGATTGCCGTGATGACGGTAAGTGCAGAGAATGTCGAAAATGCTGTAGAATATATAAAGACACTGGTGGAATCGGTTCACTAATATTTTTGAGGAGGGGAACCTATGTTTGAGTTGGTCTTGGGCAGCAATGGGGGCAGTGAAAAGGTAATATTCTTACGGGGTGAAATTGACATTTATTCGGCTCCAGACTTCAAGGACAACCTTTTTCAGGCCATGGGTGACTGCAGGGAGGACATCGTTCTGGATTGTTCGGAATTAAGCTACATAGACAGCATGGGACTGGGCATTATGGTAGCTGCTTTGAAGCGTGCAAGGCAGAATGACAGCAATATAAAGATCAGAGACCCCCGGCCCAATGTAAAAAAACTCTTTAAGATCACCGGGCTTGATAAAGTATTCATAATGGAGGAGTTAAAATGAAGCCATTGGATACAGTATCTGTCATTGTCCCCTCTAAGCCCGAATATGTCAGCGTTGTCCGGCTGACAGCCTCTGGCATAGCCAGCAGGATGGGGTTTGATATCGATGATATTGAGGACATTAAGGTATCAATTTCAGAAGTCATCAACAGAATGATAGATAAGCGTATTTCGTCCGATGGTATCAGGATTGATTTCCGTCTATACAGTGATCTTATCAGGATTGATTTCAGGCTTTCAGGCAGTTCGCCGCGGGATATCTTTGAAAGCGAAGAGGACAACTTCGCTTTTGAAATTATTCGTTCCCTGATGGATGAGGTGAACCTGAACAGGGATGACAGTGTTTTGTTATCCATGATAAAAAAGCTTGAAAGGGCTGTCTGAAGATATGAGCAAAAAACCAGAATCTGCTGAAAACCGGGAGCGCACAGAGAAAGAACTGTTTGAAGCCTACCACAGGGATCGTGATCTTGCCATCCGGAATGAGATAATTTCCAGATATATGTATCTTGCGGATATCATCACCAAGAAATTCACCAACAGGGGTGTTGAGAGTGATGATATCTATCAGGTTGCCTGTGTAGCGCTTATTAATGCCGTAGAACGCTTTGATCCTGATGCCGAGGTGAAGTTCGTAAGTTTTGCCACACCAACCATCATTGGTGAAATCAAGCGATATTTCCGGGATAAGGCCTCGGTAATACGCATACCCAGGCGTATATATGAAGTCTATCAGAAAGTGAACCAGGCTCGTGAATATCTTATGCAAAAGCATAAGCGGGCGCCCAGGATAGATGAGATTGCAGAGTATCTTAAGATGAAAGAGGAAACCATCCTGGAGATCATTGAATCCTGGAATGTATATAACATCCAATCCTTTGATCAGACTGTGTTTGAGGAGGATGACCTGGAGCTTCACGAGACTGTGGGGCAGGACGATGAAACCTTTGAAAGGATCAACAACCGGGATTTTCTTGAAAAGGCCATGGAGAACTTCAATCAGGCTGAAAAACTTTTTATCAAGCTGAGGTTCTTTGAGAATAAGACCCAAAAGGATATCGCCAAGCATTTCAATGTATCTCAAATGTACATATCCCGTTTGGAAAAAAGAACCCTTGAAAAATTCCGCCATATTTTAAAGAAGTGAAAAATGGGTAAGTATTATTGAGAGGATTTCTTAGACCGATTCGCCCTTCGAGCGGAGGAATTGTTAAGTATGAGTGTCAACCAGAGAGAGGGTACAAAAATATACAGCGAAATGATCAATAGTGACGCCTATGAGGTATGTCGCCAGGTCAAGATCATCCTGAACAGGCTTAAGAGAATTCCTGGCATTGATGACGATCAGCAGTTCGATATAAGGGTGATTTTAAGCGAACTGTTGCAGAACGCCATCAGGCATGGAAACGCCATGGATAGCAATAAGAAGGTGCTTGTTGACGTATGGCTTCAAGATAACAGCCGTGTTCTGTTCATATGTGTAGCCGATCAGGGACAGGGTTTTGATGTGAAGCGTACCGTTGGGAGCAGTGAAAAGCCAATAGACTGTGATTCCCTGGCCATGGATGAGTCAGGACGAGGTCTGCTCATTGTTCAGCGTCTTTGTGATGATATTCAGTTCAATCCCGTGGGGAATGCTATTACAGTAAAAAAACGGTTAAACTCTCACTAAGGTGGATTTCCTGAAGTAGAGGGACGGTTCTCAAACCTTCATGGGAGCAGGAGAATCGTCCTTTTGCTTCTCCCCGGACTTCGCAATTTCAAACAAAGGTTAGGGAAGGGCAAACTCGGATCTATTCAGACCCATAGTTTTGTGATACAATTAAGGCGAGGAGATGAGAAAAAAGATGATGAAATGCTCTGTTTGTAAAGAAAATGTCGCTGTGGTATTTATCACGCGAGTTATAGATGGAAAAACTGAACCAATGGGTTTATGCATAACCTGTGCGCAGAAACAGGGACTTGCTCCACTGCAACAGATGATAAGCCAATCCGGACTGACCCAGGAGGATCTTGAAAACCTTAATGAACAGATGTCCGCTTTTTTTGGCGATATCAATATGGATGAATTTATTCAATCCCTTCCGGTCAGCACAGACGACAGTCAGGATTCCGATGATGAAAACAGGAATTCAATGATTCGTTTCATGAACGCGACTTTTCCCGGGTTCGGATCAGGGAATGCCAGGGATTCCGGAAAACCCGGAAAGCAGGAGCCAGTTTCTGAAAAAGCTACCAGGCCGGTTCAGCAAAAGCCAGTGAAAAATCCCAGGAAGAATCTGAATGCCTTTGGTACCAACCTCAATGAAAGAGCCAGAACGGGCAGTATTGACAGGGTTATCGGCCGGGAAAAGGAAATAGAAAGAACCATTCAGATACTTAACCGGAGGACCAAGAACAATCCGGTTCTTCTCGGTGAACCCGGTGTGGGCAAAACTGCCATAGCCGAGGGACTTGCCCTGAGAATTGTTGAAGGCAGGATTCCCAGAAAGCTGGCCGATAAGGAGATTTATCTGTTGGATCTGGCTGCTATAGTTGCCGGGACCCAATTCAGAGGCCAATTTGAAGCAAGGATGAAGGCTATTCTTGATGAGGCCAGGGCACAGCAAAATGTGATACTTGTAATTGATGAGATCCATAATATTGTTGGAGCGGGAGAGGCTGAAGGAGGCGCCATGAATGCCGCCAATATCCTGAAGCCTGCTTTGGCCCGCGGAGATATCCAGATCATCGGCGCCACCACTCTGGAGGATTACAGAAAGCATATTGAGAAGGACAGCGCGCTGGAAAGACGATTCCAGCCTGTTATTGTGGAAGAGCCTTCCGTAGATGAATCAATAGAGATGCTCAAAGGAATACGGGAATATTATCAGGACTTCCATCAGGTCAACTATCCCGATGATGTGATTGAGTTTGCTGTCAGGATGTCTGCCCGCTATATTCAGGACAGATTCCTGCCCGACAAGGCTATTGATGTAATAGACGAAGCCGGTTCACGGGTTAACCTGAAGAACGAGGGGAGTCTTGAACTGGATAATCTCCGTGCTCAGCTCAGATCCATCCAGGAAAAGAAGGAACAGGCGGCTCTGCATGATGACTATCAGTTAGCTGCCAGTTACAAGGTGGAGGAATGCCGGATTACCGACCGTATAAAGGAACTTGAAAGCGAAATAGGTACTTTGGATGTGACCGTTGATGATATAGCCCAGGTCATTGAGGCGTGGACGGGTATACCAGTGCAGCGCATAACCGAGGGTGAAGCAGAAAGACTTCTAAAGCTTGAAGAACGCCTTCATCAGCGGGTGGTTGGGCAGGATATGGCTGTTTCCAGCCTGTCCCGTGCTATCAGAAGAACACGGTCGGATTTCAGGAGCAAGAAGAAGCCTGCAAGCTTTATCTTTGTCGGTCCCACCGGAGTGGGTAAGACAGAGCTGGCCAGGGCATTGGCAAATGAGCTTTTTGGAAGTGATGATGCCATGATCCGGCTGGACATGTCAGAATTTATGGAAAAACACACGGTTTCCAAGCTCATCGGAGCACCTCCCGGATATGTGGGTTACGACCAGGGCGGCCAACTGACTGAGAAGGTCCGCAGAAAGCCCTACTCGGTACTGTTGCTGGATGAGATAGAAAAGGCACATCCCGATGTATTCAACATACTTCTTCAGATTATGGAAGACGGACGATTGAGCGACAGTATGGGCAGGACAGTAGGATTTGAAAATACCCTGCTGATAATGACCTCCAATGCGGGAACCGGTTTTAAGGCAGGGAACATCGGTTTTAATCAGGAGGGTTATGATGAACTCAAAGAGAGTGTAGATCGGGCGGTAAAAGAGATCTTCAGGCCTGAGTTTCTCAATCGCGTGGACGAGGTAGTGGTATTTGACAGGCTCACCAAGGATCAGCTGAGCAAGATAGCGGATATCATGCTCAAAGAAGTGGCCGATGATGTGCGGGCAAAGGGTATGAATATCACCTTTACTGATGAGGTTAAGAATTTCCTGATCGACAAGGGTTATGATCCCAAGTATGGAGCGCGTCCGTTGAGGAAGACTATTCAGCGCTATATTGAAGACGAACTGGCAGAGATGTTCCTGTCTGGCAGGATCGGGAAAGGCTGCAGTATTGATACGTCAATGGACGGCACTAATATCAGGTTTGCAGTAGCCAGTCTGCCGGATAAGTCCTAGCCCAAACCACATGCTCCAACCGGAGCCCTCGGGACTTCGTTTTTTCAACTGGTCAAAACAGAATAAAAACCCTGCGCTTATGAAATTATAAAACTAGATTTCTTAGCGCGGGGTGTTTTTATGGAAAGAACGGCCAGAAAGCCAAAGATTAACGCATTATTCTTAGTACTTGCCTTTTTGCTGGTCATTGCCCTGGCCGCCGGTATCTATTTTCTCTTCGGGTCAGGAAGAAGCAACGAACCAAACAGGGGCACTTATGTCTTTGCCCGGTATCAAGAGGTGAAAAGCTTATGAGCAGGAAAATCACCCAGCACGAGTACCGGCATCTTGTGGAAAAAACCATGCCCCCCTCCAGAGTGCTTCGTAATGTGTTGGCCGCTTTTGTTACAGGGGGGCTGATATGCGCCATAGCCCAGATTTTTTTCATGGGCATGGAGAGCCTGGGTGTTGATGAGGAGACCGCATATATGCTGACCACTGTGATCATGATTTTTCTGGGAGCCGTGCTGACAGGTCTGAACATCTATGACAAAATAGGAAAGTTCGGGGGAGCGGGAGCATCCATACCTGTTACCGGTTTTTCCAATTCCATTGTGTCCCCTGCCATGGAGTACAAGAAAGAGGGTTATGTGATGGGCGTGGGCGCAAAGATGTTTTTAATTGCCGGGCCGGTTCTGGTCTATGGGATTTTTGCATCGGTGGTAGCAGGTTTGATCTACTATTTATGGATTCAGGTAATGTAAAAGCCTGATAGAAAGATATTTATTCCGTAAAGGATTGATGTTGCGTCATGAGCACAAGAACAGGAAAGCAGACAGTCGTATTGAGCAATCCTCCGGTGGTTATTGGAGGTGCGGCCATTGTGGGGAAAAAGGAAGGCGACGGTCCCCTGGCCAGGTATTTTGATCAGATTATCGATGATGAATACTTTGGAGAAAAAAGCTTTGAGAAGGCCGAGAGCAGGCTCCTCAGGGATACATTGGTAAAAACCCTTGATAAGTGCGGAAAATCAGCTAGTGATCTTCATTTCATTATTTCAGGAGACCTTCAGAATCAGTGTACCGCTGCCAGTTATGCCTTCCGTGATGTACAGGTTCCCTTTCTGGGGATCTACGGTGCCTGTTCAACCATGGCTGAATCCCTGTCCATCGGTGCCATCCTCATCGATGGCGGTGCCGCTGAAATGACGGCATGTATTACCTCCAGCCATTTCTGCTCGGCAGAAAAACAGTTCCGCTATCCGCTGGAATTCGGCTCCCAAAGAACTCCCACCGCCCAATGGACTGTGACGGGGGCAGGCTGCATTCTCCTTGAAAAGCAGGGGAATGGGCCCGTGATCACCCACCTGACCAATGGAACAATCATTGACATGGGGATAAAGGATGCCAATAATATGGGTGCAGCCATGGCGCCGGCGGCCTGCGATACCATACTCAGGCATCTGGAGGACACAGGCAGAAACATAGATTACTATGATATGGTTCTCACGGGCGATCTGGGAAGCTTCGGACGATCCATTCTGATAAGGCTCCTAAAGGACAATGGCGTAGAACCCGGGGATCGATATAATGACTGCGGCTGCATGATTTTTGACCTTGAAAGTCAGGATGTGGTATGCGGCGGCAGCGGCTGCGGATGCAGTGCTGCGGTATTATCATCCTATGTGTTGGAACTGATGAACCAAAGGAAGATAAATAAAGTCTTATTTGTAGCCACAGGGGCTCTTCTGAGTCCCACATGGATTCAGCAGGGCGACAGCATACCCTGTATAGCTCATGCTGTGAGCCTGGAAAATATCCAATGACGGCAAAATGTCCCTTGGTATATATAAAGGAGGGCTGAAATGACCGATATAATTAAGGCATTCATAACAGGTGGCATAATCTGCGTGATTGCGCAGCTGCTGATCGATTACACCAAGATTACGCCTGCCAGAATCATGGTTTTGTTTGTTGTAACAGGAGTTGTTCTGGGCGTTTTGGGAATATATCCTGCCATTGTGGAATTTGGTCAGGCCGGGGCGACAATTCCTTTAACAGGTTTTGGCAATACCCTGGCAAAAGGCGTTATCAAGGCTGTGAACGAGACCGGGCTGGCAGGTGTGCTGACTGGCGGAGTGAAAGCTGCCTCCGCAGGGATAAGCTCAGCCATCACCTTTGGCTATATCATGGCAATTGTTTCAAAACCTAAGTTGAAGTAATTAAACGAATTGGGGGATTTTTAAATGGACGAGAGAAGAATGAGGTCAAAAAACCAAAAAAGACGGAAAATGAGAAACCGGCGCGCTGTGATCCTTCTGACCATTCTGACATTGGTTGTAGGGATTGCGTTAGCCTTTTTCTATATTCAGGGAAGAAATAAGCCAGATGCTGAGGAGACACCCACTCCCAGTCCCTCGGCGCCAGCTCCTATCGAGACTGAATTACCCACACCTGAGCCTGTTCCAACAGAAACACCTGACCTGGAGCCCACACCTACACCCACGCCTGAGCCCGCTCCAGATCCTGACGAAGACAGGAGGAGCACCCGGAGGAATGATGTTAAGGTCAGGGCGCTATACCTAAACCCCAGAAGTGTCAGACAGAATCTGGACCACTATATTGAGCTGGCAAACAAAACCGAGATCAATGCCTTTGTTATAGACATCAAGAGGGATGAAGGTATTATTTCCTATGATTCCGATATTCCTGATGTGAACGCCGCCAAGGGGGACACTCCCGACTTTGATATTCGGGAGGTCACAAAGAAGCTTCATGACAATGATATCATCGTCATTGCCAGAATGGTTACATTCAAGGATACTACCATCACAAAATATAAACCCGAACTGGCAATAAAGACCGTCGACGGCGGGATACTCGAAACCCCCGAATCCGGTGGAGGTAAATCGCGCTGGCTGGATCCCACCAACAGGGATACCTGGGACTATATTCTGAGCATCGCCCAGGAAGCGGTTGAATTCGGGTTTGATGAGATCCAGTTTGATTATATACGCTTCCCCGAAACCACCCTGTACAAGAACTATGTGATCAACCTGGAGGAAGGCAAGGAGCGTCATGAGGTCATTGAGGAATTCATCCGTTATATACGCAATAATCTGCCTCCTGATACCGTGCTCAGCGCCGATATCTTCGGAATGCCCCTCATCAGTAGCAGGGATTACGGTGAGATTGGTCAGACCCTGGAAACCATCGGCTGGAGTCTTGACTATATCTGTCCCATGATCTATCCGTCCCATTTTGCCAATAATTCTAAGGGCACCATGGGAAATGGTGTCGGGCAGACCATAAATGGCATCAAGTTTACCCATCCCGATCTCAAGCCCTATGATGTGGTCTACAACACTCTGATTGTTGGAAAGAGCAGGATTGAGAAAGTTGAGGGCTATAATCTTAATGTGCGCCCGTATATCCAGGGGTTCACGGCTTCCTATCTGCCAGAAGGTTATTACATGACCTATGGGGTGGAGGCATACAGGGCTCAGATTCAGGCAGTATATGATGCGGGATATGATGAGTGGATATTCTGGAACTCTCCCAACACTTATGTGGAGTCAGCCTTTTTACCCGAATAAATGAATAAAGCAATGTTTGTTATCGGGTTATTCATGCTGTATAATCTTCATAGGATTTGTACCATGGTGGTATTTTCCAAAACGCGTTATTTTGGAGGATTATGACTGATGAGTATAATTGAGGCTGTTGTGTTGGGTATCATCCAGGGTCTTACCGAATTTCTGCCGGTGAGCAGTTCGGGTCATCTTGTTTTGTTCCAGCAACTGTTCGGAATAAAAGGTGATATGGTTCTTACCTTCGATGTGGCTCTTCATGTGGGAACTCTTTTTGCTGTATTTGTGGTTTATTGGAAAAAGATATGGGAAATGATCAAGCATCCCTTTTCCAAGCTGCCCGTATATATAGTCCTGGGAACCATCCCAACCGTAATTATCGCGCTGCTGCTCAAGGATACAATTAAAGGGTACTATGCCGGCGGGTCTTTATTGGGACCCGGCTTCATTTTCACCGGTCTGGTTCTTATAGGGGCTGAAAGGATCGGAAATGGAAGGAAAGATATAAAGGAAATGAAGCTCGTGGATTCACTTCTCATCGGTGCAGGACAAGGACTGGCTCTGATGCCGGGGGTATCCCGCTCAGGCATGACCATTACCACAGGACTTGCCCTTGGCCTTGAAAGAGGGTTTGCGGCGGACTATGCCTTTTTGTTAAGCATTCCGGCAATATTGGGAGGGGCATTTCTGGATGTTATAGATGTGGTACGGGGTGAAACAGCGGCCATATCAAGCATCGGGATAGTACCCCTCATTGTTGGGGTAACAGCCGCCGCCGTTACTGGCTTTGCGGCGATCAAGGTCATGCTGTCGGCGGTTAAAAAAATGAAGCTCAAGTATTTTGCTTTGTATGTAATTGTCTTGGGGATACTGGTGGTTATAGCCCAGGTCTTTTTCAAGGAGCAGTTCCCCTGGTTGAGTTAGGAAGGATGACTATATGAAGGATACAATAGTTCTCGGCATAGAAACAAGTTGCGACGAGACAGCAGCTTCGGTAGTGGTAAACGGCAGGAAGGTGCTTTCAAATATCATATCTTCACAAGTGGACTTACATGCAGAATACGGGGGAGTGGTTCCGGAGATTGCCTCCCGGAGACATGTTGAACTTATTCTCCCCGTAATTGATAATGCCTTGAGGGAAGCCGATGTGACCCTTGAGGAGGTGGATGCCATAGCCGTAACCTATGGTCCGGGGCTTGTGGGTGCTCTCCTGGTAGGAGTTTCGGCGGCCAAGGCCATTGCCTTTTCGCTGAACAAGCCCCTGGTGCGGGTCAACCATATTGAAGGGCATATTGCAGCCAATTATATAGCCCATCCGGATCTGGAACCTCCCTATGTGTGCCTGATTGCATCCGGAGGGCATAGCCATATTGTGCACGTGGTCTCTTATACCGAGTTCAGGATTATGGGGAGAACCCGTGATGATGCTGCAGGGGAGGCCTTCGACAAGATCGCCAGAGTGCTTGGGCTGGGATATCCGGGAGGACCTGCCATAGAAAGGGCAGCAAAGGATGGAGATCCGAAAGCCTTCAATTTTCCAAGGGTTAATTTCACAGATGCCCCCTATGATTTTAGTTTCAGTGGTCTAAAAACAGCGGTGATCAATACGGTACATCAGTTGAGACAGAAAGGGGAGCCATTGCCTGTGGAAGATATCTGTGCCTCTTTTCAGCAGGCTGTAGCAGATGTACTTGTGGATCATACAGTATCCGCGGCAAAAGAGATTAAGGCCGACACCATCTGCATAGCAGGCGGTGTGGCTGCCAATTCCCAGCTGCGGGAGAGCATGTCTCAAAGGGCTTTAAAAGATAATATAAGGGTTCTGTATCCCAAACTGATACTTTGCACCGATAATGCGGCTATGATTGCCAGTGCCGGTTTTTACGCCCTGGAAAGCGGGAGGACTGCCGACTGGAAATTGAATGCCGTTCCGTCTCTGAAAATCGGAGAATCCGGCTGAACCGCGAACAAATTTCAACAGGTTTCTACCTGTGAATTCTGTGGAAATAGTCATGAAAAAGGCTTGTATTGCCCATCCTGCCTGTGGATAACCTTGTGGATACTGTGGAAAAGCGCTTGCAAAGCGGATTTTGTCCGTGCATAAAAAAGATCAACGCCCAGTTAAGTAATTACAGAGTGCAGGCGGGGATTCGGGATCTTGCTATTTCATAATAATAACGCACCCCGCTAAGCAATAACAAATTGCAAGCGGGGATCAGGAAAACCTTGTTATTACATAAAAAAGCGCTGTTATTTCAGCGCTTTATACATATCGTAGTACTTGAGAACCAGTTCCACATACTTTTGGGTTTGTTCGTAGGGCGGGATGCCTCCAAATCTTCTCACGGCGTTGGGGCCGGCGTTATATGCGGCAAGAGCCAGTTTCAGATCGTTATCGAAGGCCTTCAGCTGATAGCTCAGATACTGCACTCCACCGCGGATATTCTCCTCGATATTATATGGGTCGGAGACTCCCAAACCTTCCGCTGTGCCCGGCATGAGCTGCATAAGCCCCATGGCTCCGGAGGTGGAGAGGGCGAAGGGTTGGAAGGAGGATTCCTGCTTCATAACCGCCCTAACCAGGAGGGGATCCACGTTGAATTGTTCAGAAAAGGCTTCGATGGCGGCATCGATTCTTGGCATCAATTCCTGGATTTCGGTCTGGGACAGCCTGGGATAGACCGATTCATAGGATCCTGAGACCAGCGGATATTTTGTGGTCGAGGACTTTGTGGATTCCAGCAGGGCAGAATCAATGATCGGCGCATTGCTGGCTGTCTGAGAGGTCATCGAGTCTCCCAGAACCGACGCGAAAGAGTCCTTGGAAGAGCCTTTAAGTTTAACAGGCAGCCTGCTTTCAATTTCAGCAATCTTCTGAGCCAATATATCGGATACCTTCATCTCGAATACCTGCAAATCATTTTTTCTGAAGAGTGATTCGACATTCTTCTATCTATTATATCGGAAAATGAGCCATACTACAAAACAGCTAATATAAACGGCTTTTCCGGATCTTTCTGCTTTGGATGATCATTCAGGAAAATCTTCGCCTGTTTTCCTTTTTTGTTTCTTCCTTCATAAACGGCCCCACCCAATTTACAAGGGTACCGGACACAGTAATTGATTGGCAGTGTTATTTAATAACGGCAGCGATAATGCTTGCCATGGGAAATTCCACCGGCTGAATTGAAAAATCAGTTTATGAGAATAATTAAAACAAAAGGATAACAGGCGGTGGTTGCATGAAGCTCGAAATGGATCGAAAAAGGAAAAGAACAGGTTCCCTCTCGCGATTTCTGTCGCTGGCGATGCGCGGGGCAGCCGTTATTCTTGCGCTCTGCATTGTATATGGGGGTCTTGCCCAGAAGAGAATCAGCGATAGTATTGTCAGGCTTCATATCATTGCCAGCAGTGATAATACTGCAGACCAGGATCTGAAGCTGAAGGTGAGAGATGCAATCATTGACCATATGCAAAGCAAATATCCGGGCGGTTCATCCCGGGATGAAGCCGAGGAATACCTCCAGAACAGCCTCCCCGAGATTCAGAAAATAGCTGAGGATGTATTGAGGGATAATGGATCCGACTCGAAGGTTGTGGCTCGTTATGGTGAATTCCCCTTTCCTACCAGGACATATGAGAACATCACACTGCCGGCGGGAATCTACAGGTCTGTACGGATTGAGCTGGGAGAGGCCAAAGGACAAAACTGGTGGTGCGTTATGTTTCCACCCCTTTGCGTAGCCGATGATAATACGTTGCGTATGCCCCTGGAATCTCAGGAGCAGTTGAAGGAAACCCTGGGAGAGGAAGGTTACAGACTGGTAACCGATGTTAGTGATGCTGATAATAAAGAGATTCAGATAAAGTTCCGGATTGTCGAATTGGTTCAGAGCTCCAGGCTCAAGCTGGCAGAACTCATTTCAAGCCTGTTTTAAGGACGACAAAGATAATATTCACCTGCCAAGGCTGTCTCAGATGGGACGGCCTGTTTGTTTTTCGTGTACAGGACTTTGTTTTGTCAAATCATCCTTCCTCTTGCCAATTACTATAATCACAGTGAACATGACGTACATACGTTATGTACGTATATGCTATACTTGAGGTGACAAGAAGTGGTTGATATGTACATAGGCTATTCGTTCTAGAGAATAGGAGTCTGAACCGAAGTTCAGATCCTGCCAAAACCGTTGAGTTCAGGATTGGGGAGGGACTGTATGGAAACCAATATACTGTATGAAGATAACCATCTGCTGGTGGCAGTCAAGCCGCCGGAGGTCCCAGTGCAGGCTGATAGCAGCGGTGCGGATGATTTTCTCAGCATACTGAAAGCCTATATCAAGGATAAGTACAATAAGCCCGGGAACGTCTATCTTGGCCTAGTACACAGGTTGGACAGGAACGCCGGGGGTGTCATGGTTTTTGCCAAAACCTCCAAGGCTGCATCCCGGCTGTCGGATCAGATCAGACGGCGCGTAACTGCGAAGACCTACCTGGCCGTGGTACACGGCTGTCCGGAAAGCAGGCGGGAGCGCCTGGTCAATTATCTTCTCAAGGACAGGGCAAGAAACAGGGTCTCGGTTGTGGAGCCCGGCACCCCGGGAGCCAGAGAGGCTGTGCTGAACTATACTGTTCTGGATAGCAGGGAGGGTTTAAGCCTGATCCGTGTTGAGCTCGAAACGGGAAGACCCCATCAGATCCGTGTCCAGATGGCGGAAATGGGAACACCCCTCTACGGGGATGTTAAATACCGCGGGTTCGGGGAAAGGAACATGAACGATCTGGCTCTCTGGTCGTGGCGCATGGAGGTGGAGCACCCTGTGAAAAAGGAAAGGGTGGCCTTTACCGCGCCTCCCCCAGATACCTACCCCTGGAATCTTTTCAATATCTCGCTTTCAGAGATCCTGTAAAGCCGATTGCTATGCAGTGCGAAGAGCTGTCATTGCGAGCGTGGCAAGTGTATCCAGGGATCCCATAAAGCCCGGTCGCTGTGCTGAACAAAGAGGTGTCATCTCCGACCTCGAAACCCTTCTTGCACTCTCATATCCAACCTCCCACTTCCACCTCCAGAAAGCGAGATTGCTTCTCGCAATGACATGAAGAGGAAAGTGATACTATCAACGACAAGAGGAAGGACTTTTTGCTTCTTACCGCAATAAAAAAAGAGCCGGTTGTGCCGGCTCTTTTGAAAGGGAGTCAGGGGAGAATTTCAATCATGGTGCTATCGTTAACAGTGAGGCTGGTTTTCACTATGGAACCCTGCGCCACTGTGCCTTCCGCCGTATATTCACCAGGACTGGCGACCCTTGCGTAGTAGACGAGGGGCTTGTAATTGTTGTATTTGTCCATCTGCTTACCAACCACAAAGGTTACCTTCTGCCCGTCGATATTTCTGTAGAACCACCCATAATCCCTTGTAATGCCATAGGACCAGGGGTTGGAGACCGGTTTTAGCCCGGAGGGTGCATAATCGCTAATCTCATAGGTGTTGTCCATGGCCGCATCCTTTATGGTGTAATCAATCTGAACTTTCACAATGTCATTGGGCTTGAATGTGGTGGTTTCCTCCCCGGTTATGGCGTTGTAGAACTTCCTTGTTATTATTACATTACTATCATTCTCCCCGCTCTGGCTAAGGGGAGCCCTGTACATGGACAAAATGGAGGCATCCCCCTCAACCCGGGTTACCTGGAAATTATCAGCCTTCACCGACGGGATCTTGATAAATTCGGATTGTCCCTTCTCAAGCTTCACCTGATAGCTTTTTCCGTCGTAGGTGTAATCAAATTCCACGGTGTCTCCCGGAACCGATTGAAGCCTTTCTGACAGGTAGATGAGGCGCTCAACACCGGTATAAACATTTTTTGAATACCTGCTGTTTACATAGGCATACATCTTATCGGATTCCTCAGCACCCAATCCTGCAGTAAAGGCAGCAAGAAGGGCGGTTTGCTCAAGGCAAGCGTCGGTATCCCCATTCTTCACCTTTATTCGGATATATGGATCCATGATTTCAAGATGTGGCTTAATGCGAGTACTGTAGATCTCTCTGGCTATAGTTGTTTCTCCCAACAGCTGGTAAGCCATGCCCACAAGCATATAGTCGGTCAGCGATAGATTCTCTGTATTCCTAGCTGTTTCAAGCTCAGTAAGCACTGGTTCTCCCAGGGCTGCAAGACCGTAAAGCGCCCGTGCATTAATTGTTTCTTCGCTCAGAAGGGCGTTATAGAAATACATTTTAAGCGAGGTAGTATCGGTTACTTCACTGAGCCAGGGTGTAAGAAGAGCGGACATTCTGATGTCGCTTGTGGAATAGGGCAGAATGCCATAGCCCCCATCCGGGTTCCTGTAGCTCAATGCATCGGGATCGATGGGATCGTAATAGAATCCCCGATCGTCTACAAGGTTCTTCAAAAGCTTACGTGCATGATATGCAGTGAGCTTCTGATCCAGCCTATGACCATAGCCCCAGGCAAGACCGTGGAGTTCATTGATGAGCCTGCCACGTCCCTTATCCGTAATGATGAGAGAGGTCAGGCCGCTTTCGCCGGCATCTATCTTAACACCCGGCACCAGTTCCTTGTACGATGTTGTCTCCATGGTACGATAGGAGTCGTAAACCTGAATGGTTCTCCTGATGCCGTCAGCCAGTCCGGTTCTGGTTTTGGCGTATATCTCCAGACTGTAAGTGCCCTCCGACAAACTTGGAAGAGGAATGTTAACCCGTTCAAATGCTTTTGCCGAGGCTGTCTTCACATAATCATTCAGCTCTTTGCAGCGTATTTCAAAGTCAACAATCTCGCCTTCTTCTAGCTTCTCACCGTATGCAGTTACCCCAATATATGGCCTGTCTCCTGAAAGATAGGTAAGGCTCATGGCATCGTTTATGAAGAAGGGCATGGATACCTTGGTTGAAGCAATTTCCGATCCTGCGTGCAAATCGGTGGATATGGCAGCAGCTGCAAGCCTGAAGGATGTGACGCTGTCGGGAAGGGTAAAGGTCAGGATCCCCTTTCCGTTTTCGTCCAACTGAATGGTTTCAAAGCAGGCTGTATCCCTGAAATCCGAACGGACATCCACTCCCTCGGAAATAGACATTCCTCCACCGGCATCGGGTGCAGCCGAAGGAGCCGGTACAGGGGCATCGGCCGCCTTTTCCGTACTAACTGCCATATCATCTATCCCAGCCGCCCCGCCGAGAGACGTCCTGACAAGGTACATGGGGGTATTTCTGCGGCTGGTGCTGTATCGGATGATGCCGCTGCCCATCCATGAATAAAGCTGTTTCAGAGGATCGATATGCTGTCCCGACAGTTGAAGAAGTGCTTCATCAATCAGGGAAACATTAACCATGGCAGCAACGGGCCTGCCATCAGGATCGGTAGCCGTGATGGTCACTGTACAGGCTTCACCGGGTTTATAACTATCCTTGTCGGTCTTCACATCGAGGGTAATCCTCTTTTCCTCGTAATCGTAGGAAACCCAGCTGCTTGAGCGAATGTAGCCAACTCCTGTAAACATGATTCCTTCCACATAGTAATTGGGGGACAGGGCAGCATCAAAGGCCTTGCTGTATACAGGCTGATCTTTTACCTCGGCATCAATGATGCCGTTTCTGGCTTCGACAAACAGGGTTCTGAAACCAGTTATAGGCTCCTCATTGTTATAGAACATAAGGTTTACCTGTTCCCCTGAGCCATAGTAATCCTTGTCGGATTTTAGATAATAGTGATCGCCTGTTACAGGGTAATGGAGCCTTGAGCGGTCATAGAGGCTTATCTGGTATTTCAGTGCTCTTCCTTTTTGATCCTGTGATGCTATTTCAGCTGTGTAATAGCCTTCCAAATCCTTGTCGACAGGAAATTCAAAACCTGCATGGCCATTGGCGTCGGTTATCAGCGTCTTTTTGGTGACCGAGGTTTTTCTCTCCCGGTATTCATAACGCTTGCGTACCACTTTATTGATGAAATCGTAATCTTCGCCCACTTCTATCTTATCCCAGGTGATGTGGTAGACCCGTACTTCTGCATTTATTCCAGAGACCACCTCGCCCAGATGATTATCATTGGATGAGTCCTCATCGTTCAAAGTATCAAGTTCCACCTGGTGGGCTGTAATGGAGACAGTACCGTTTCCATCCTTGATCTCACCGCTGGGAACAAGTTCGGTATGGTTTGCAAACACCCGGAAATTGTGGTATTGGTAGATCTCTCCTATCTCGGGGAGTGTTGTGGAAGCGCTGATGCCAAAATAGTTGCTTCCCTGCATGCCGCTCTGGTATGCGGGTGTGTATTCCACTGACAGAATACCGTTCTGATCGGTAATACCTTCACCGGATTTATTGTTCATATATCCGTTGATACTGTACCTTATGGGAACATTGGAAACAGGGGTACCGTCAAAGAATGAGGCCCTGATGGTGAAATTGATCTTCTCACCGGCAAATACCGCCTTTTTATCGGAGGTAATGGATAATTTGTATTGAGGCTTCACATAGTTTTCTACCTGGATATAGCTGGAAACCAGAATACTGTCATTGGACTTGACCACCAGATTATAAGAGCCAGGATCCAGCACAGGAAGCTGGAGTTCGCCGCTGAAAAAGCCATCCTTTACGTCCAGGGTAAAGGTTTCCAAAGGCTTGCCCATAACGAAGGGCAGAAAACTCCGTACAAAGCTGTCGTACATGGGACGGAAATATCCGCCTTCCGAGAGTTCCACTGTTACTTTGGCAGGTGAGGTGTTATCCACTCTGCTTTTTACAAAGCCCCAGAACTGGACCTGGTCATCGGGCTTGTAGAGGGTGCGGTCTGTCTGAAGATAGCGCCAGTTAAGGCCCATGCTGTCGCTGCCATCATAATAGGGTATATACAGATATCCGGCATTCAGAAGGGAGACCCTGCCGTCGGTGGTGGTAATCTTATAGAAATCCATATTGGCCGGATCCTTGTCTGCCGATGTTCCTTCAAGCCTTGCAAGACCATTTGTGTCAGTTCTTGCGGATTTGCCTGTTGCCGGATCCTCAATGACGGCCGATACCGAAGCCTGACCGGTAACCAGATTATTGACCCAGAAAAGACCTCCGTCACTGTCCTCCAGGAAGAATGCCGATGTGTCTGAGGATTGGATAAAGGCTTGAGCCGACAAGTCCTCACAGGTTAACTCTATTATATAGAAGCCATGGGGAAGGCTATCAGGCAGCATCATGTATTTAGAGCCCCATGTATCGGTTTCGAAGTCCTGGGTGAACTCCATTACCTTCTCCAGAGAAGAAACGTCGGTCTTTACTTTACTGTAGGAATACAATGCCCAGGAAGGCACCTTCTCTCTTTCCCTTACGGCTTTGATCAGGGCATCCTCATTGGGAAAGCGATATACGGCTGCTTTCACCGGTATATTCTTCTGCTCTCTTATGCCGGGGTGGTAGAGGTAGAATGGTATGACGGGCTTTTCGCGGGTTGAATAATCGAACCAAATATCAGTAATCCCCAGGTTGCCGGGACTGGGATCTGCTGTTTTTGAACTATCATGGCTGGTTTCAAATGAAAAGGTATAGTCCTCCTTCAATTTTTGAGAACCATTGGCCGCCTTAAGTCCCTTTTTTACTGTAACCGAATAAATGGTTCCCGGCTCCAGCTTTTTCGGGACGAAGCTCCGGGCATAACCGTGTTCCTCGAACCTGCCTTCCACTTTAGGGGTAATCTCGAAGAACTTCTCAATATCCTCCACATCCTGATAGGTGAAATAGATCTCTATTCCAGTATCAACAGGAACATTGGACGACATGTTCTGCGGAAGGCAGCCGATAGCGGCAAGTTCCCTTGGGGTCTGAAAGGCAAAGCTTACGGTTGATCCCTCGGGTGTCCTCAGATCAATCACATATAGGCTGCTCTTCTCCAATGCCTCTGAGGGTTTGATCACAAACCTTCCATCAGCCAGCTGCGTTATTTCCGGTGGCGTCTGTCCCCTTATGGAAAGGTTCTCCTTTAAGTAATCCAATGTAACAGGGGCCTGGGATGTAAGATAAAACTCAGTATCCAGGGCAATGCCCGAAGCATCATACTTGGATGCTGTTATTAGAAAGCCACTTTTATAGGTGTCCGCACTGGCCTCAACTATTCCCAATGGGCTTGCAACCCATAGGATCGAGACACTTATTGCCAGGATCAGAACAACGGCTAAAAGCTTGTTCCGCATAACACTCTACCTCCTAAGAATCTATTAAAGCACACCTCATATTAATTAGACGGCATATGGGATCATTTGGTTTGCTTTTTTACTGTCATTGTGAGAGAAGGCACGGCAATCTACCAAAAACTGCAATGACATACCCAAGGGGGAGAAGTATGATGGGATGGCACACTTATGTAATAAAAGGACGATCCCCTGGTAGGGAATCGTCCCGGTATTCTTCTAATCAGCCATGTTCAAGCCATCGAAGACATCCCATGCGGCAAGCCCGGTACCCCCGATGTACAGGTAGTCACGCACCTCCAGCCAGCCGTTGCGGCCATCGTCTGTCTGGAACAGACACCATCTCTGGTTGTCGCTGCCTACAAAGCGCACATTTTCATTACGGTTCAGCACAAAGGAGACTTCATTGCTGCCTGGGGATATGACAAAGGGCAGGGACTCAATTCTTAGCTTTAGGGTGTTTGCATTCCTGTACCCAATTTTCTCATAAAAGGCACTGGGCGTTCCAACCAGTTTATGCTGTGAGTTGAGACGGTATTCCTTGATAAAGAACCATGTTTCAAGGACGTTTCCACGGGTTCTGGAACGTATGATGCCGTCACCCTTTACGGCATCCGTATTCCCGCACAGACCCTCCACCTTGCCCATGTTGATCAGTCTCTGCCCGTCATAATAGTAGAAGGTGCTCATAAAGTCACTGCCGGAGCCATGTTCCTCAACAACTATTTCATAATAGGTATCCGACAGGTCGACATCAATAATCTTATACCCAGACTGTACACCGGATCCGTGGCCATCCATCCTGCTTTGGTTTACGGTCAGGGTGTATCTCTTTCCATCGGTGGTGAAACTGATCCTATCTGCAATACCGTCGCCATTGAGATCAAGATCCTTCGATTCCACCGGGGCTGGCATGCTGCTACCACCTGGAAGATATATATCCCGCTCCCTCACCCAACCGGCCATATCTGCTGTATGTTTGACGTATAAGAATCCATTCTCGGCCTGCCCCGTCAGGTTAACAAAAGCGTCAGTCCCGATGTCGGCCATATACCGGGTGAAATCCGATACGGGTTCGGAACTCGGATCGGGTTTGCTGTAAACAATGCTCCTGCTCTTTAAATAAGCCTGGTTGAAGTAGACACCGTTTAAATCACGGGTGAAGCTATCATTGCTGATCCAGCCCGTTATACCAAACTTGGTGTCGATGGTGTCGGCAATCACATAGCTCTTCTGCTCTCCCTTAACTATTATCCGGATCAGATTGCCCCTGTTCAGGGATGTCTTTGCCAGCATGACTTTGTCGGCAGTTATGATTCCGGCGGGCAGGCTGTTACGGTCATAGAAGTGTATGTTTTCGGCACGGATCCAGAATTGGTTGCGCGTATCGTAATAGTTCAGCATACCTGATACCTTCTGGGCCAGGCACCAGCCGTTAACCACCCTGTTGTTATAGATGATGACCTCGTTTTCCTTGATTTCACCAATGTCAGCATAACCGTCACCGGGGCCGCTCTTTACCTTGCAGGTTTTTACAACAAATGACTCCACCCGGCTTCCCGTGGCCTTATCTGTCTCATATATTTTATCATCTTCCTGTGGAGCGCTTTGAACGGGGGGAATGCTTCCTGAGGAACCGGGTACATCAGTGTTTAAAACAGGCTCTTTATCCACAGAACGATAGATCTCAGTTACCTCGCCAGTCAGAACATTTATGGTATAAATGGACAGTTCTCCTGTCTGGGGTTCCTTTTCGTTAACCATGCGAACATAAGCAATTTTTTCTTCGTTGACCCAGTTTGTGTGGCGTGGAGATAATGTGCTGTATCCCGGTATGTGGGGTGTGGTAACGCTG
Source organism: Clostridiaceae bacterium DTU059 (assembly GCA_001512555.1). Lineage (GTDB taxonomy): Bacteria > Bacillota > Clostridia > DSM-8532 > DSM-8532 > Thermoclostridium_A. The sequence goes on along the minus strand of LFSK01000132.1, from coordinate 24,615 downwards.
CTTTCTGAAACGATCAGGAATGAGCCTTCATTATCGATCATCACCCGGGCCCCCGATGGTGTGGAGCGGCACCAGGGCAGTTGATCCGATTTCATTTCCCTGCTGGAGTGGAAAACACTGAGCTTTCCAGTCCGCATATTCAGAGTTCCGGAGTTCCCGTTCCTCATTCTGAAAACAAGATGATCGCCCATAAGCCGGTAATCGGTGATATATGTGTCCTGCATACCAGGATTTCCGGCTTCCTGGTCTGGAGTGATGGGAGTATCCTGGTCATTTCCCATGACATGCTTCATGATCACGCCGTTTAAGATATACCAGACCGTACCTGAATCAGGGTTGATATAAAAGGGCTCGTGCTGTATGATTTCGGTTTTCCATGCGGAGTCACCCGCAAAAGCTGTCATCGCTATATCCCCCGAAAAGACGCCTACTCCGCCGTTGTTAGAGACATAGAGGTTTCTGACCGGAACATCTGCTTCCAGTTCCTCAAACAACAGGTTCTGCATGTCCAGCAGATAGATGGAACCAGGACTGTTTCTGGTGGCATATGCTAGATAATTGCCGCTGGGGGACCAGGCATGAACCACCTGTTCCATGCTCAGCGGGGATAGCTGATAATACCCTCCGTCCGTTGTATTGAAAAGATATACACCATTGCCGGTGGAATCATCCCCATCAGTTACACGACTTCCGGCAACCATGAACTCTCCCGTCGGGGAAAAGCTGAATTCGGCTTCAAAGGAATCATGGGAGTTTTTAAGAGCAAAGCTGCTCAGGTCAATCAACTGGTGTAACTCACCGCTTCCATAGCGGGCTATGATATGGCTGTTCCCGATTATAACCTGAGTTTCATTGGCGTGAAGTACTTTCCAGGAAGGATCGCCCATCTCATTGAGTTTTTCAACCAGTTCGTCGCCCGACAGAAGGCCTGATACGGCTGTGAATGTAAAGGCCACGCCGGTGCTTTCATTGGTCAGGTCTGCGTTGGCCGGCTCTTCCTGATTGTCGAAGATGGTCATTACCGAGCCCCAAAAGGGTTTTGAAACATCCTGGACACACAACAGGCAGATGAGAAGTATCCCAAGAGTTGCGGGAACCACAAAGAGCCATATCTTCCGCAGAAAGTTGGGGCTGGCGGCGAGCCTCCAAAAGCCGGGCCTGTGGTCGGCTTCATTCCCGATTATCCTCATGATTGAATCCACAGGCACAGCACCGCAGGAAACCTCTCCCTTTATTTTTCTTATGAGTTGGCCAAAAGACCCAGGGTGCCGGCTTTCTGTTGCCAGAACCTGTTCAATCAGGAATTCCCGAGCACGGACCATTCTAATCCTGACAGAGCTAACTGAAAGACCAAATATCCGGCCAACTTCCCGGAGTGATAGTCGGTTGTAGTAATGCAGGATGAACATGGAGCGCACCTCATCGTGGAGGGGGTCGAGAAGGGCATTTAAAGATTGGTCTTCACCCAGATCTCTTTCCTGCCTGAGAAGGAATTCGGGGATATCGGGGTGAGATACCAGAGGCTGGGGGTGTATGCGCTTATAACTTCTGACCATGCCGGCAGCCATCTTGTAGAACCAGGTGGAAAACGGCCACCGGTCATTGTACCGATACAGGCTGCGAAAAGTGTTAAGAAAAATATCCTGCGCAAGATCCCGGGTTTGGGAAGCAGGGATTCCCATTTTTATCAGGAACCCGTACAGTCCGGGATAATATGATGTTATCAGCTCTTCAAAGGCCCGGGCATCACCCTCAAGCACTTTTTCCACAAGCAGCCTGTCACTGTTCATCTTATCATACTCCTTATTCATGTTGGTGGTTGCAGCTACTGCTAAACTGAAAGCAATACCGTATGTTGGAGTATTGCTTCCCATGGGAGTGTTCAGGCCCTTTGGCAGTGATGCAATAACAAAAGAAATGCTTGGCAGACCTCAACATACTGTCCAAATTTATTGCCACAACTCCATTATAATATTCAACAGGAACCTCAGACAAGGCGTATAATGGATTCATGGAACATTATCCGGTTAGGAGTCTGCTCTGGTTGAAGGCTGTTGTGGCAGAAAGCCCTGGCTGATGGCTTATTCCCATGGTCAGCCCCTTTCGGGTCAATTTCGGGGATGGGTTCATACCTTGCCTTTTTCCCTAAGATACTGTATCATAAAAAGTGTTCTGTAAAAACATTAATGGAAATTTTTTGGAGGAAGGGGATGCATGAAGGCATCCTTTATAAATGATGAGAGTTAAACTTGACGATGCACTGCTGTTACAGGTTGAGAAACCTGCCAAATATACAGGAAACGAATGGAATATGGTAAGAAAGAACCTCGAAGATGTGGAGGTTCGCTTTGCTTTTGCCTTTCCTGATGACTATGAGATCGGTATGTCCCATCTAGGCATGAAAATCCTCTACCATATTTTGAATAAGAGGAAGGATACCTACTGCGAAAGGGTTTTTGCGCCCTGGGTTGATATGGAGAGGCTCATGCGTGAGAGAGGCATCCCTCTTTATACCCTTGAAACCTATACCCCCCTTTCCGAGTTTGATATTCTGGGATTCACCCTGCAATATGAGATGAGCTATACCAATATCCTCAATATGCTGGATCTGGGCGGTATTCCGATTCTGGCAGAGGACAGGGACGAGAGCCATCCCTTTGTTTGTGCGGGAGGCCCCTGTGCGGTTAATCCCGAGCCCCTTGCAGATTTTATCGACTTCTTTGTCATAGGCGAGGGGGAAGAAGTGATCCATGAAATCGTTGATACGTATAAGGTCTGGAAGGACTCAGGGCAGGACAGAAAAGCGTTCCTGGAGCTCGTTGCCGGCATTGAAGGGGTTTATGTCCCTTCCCTGTATCAGGTTGTATACTACGAGGATGGAACCATTATGGACATCATGCCGAAATCCGAAAAGGTTCCGGATGTGGTCAGAAGACGTATTGTCGCCGATCTGGATCAGGTTGATTTCCCGGATGATATCATTGTCCCCTACATTGGAACCGTTCACGACAGGATTATGCTGGAGCTCTTCAGGGGTTGTATCCGGGGTTGCAGGTTCTGCCAGGCCGGCTTTATCTACAGGCCAGTCAGGGAAAGATCCCCCGAAAAGCTCAATGAATTGGCAAGAAGTTCAGTTAAAAAAACAGGTTATGATGAAATATCACTGGTCTCCCTGAGCACCAGCGATTATTCGGCTCTGCCCGCTTTTTGCGACAATTTGCTGGATTTTGCAGAAAAAGAACATGTGAATCTGTCCCTGCCATCCCTGAGAGTGGACAATTTCTCTCTGGGGCTTATGGAACGGGCGTCAAAGGTTCGCAAAAGTGGGCTGACATTTGCCCCGGAAGCCGGTACACAGAGGCTGAGGGATGTTATCAATAAGGGTATAACCGACGAGGATCTTAAATCGTCGGTACAATTGGCTGTTGCAGGCGGCTGGAACACAGTAAAGTTGTACTTTATGGTGGGACTTCCCACTGAGACAATGGAGGATGTGGAAGGTATTGCCGATATGGGGATCAGCCTGATCGAATCCTGCAGACCCATCGCCAACAGAGACGGGGGAAGAGGACTTCATATAACTCTGAGCACCTCATGCTTTGTGCCCAAACCCTTTACGCCCTTCCAATGGGAACCCATGGACGATATTTCGGTCCTCAACGAAAAGCAGTATCATCTGAAGGATCTGATTCGCAAGAGGACGCGCAATATCCGGTACAACTACCATGATCCTGAAATCAGCCATATGGAGGCTGTGCTGTCAAGGGGCGACAGACGGCTGGGGAAGGTCATCCATACTGCCTGGAAACTGGGGGCCAAGTTTGATGGGTGGGACGAGCACTTCTCCTTCGAACGGTGGCAGCGGGCTTTTGAGGAGAATGGCCTTGACTCTGCTTTTTATGCCAACAGAAGGCGGGACTTCTCAGAGGTTTTACCATGGGATCATATTGACACAGGGGTGAGCAAGGCTTTCCTGGTGCGGGAATGTAAAAAGGCCTACGAAGGTGATTTAACCCGTAATTGCGCCAGCGGCTGTTCGAATTGCGGTGCTTCAGTGTATCAAACGGGGATATGCTTTGCAAAACAGAGAAGCAGAAGACAGGCAGGAGGTTGACAAATGGCCAGGGCATTAAGGTTCCGTTTCTCCAGGGATGAAAGGCTGAAATATATCGCACATCTGGATGTGCTGCGGCTGTTTGAGCGGGCTCTTAAGCGCTCCGAACTGCCCGTATCCTATACCCAGGGCTTCAATCCCCGCCAGAAAATTGTCTTTGGACTTCCCATCGGAGTGGGGCTTACCAGTTCCGCTGAATATGCAGACATCGAATTTGATGAGGATTTAGCTCCTGAAACCTTTATCCTGCGCCTTAACCAGCACCTGCCTGATGGCATTGAGGTGCTGGATGCGGTACCCTTATTGAAAAAGGGCAAAATCATGAGCCAGATCACATCTGCCAAGTATGAAATAGCATTCAGCATGCCCCGGTTCATGGGCCAGGATGAGATAAACGGCATTGTGATAGAATTTTTGGATAATGAAGACATAACTGTGATGAAAAAAACGAAGAAGGGTTCAAGGCCTGTTAATATCAGACCGTTGATATACTCCCTCTCAGTCCGAAAAACTGATAAGGACATCTATATTCTGGATGCCTTCCTGAGCGCCGGGGCTGAAAACAACTTACGGCCAGATCTACTGATGAAGGCATTTGGCCAAATAACCGGCCTTGATCTTGCCGTTGAGTCCATGCACCGCAAGGCCATGTTTGCATCGACCTTCAATGAATGGAAGGATCCTTTTGAGGTAGCCAATGACTAAGGAAGTTCTGATGGACGCAGGCATGGGCGAGGTACGTCTGGCAGTTCTGGAAGATGGCGAGCTTGCGGAATTCTATATTGAAAAGCGTGAAGATGAGAGCATACTGGGCAACATCTACCGTGGAAAGGTTGAGCGGGTGCTCCCGGGTATGCAATCAGCCTTTATCGACATCGGCCTTTCCAAAAACGCATTTTTATATGTCAAGGATTTATTGCCCGAAGGATATGAAAAAAAACGTGTCCAAAAGGCCGGTGGACCTCCCCGCATTCAGGATCTTCTGAAAGCTGGACAGGAGCTGACGGTGCAGGTTGTAAAGGAAATGTCCGGACATAAAGGGCCTCGTGTAACCACCCGCATCTCGCTGCCCGGGCGGTTTTCTGTGTTGCTCCCCGGCCGGAATACCGCAGGGATATCAAGGCGCATGGATGACAGCGAGGAAAGGAAGCGGCTAAAGGAACTTGCCCATTCGCTCAAACCCGAGGGTGCAGGACTCATTATCAGGACTGCAGCAAAGCATGTTCCCATAGAATGGCTGAGGGATGAGATAGATGCCCTCATAAGAAAGTGGGACATGGTACTGGAACAGCAATCAAAGGGTGTTGTTCCCCGCTGCCTGTACAGGGAGCCTGATTTTGTAATCCACATGATCAGAGAGCATCTTTCACCTGATCTCAATCGTTTTATAGTAAATGACAGGGATGTATGGGAGCAGATCATCCGGTTTTTGGATTCAACCTCTCCAGGGTTTAAACCGAAGGTGGAATACTTTGACAAGGACTATGACATGTTCGGGTACTACCATGTGGAGAGCGCCATAAACCAGGCCCTTGCCCGAAAGGTTTTTCTGAAAAGCGGCGGCTATATTGTATTTGATACAACCGAGGCCCTGACGGTCATAGATGTCAACAGCGGCAAGTATGTGGGGCGTACAAGCCTTGAAGAAACAGCTCTTAAGATTAACAAGGAAGCAGCAGAAATGATTGCACGGCAAATAAGGGTCAGGGATATCAGCGGAATTATCATCATTGATTTCATTGATATGAAGGATGAGTGCCACCGGGAAGAAGTGGTGGCTGCACTTAAGGAAGCCGTCAAACAGGACAGGACGCAGACCGTGGTGGTGGGGATGACCAGTCTGGGTCTTGTGGAGATGACCCGGAAAAAGGTAAGGCAGCCTCTTGCCAGTTATATGACGGTTGATTGCCGATGCTGCGGTGGCTCAGGCCGGCATCTGTCCCCCGAGGTAGTTGCCCGGAGAGTGGAAAAGAGAATCATGGGCTATATTTCGCAGAACCGGGCCGGGTTTTTGGAAATCCTTGTCCATCCCGATGTTCACAGGGTGCTCTCGGGACATGAGAAGAAGAACCTGGAGAGAATCGGTGAGATTTATAGCTGCAGTATTCAAATCACCCCTTCCACCGATGTGGGTTATGGCGACATACGGATAAAGGGAGTGGAATGATCAGGTGTGGTTCCGCACCAGATATGAAATGCCAAGTTTTTTATGCTTGACAAGATAAAGATGTTGGAAGTATAATCTTTCACAAATAACGGAATACCTGGTTTAAAGGCTTTGATAAGAAGAAGTAGGATGCTTTAAGGTTCCAAAAGAGAGTTCCCGGTTGGTGAGAGGGGCAGGAAACGGGCATCTGAATACATCTTTGAGCCGCGCACCCAACGCTTTTTAGCCAGTAGGCTGCGCCGTCTGCTTGCACACGTTACCGTGCTAGGGTATACGCCATTATGGCCGTACCTGACAAAGGTTGATGCTTTGACATCAATAAACTGGGGTGGTACCGCGAAGCGACAGGCTTTCGTCCTCATGGGAGGATGGGAGCTTTTTTTATTGCTTCATTGATGAGTTTTGACCGTGCTTTCCGGCAGGAGGTATCGTAGCTTCTTAAAAGTATAGGCTGGGCATTCCGTATGGGCTTAGAGTTTTTAGGGAGGGTATTTGAAATGTTAAAAGTCCATGAGCAAATGCGAATCATTTCCAAAGGAGCGGCAGAAATCATCCATCAGGAAGAGCTTATGAAGAAGCTTCTTGCCGCTGCCGAGAAGGGGGAGCCCCTTGTTGTGAAGCTTGGCCTGGATCCTACCGCTCCTGACCTCCATCTGGGGCATGCAGTGGTGTTAAGAAAGATCAGGCAGATACAGGAATTGGGTCATAGGGCGGTGCTCATCCTTGGTGATTTTACAGCCATGATCGGCGACCCCTCGGGAAAATCCAAGACGAGAAAGCCATTGACCCATGAGGAAACCTTGAAGAACGCTGAAACATACAGGGATCAGCTGTTCAGAATACTGATGTCGGAGAGAACCGAGATCCGCTTCAACAGCCAATGGCTATCCGCCATGAACCTTGCCGACCTTCTGGAGCTGGCGGGCAAGACAACGGTGGCAAGGATCCTGGAACGGGACGACTTTAAATCACGGTTCGATGCAAATCTGACCATCGGACTCCATGAACTCTTCTATCCCCTTATGCAGGGTTATGATTCGGTAATGATTCGTGCCGACATCGAAATGGGCGGTACCGATCAGAGGTTTAACATCCTTATGGGACGGGATATTCAGAAACATTATGATCAGGAGAGTCAGGTTGCTCTGTTCATGCCCATTCTGGAGGGGATAGACGGTGTTGAAAAGATGAGCAAGAGCCTTGGAAACAGTATTGGCATCAATGAAGAGCCCAATCTTATGTTTGAAAAGGTTATGGCCATTCCTGACAATTTGATAATACGGTATTTTGAACTCTGCACCGATCTGCATCCCGATGAGGTGGACCAATATGGAAAGCAGCTGGAGAGGGGAGAGAACCCGCGGGACGTCAAAGCCTGCCTTGCCCATGAAATCGTAAGACTTTATCATGGAAAGGAATCGGCAGATAGCGCCCTTGAACATTTCAATACCGTTTTCCGGGACAGGAAACTTCCCAAGGATATGATTTGTCTTGATGCTTCCCTATTCACCGACGATCAGGGAAACACCGATCTGGTCAAGATTCTTGTTGAGGCAGGATTCGTATCCAGTTCCAGCGAGGCAAGGCGGCTGATCCTCCAGGGCGGTGTCAGGCTGAACTCTGAAAGGACGGATCGGTTCAAAATCCCTGTCCGGGACGGAGATGTAATTCAGGCAGGCAAGAAACATTTTGTCAGGTTGAGCAAGTCGTAGGCTGTGCCTGATTCACCTGCCGCGTGTATAATCCCTGTAAAGATTCTCAATGGATCGGTCGTAGGTTCTCTCGCCTTCCTTGGAGAAGAAGCAGCCGGGAACCTCACCGTTCCTTCGGTGGTAAGCTACGCATTCACAGCATCTTCCATGCCGTGAGCAAGGGTATGTACAGGCACATGTGTTGCGGTTGTTGCAATCCATAGATCTACTCCTTTGACTATGTTTTCCCTGACCATAGTATAGCAGGGGGCTATAGGGATTTCAAATGATCATATTCATCGCAACAATCCCAGCTTTCTTGCCTGAGCTACAGCCTGGGAGCGCCTTTTAACATGGAGCTTGTTGAAGATGTTGTTGACATGCCACTTGATGGTGCCAGCCCCTATGCACAACTGATTGGAAATCTGCTTGCTGGAAAGACCCAGAGCCATAAGGGAGAGTATCTCATGCTCTCTTTGGGTTAATGACACCGGAATAGCTTCTACATCCCACCGGGAATTCACCAGGTGATACAAATCTCTGTTGATTTCCTTAAGAAGATTCAGGCATTCGACCTTTTCTATCAGAAAGCGCGCGGATAGCCTGTAGTTGGTATAGATGGCAACCGCCTTCTCCAGATATTCCCGGCAGTAGGCCATTTCCCTCAGCTGATAATAGTATTCTGCCGTCAAAATGGCTGCTGTCTGTGCAAAGGGAACGTTTTTAACCGTTGCCGGTGATTCCTGCCAGGCTATAAGATCGTTCATGCTGAAGCTTTCCATATCTGAGTTCAGCTTTAATCTGGCCAGAATCAGCAAGGTGCCTATGGGCGTGTGTTTCCCGCCGGCCAGATAATCAGCCTCCAAAAGCTGCTTATCGGAATCCGAAACCGGCACACCTTCAAGAAGGTTGATATGAGCTCTCAGTGCGGCACATAAGGTGTTGACGTTTTCGAAGCCCAGCCGGGACAACCTGCCGGCCAGTTCATCTATCAGGGAATAGGCCCGACTGTATAATCCGCTGATACCATAGGCGTATGCCAGATACATCTCAAGCACGCCATACATATGAACGAAATCCAGTTGGTACATCAACGGCTTTACGCTTTCCAGGTATTCAACAGCCAGGTTCTGTCTGTTCATCTCAAAGAACGCAATGCCCAACGGCAGTTTGAGCAGTTCGAATACACCATCATCATCAAATTTGCTGGATGCTGCCAATTCATTTCTGAACAGGGTTACGATATCGGCAATCTCACCCAGAGCATGCTTCTTTATGCCGTAATTAACCAGGGATGTCACAGCCGGAAAGTAACTTTTGTGTTTCTTAAAAATATGGTATGCGGAGAAGAACTCATGGGCGGCCTTCCTGTGATCCCCAACGCTTGAAAGAAGCTGGCCGTATGTAAGCCTGGCGTTTGCCATATAGAAACTGTTGGCGTCCTTTTCCATCACCTCAACAGAAAGCTTTGCGGAGCTCAGCGCTTCCTCCTGATTGTCCATAAATATTGATACGGCTTTAAGGGCGCAGTATACCGAGTTTTCCACTGGAGAGGTCAGAACGTATGGCTCCAACTCTTCCAGTACCTTAATTACACCCTGACCATCCCCGCACATAAAACTGACCCAGCCCCTTATCAGTTTCTGGAGAGGGGTCACAAACCGGTCTTCCGGGATATTTCCCAATAGAATAATTACTGGCTTGACGTTGCGGGATGAAAAAAGAATTGCCACGTTTTCTTCAATCAGCGAGAGGGCAGTGTCGTATTCTTTTTTTTCAACAGCATTTTCAATATTTGAAAGGATAATATCCAATTCCCTGTTCATAAATCCTCCCTTGATAGTGGAAACTCTCTGGCATTACTAATAAATATATATTATTGTTATTTTTGTGGCAAGAAAAAGGGGGACTGCCTGTTCAGGCAGTCCGGAACGTATAATAGGGTTTTATTGGGTTTATGGATAAACACAGGCAATCAGTAATCAACCATCTTTTGCCATAGTGCCTGATCAATGGCCGATTTTTTTGCAAGATACTCAAGGGTATGATGGTAATCGAACCAAAGCCTGATGGTTCGGGTATTACCGGTTATATGGGTTATCCCGCCTTCCTGGATAACGGGAGCCCTGTCTTCCTTAAAACTGAAGGTGATTTCTATACTGGTGGGATTGACCTCTTTGTAATTCAGGAACAGGTCCAACGGGTCTGTGTTCAGGATGTCCTGCTTAAAGGCCGCCAGGAACCCCTCCAGTTCCTCAGTGGATGCCAGATTCAAAACTGTGTCGCTCTCATCATAAAACAAAACATGTATAAAGTTTAGATCTTCAGGCTCAACCAAGAGCATGGGATTGGCCTTTTCCATGTACTCGTCCGATGTGAACAACTCCTGAAGGCTGGTTTTAAGATCGACGCTGCTGTTGCCCGCATAGGGAAGGTAATAGGCTCTTTCAACTATCCTGCCGTTTTTGAGGCGGTAGGTGATGGAAAGATTGAAATAGCGGACACCGGAGGATTCGTTATAGTGATACAAGCCATTCTCTTCACCCATGTTGCTGAAGGATGAAGCATTCTGTGCAATGGTCCTATGGAGAGCTACTGCTTTTTCAATGGTCTCGGGTTTTTCCAAAACACCGGCCTTCAGCCTGAGCATCCGGATCATGTTTTCATCAAGTTTGGCCGGAGGATTATCAATATAGTCGCTGTCCCAGAAAAAATATCTGTGTTTTTCAGGGCTATAGCTCTCGGGATCCAGCGCGACTGTGACATATTCATCCCGATAACTGCCCACATGCATTATCTCCACGTCCCGGGCGTCGGGAACGTAGGTCTCATAACCGAAGAAATCAAAATGGACTCCCGAGAGAAGCAGTACGATAATGAGTGCAAAAGCAATAAATCCCTTATTGTTTTTAAAAACACGGAAGGTTTTTCTAAGAAGCATTTCGGCAGCATAATAGCCAATAAGTCCGCCAATGAGGTAGCTGACAACAAATACGGTAAAACTTCTTCCGAAGTTCATCAAGCTTACAATAATGTCGCCCAGAAGCGCGGAGGAGCAGAAGGCCACACTGTATTTGAAGACGGGCTTCATAATCTGGAGGCTGATGACGTCACTGGCTGTCTCCATATGACGTCTCCTGTAGATGGCACGGGCTCCCAGTGTGAAGGCAAGTCCCGCCAATAGATAGCAGGTAACAAGCACATAATTGCCCTCGGCATTTGAGAAGCCTGAGAAGAGATTCTCAATATAAACTATGGGCGAGAGGGGTTCAACAGGGCTGTTATATGGTCTGACATAACCAAACAAAAGGGATGATAAAACCGTCCCTATAACTTCTTCCAGAAACACTGCGAGGAAATTGAATATCAGAAAGAAGAGGGCGTGGGCTGCCAGATGCCCTGTGAACATGCCGGCAAATACTGCAAAGGAATAAAGAAGCAACAGAATGACGGCTGAGACGAGAATCCACAGAAGTGAATAGCCGACATGGGTGATTCCCATCAGCAGCTCTCCTACAACCAGAACCACTCCTGATACTGCCAAAGGCAGCAGAACAAGGGTCAGCCCAGACAGGTAATGGGTCGTAAAAAGGCTGTTCCTGTTTATGGGCAGTGCGTGGATCATGGCAGTATTCCTTTGAAAGTGTATATAGGAGAAGACCGCCAGCGCTGATACCAGGCTGAAAAAGGGGAACAGCAGGGTTGCCGTCATATCGCTGTGTGCAAAAATCGCACGGGCAATCTCATTTGGAGCATAGGTAGCGTATCTTCCCCAGGTGTTTTCCGATGCAAAACCCAAAAAGTCGATGATGTTCAATGTCAGCAGGAAGGTGAATGAAAAGGCTATCAGCCAGAAACGCTTCAGGTTAAAAAAGTAGATTCCCTTATTAAAGGATGATGTTTTTAACTGCATAGTTCATACCTCCCAGCTCGTAAACAAAGATTTCTTCCAACGTAAGGGGAAGAGCGTCCATAATAATCGGGCGGAGCTTATTGACATGGCTGACTATACTGTCTCTGTCGCCACGAACAATCAGAACCCATACACGGCCGCTGGATTGCCTGCTTAAAATATCAAGCTCATTCATCTCCTCAGGCAGCGGTCCGTCGAAGGCTACCTGAAGCTTCATAATATTGTTCTGGATCTCCGACAGATTTCTTTCAAGTATGATTCTGCCCTCATGCATTATGCCCACATGGTCGCAGACGTCCTCCAATTCCCGCAGGTTATGGGATGAAACGAATACTGTCATATTCCTGTCTGCCACATCCTGAAGGAGAACACTCCACACCTTCCTGCGCATTACCGGGTCAAGCCCGTCCACAGGCTCATCCAGCAGCATGAGATCGGGTTTCAAACAAATCCCCAACCAGAATGCCGCCTGCTTCTTCATACCCCGGGACAGACGTCTGAGACTCTTCCTTGGATCGAAGGGGAACACATCATAGAGCTTGTTGAAACGATCCTCGTCAAAAACCGGATATATGGATTGATAGAATTTTTTCATATCCAGCAGGTTTGCCTGGGGGAAGAAATAGATATCGTCAGGAATGTAGACGGTTTTAGCTTTTACCCCGATATTTTCGAAGCTGGGCTGGCCGTCAATCATGATGGTTCCCCCGTCAGGTATGAAGACGCCGGCCAGGTGCTTGATAAGAGTGGTCTTTCCTGCCCCGTTTGGCCCCACCAGCCCATAGACTGAACCCCTTCTTGCTGTAATATCTACGCCATTCAAGGCCCAAAAACCATCAAAGGATTTTTTCAGATCTCTTACTTGAATCATGGGTTTTTACCCTCCTTATCAACCGTAATGGTTTTATCAATAAATTCAAGAATCTCCTGCCTGGTCAGGCCAAGATAATGCAGTTCTCTTACTCCGGATCTAATGGATGACATGAGGGATTCAATCCGTTCCGGATCCTTCTTCCCAGGCGGAGCGGCAACAAAACTGCCCCTTCCCACCACAGAGTAGATGAATCCATCGGACTCCAGATCCTTGTAGGCCTTTTGTATGGTGTTTGGATTGATGGAGGTGGATTGTGCCAATTCCCGAACCGAAGGCAGTTTTTCACCTTCCGAGAGGGCTCCGGTGACGATGAGCTGCTTGATATTGTCCTTTATCTGTTCGTATATGGGTTTAGGACTCCGGATATCAATGATTATTATGATAATCCCTCCTTCTGCTCAGTCGCTCTCAGTAAAGTATAATAGGTGTACTAATACATATAGTACACCTATTATACCTGGACTATCTAGTTTTTGTCAAGGCAGAGGTTACCCTTCAACCTATCTATTTCCTCCTGCGCCACCTTCTTATCCAGGCGTTGGAACAGAATCACAGGATCATTCAATTTGCGGTTTGCTTCGATTGACACGGGCTTCCATCCGGGGTGCTCAACTCCGCCCAGCATATCCCTTATCCTTACGCAGGAAAATGGAATAAATGGTTCCAGGAGAAGGCTGAGGCTTGCGATGATCTGAACAAGATTGAACATTACCTGGGCACAGTCGTCAGGGTCCTCTTTAATGCTGATCCAGGGTTTTCTTTCATCAAGGTATTTATTGGCAAACCGGACAGGCAAAAAGGCAGCCTGAAGCGCATCACGGAAGGATCCTTCCTCAATGAACTTTCCACAAAGCCTGAATGCTTCTTCAATGGTCACTCCGACCTGATTCTCCAGACAGCCTTCCGGCACCTTTGAATCATAGTTTTTCCTGATGAATACAAGGGTTCTGTTTATCAGGTTGCCAAACTGCCCCGCAAGATCCGAGTTATGGGTGTTTATGAATTCCTGCCACGAAAAATCGGAATCCTTTTTCTCCGGACCGTTTGCCACGAAGAAATAGCGTATTGAATCAGGCTGATAACGCTCCAGAAGATATGGAACACACACAGCCCAGTTGCCGCTGGTAGATATCTTTCTGCCCTCAAGTGTTTCATACTCTGCGGATAGGATCCTGTCCGGAAGCCTTAAGTTGCCGTGAGCCAGCAGAAGTGCAGGCAGAATAACCGTATGGAAAGGGATATTATCCTTCCCGTGGACATAGTAATGCCGTATATCTGTGCTATCCGGATCCCAAAAGCCCTCAAAGCTGTTTCCGGTCTTTCTACACCACTGCCTGCATCCGGAAAGATAGCCCAGAACTGCCTCCAGCCAGACGTATATCTTCTTATGCTCAAAGCCGGGGAGGGGGACATCAATACCCCAGTCAATATCCCTTGTGGCGGCCCGATCGGGAAGTCCTTCATCCAGGTATCTTCCGGTCAGACCAATGGCGTTAGTCCTCCAATGCTCTGCCCTTCCGAGAAAATCTCTGATGTCCTTTTCCAGTCTGCTAAGGGGGATGAAAAGGTGGGTGGAAGCTTTGAAGTCTGGCTCAGCGCTACAGATCCCGCACTTTCTGTCCTCCAGCTGTGCTGGATCCAAGAGGCTTCCGCAATGATCGCATTGGTCGCCCTTGGCGTCTTTCCCGCATTCTGGGCATTTTCCAACTACAAACCGGTCGGGGAGGAATTGATTACATCGGCTGCAAAAGACCTGCTCAACCTCCTTCTCATAGAGAAAGCCTTTCTGCTGAAGGACTGTGAAGTATTCCTGAACGAATGCCTTATGGGATGAGGAATTGGTCCTCCCATAGTTGTCATAGGTAAACCCCAGCCGTTTGAAAGAATCCTCAAACTCCCTGTGATAATGGTCTGAGATGGAGGAGGGATGCACCCCTTCCTTTCTCGCCTTGATAGTGATGGGCGTGCCGTGGCAGTCGCTGCCCGAAACATAGCATACCGTGTCCCCCTTGAGTCTGTGATATCTTGCAAGGACATCCCCTCCGATCAGGGAGGACAGATGACCAATATGAAGGGATCCGTTGGCATAGGGCCAGGCGCCCCCTATAAATATCTTCATAATATCCTTCCTTTCTTTAATGATTTACCGGGATTATGCGAAAATATTCGTCCTCTGCGGGAAGCCTTTATCCCAGTTGTTCCGTATGGGACAAAACCCGTCAGCCGACATTATGAACTGCGGTCGAAAATCGTGATAGAAGACATAAAAAAGCTCTCCAACCCCAAGCACTATACTTGGGGACGAGAGCTATAAAGGCTTCGTGGTACCACCCCTGTTCACCCCTTCCCTCGCGGGAAAAGGCCTCAACGAGTACGACATGAAAGATACATGTTTATACTCCGGCACGCTAACGGGTGCATCCGTCGCAGTCTAAGGCTAAAAAGCGTTCGGTGCGCAGCTCCAGGGCCATGTTCGGTATAGGTTTTCCCCGTCCTTTCCCACCAGCCGGACTCTCTTGCAGGGGATGATGCCATCCCCAAGGGTATTTCCAATACCTACTCTCCCTTTCAAAGCTTTTTGATATTGGCAGTATTATACGATATGTCGCAATACTTGTAAATAGTCTTTTCTGCTATTCAAACCTGTCCTCAAAGCCATTTTTATACTCTCGCCTTCACACCCAACCTCCAATCTCCAATCTCCAATCTCCAATCTCCAATCTCTCACTTCTCACTGCGGCTCTCTTTTTTTGCTGTTGTATTTACATGCATTTCAACTGTATAATAAACCTTGGATGTGATTGATGTTGAAAAAAGTGGGAGTTGTGGTTAACAAGGATAGAGATATCGGTTATACCCACACCAAAATCATCATTGAAGCCCTGTATTATAAGGGGTTTACGCCCATTGTATCCCCGGAGGTCAAACGCCATGCCGGCCATTATGCGGTTGCCTCCAGCAACATCTATAAGGATGCTGACTTTATTATTTGTGTCGGTGGTGACGGTACATTTTTAAGCACTGCCAGAGCTGCCTATGAGTACCGGGTTCCGATTCTGGGGATCAACAGGGGCTCTGTTGGATTCCTTGCCGAGGTTGAAACCAGTGATATCCAGCTTGCTGTTGAGAAAATGGCCTGCGGGGAAATTACTGTCCAATCCCGGATGGTACTGGATGCCCGCGTTATCAGGGAAGGAGAA
This sequence comes from Clostridiaceae bacterium DTU059, assembly GCA_001512555.1. Classification (GTDB taxonomy): domain Bacteria; phylum Bacillota; class Clostridia; order DSM-8532; family DSM-8532; genus Thermoclostridium_A. The sequence goes on along the minus strand of LFSK01000132.1, from coordinate 8,656 downwards.
ACGGTCTTCAGGGATATAGCCATCAACGATGCGGTTGTTTCCCGGGTTGGCGTTTCCCGGATACTGAAACTCAAGGTGAATATGGACGACAAATATGTGGATTCTTTTCCCGGCGATGGAATTATCGTATCCACACCTACCGGCTCAACAGCATACTCCCTGTCGGCGGGAGGTCCTATAGTACAGCCTGATATGCGGCTCATGATAACTACCCCCATATGCCCTCATATTCTGTATTCCAGGTCGTTCATAACACCCGAGGACAGGGTTATCCGCATCACCTTCGGTGACGACGGTGAGATGCAGGCTATGCTCACCATGGACGGGCAAAAGGGTGCGGAACTGTTTCCCGGAGATCTTGTGGAGGTTAGGGCGGCTGCTCAGGATGTTCTCTTTGCATCAGTCAACAATGTCAACTTTTACGATGTGCTTCGGGCCAAGATACATGGATGCTAGCCAAAATTATTTTTTAGGAGGATATTTAAAGTGAAGTATAACAGACATGCAAGAATCCTCGACATTATTGATAAATACGAAATTGAGACACAGGACGAGCTTGCGGAAAAACTCAGAGAACTGGGGATGGATGTGACCCAGGCCACCATTTCCCGTGACATCAAGGAGCTGCGTCTGGTTAAGGTTCTCTCCCCCAGTGGGAAATACCATTATTCATCCATGAACCGTGAATCGTCCAATACCGGTGAAAGATTGATGGTTATTCTGAAGGAAGCCTTTGTGTCATGTGATTACGCCAACAACATTCTGGTGGTAAAAACGCTTCCGGGAATGGCTCAGGCAGTGGGCGAGATTGTTGATTCCCTGGGATGGAATGACGTGGTGGGCACCATAGCCGGCGATAATACTCTGATGATTGTATGTCGCGCCGAAAAGATAGCTGAGGATCTGATGGAAAAATTCACACGCATGGTGAGGGGAGTGTCATAACACATGCTGCTCCAGTTGGAGATAGAGAATGTTGCCATTATTGAGCGCCTGAATATAACCCTGGAGTCGGGCTTCAATGTTCTGACAGGGGAAACCGGCGCCGGCAAATCAATCCTAATTGATTCCATTAATGCGCTTCTGGGCTCTCGGGTATCAAGGGAACTCATCCGTTCAGGCACGGAAAAAGCCACCGTTCAGGGGCTTTTTTCTAAACCGCCGAACCTTGACCCCATCCTGCAGGAATATGGCTTTGATACCGGAGATGACGATACCCTAATCATCTCCCGCACCATAACCGAATCAGGAAAAAACATATGCCGGGTCAACGGAAATCTTGCGACTGTAGCAATGCTCAGGGAAATTGGCCAACACCTCATCGATGTTCATGGGCAGCACGACAATCAATCCCTTTTGAGGGTCGAGACCCATATTCATCTTCTGGATCTTTTTGCCGGTGACAGGCTTCTGGCTCTAAAAACCACATACCAGCAGGAACTTGAGAATCTAAAAGAGCACCAGACAAGGCTCAGGTCTCTCACAGGCGAGGGCAAGGAGAGGGAAAGGCTTATGGATACCCTCAGATTCCAGATTGAAGAGATCAGCCAGGCCGCTCTGTATGAGGGCGAGGATGAGGAACTGGAAAATAGAAGCAGGATCCTGGCCCACGCTGAGGACATCATCAACGCTTTCAACACAGCATACCAGGCCATCAGAGGGGAGGACGACCATGATGCCGGCGCCCTGGACAAGGTACAATCGGCGCTGGATTCCATAAGAAAGGTCGAAAGCATAGATGCTTCCTATGCATCCATCTGTTCCACCCTTGAAGATATTGACGAGAGACTGAGCGATATTTCAAGGGAACTTCGACGTATCAGGGACGGCACTGAATATGACCCCAGACTCCACAAAGATACTGAAGAGCGGATCAGCCTGATACAAGGACTTAAAAGGAAGTATGGTGAGACCATACCCGAGATACTGGCTTATGGGGAAGATGCCGCCAAAAGGCTGGATGAACTGGAGAATAATGAGGAATTGATTGAATCCATAAAGGCAAAGATAAAAACCATTGAGGCCAGCCTGACTGAAAAATGCCGGCAAATGAACAGCTTACGGACTGAGGCGGCAGAACAGCTTGCTGAAGGCATCATGAAAGAGCTTTCCGAACTGGAAATGCCAAAGACCGTTTTCAAGGTGGCAGTCAACAGCGTGCCGGAGCTGGGCTTTACGGCAGATGGAACAGATCAGGTAGAATTTCTGATCTCACCCAATCCCGGGGAACCCTTAAAACCCCTCTCCAAAATTGCTTCAGGGGGCGAGATGTCCAGGGTCATGCTCGCTGTTAAGGCCATGCTGGCAGATATGGACAGCATTCCCACCCTGATCTTTGACGAGATTGATACTGGGGTCAGCGGCAAGGCGGCATCCAGTGTGGGAGAAAAACTCAGGACCCTTGCCGAGAAGCATCAGGTGCTATGCATTACACATCATGCCCAGATCGCAAGCCTTGCCCATCATCACATCCTCATTACCAAGAAGATCCAGGGAGAGCGAACCGTTACCATGGTTCATCAGCTTAAGGGACAGGACAGGGAGGATGAGATTACAAGGCTTCTGTCCGGGGAGCATGCCACCGATGCGGCAAAAAAACTGGCACGGGAATTGCTTGGACAGGAAAAACAATAGGAACAAAGAGGATCATCAAAATGATAATAAAGAAAGCAGAACATGTTATCAGCGCGGCAGGCCCGTCTCAATACCCCAACACGGGGTTTCCGGAGATTGTGCTGGCCGGCCGGTCCAATGTGGGAAAGTCATCTCTTATCAATGCCCTGGTCAACCGCAAAGGGCTTGCCAGGGTGGGAAATACTCCCGGGAAGACCCGCATCATAAACTTCTACAATATAAATGATGCCCTTATGATTGTGGATTTGCCGGGTTATGGCTACGCAAAGGTTTCGGCTGTCGAAAAGGAATCCTGGGGTAAGCTTGCCGAAACTTATCTTACCACCAGGAAACAGCTGAAAATCATTATTTTGCTGGTTGATATCAGGCATGAGCCTACCCGGGACGATCAGGTCATGTTACGGTTCATCAGGGAATCAGGCAGAAAGTTTGTCGTGGTTGCCAACAAGGCTGACAAGATTGGAAGATCGGGATTGAAGAAGCATATAGATCAGATAAGGGCGTCGCTGAATCTGGATGAAAACATTGAAATTCTGCCTTTCTCAGCTCTCAAAAAGACAGGAGTTGAAGCCCTCTGGCAGAAGATCGAAGAGACCCTGCAGTTGTGAGCCGGGTCTTGCCCAACGTTTATCATTCCAAACCGGAAGGCAGTGATTTAATATGAATGCGGAAATTATTGCGGTCGGTACCGAACTGCTCATGGGGCAGATCACCAATACGAATGCCCAGTACCTGTCGTCACGTCTGGCGGATCTGGGCATAAATGTATATTATCACAGCGTTGTGGGAGACAATCCCGGACGCCTTAAGGCCTGCCTGGAACAGGCGCTGGAAAGATCGGACATTGTGATTACCACCGGCGGGCTTGGGCCTACAAAGGATGATCTGACCAAGGAAACTATCGCAGAGGCTTTGGAGTTGCCACTGGCCATACATCAGGAGTCCCTGGATTACATCAGGTGCTTTTTTGAGAAGCAGCACCGCCGTATGTGTGATAACAATGTCAAACAGGCCTATCTTCCTTCCGGATGCAAAGTCATTCCCAACCGAAACGGTACTGCCCCCGGCTGTATTGTCCAAAAGGGAGGAAAGACTGTGGTCATGCTGCCCGGTCCTCCCAAAGAGATGATACCCATGTTCGAGGACACGGTTTTTCCCTACTTCGAGGGAAAAACCCATTATACTATTGGGTCAAGAGTGGTTAAAGTCTTCGGTATCGGTGAATCTGAGATGGAAATGCGGATCATGGATCTGGTGGAACAGCAGACCAATCCCACCATTGCCCCCTATGCGGGTTCAGGAGAGATCAGTCTGCGGGTAACGGCCAAATGCCATACCCGGGATGAAGTTGAGGCATTGATTGCTCCCGTGGTTGAGAGAATCCGGGAGAGATTGGGCTCCCATGTCTATTCCGATAAAGGAGAGACATTGGAGGAGGTTGTTTTAAGGCTCTTGTCGGAAAGGGGATGGACCCTTTCCACAGCTGAATCCTGTACCGGCGGAATGCTGGCCTCCAGGCTTATAAATGTCCCCGGGGCATCCCGGGTGTTTGACCGGGGGCTTGTGACTTACTCCAATGGAGCCAAAGTTCAGGAATTGGGAGTGAGTCAGAAGACTTTAGATACATGGGGCGCTGTCAGCAGAGAAACGGCCGAAGAGATGGTGGAAAAGTTGGTAGAGAGAACAAAAACCACTGCGGGTCTTGCCATTACCGGAATTGCGGGGCCGGATGGGGGGACACCTGAAAAGCCTGTAGGCCTTGTGTATGTGGCAGCAAGCCTCAACGGGAGAATTGAGTCCCTGCAGCTTAACCTGCGGGGGGATCGGCATAGAGTGCGTACCGTTTCATGTCTTCATGCCCTTGATCTATTGAGAAAAATGCTTCTCGGTGCCAGATAAAAATGGTATAGTGGATAAAGACCTGCCAAACGCAGTTTTTATTTGTATATAAAATACGGGAGACGTTTATGGATCAACTCGAGAGAAACAGGAGGCTGACAGGTGCTGCGGCCATTGTGATGGTCGCCACCTTCATGAGCCGTATTACCGGTTTTTTACGAACACTGCTCATCTATACCAGAATGCGGCCCGGCGGCTATTCTGATGAGTTTCTCATGGCCTTTACCCTCCCGGACACTATTTACGACCTTCTGGCAGGAGGAGCCATTGCAGCAGCTCTGATACCCGTTCTCTCCTCTTATATCACAAGGGGAAAGGAACGTATAGGATGGAAGGCCGTAAGCACATTCATGAACCTCACCATCGTGTTCATGGTGATCCTTGAGGTTGTTTTCTTTATCTGGACCGATGAACTTTTGAGCGTCCTTGCGGCAGGGTACAATGAGAGCAGCAGCGGGGACAAAGCTCTCCTCGTCGATCTGACGAGAATTCTTCTTTTATCGGCTCCTTTCATGATGCTGGCCGGACAGTGCAATGGCATACTCAATTCCTATAAAAGATTTGCTGTTGCCGCCTTCGGCCCGGTTATCTATAATATTTCCACTGTCATCAGCATTGCCATATTCGGGACGGTAAGCCCGAATGCTACGGCCTGGGGTGTGGTGGCAAGTGCGGCTCTGTTCTTTTGCATACAAATGGCGGCAACCATAAAGCATTTCAGTCTATATCAGCCCCGTTTGTATCTTAACAGCAAAGCCTTCAGAAAAATGTTTAGTCTGGCTATTCCTTCGCTTCTGTCATCCTTCATTCTGGAACTGAATTTGATGATATCCAGGGGCTATGCCACATTTTTTGATGAAGGCATGCTGACCCTTTTGAATAATGCCAACCGAACCTGGCAGCTTCCTTTGGGTATATTCGCCCAGAGCATCGGCATAGCCATGCTGCCCACCCTGTCCGAGCATTATGCCTCTAATAACGGGGGCGAGTTTTCGAAGGTTCTTAATAAGGGAATCCGGGTTGTATTTCTGCTTTCTCTGCCTACCTCGCTCTTTATGATGGTTCTCAACCAGGACATAATGAGAGTTCTCTTCAAGTGGGGCGATCTTTCGGAAAGCGATGTCCTGTATGGAGGAGCCTGTCTTTTAGCCTATGCATCAGCACTGATCTTTGCTTCCATGACTGCACTTCTCAACAGAGCCTTTTATTCCATACAGGATAGCAGAACTCCGCTTCTTAGCGGTCTTGTCGGGATTGCAGCCAACTTTTTATTCAACTGGTTTTTCAGAAGATTTACCCCAATAGGCATTGCAGGCACGGCTCTGTCCTATTCCATGGCATCGGTTGTAAATATGAGCGTGCTGGTTTTTGCCTTCCACAGGAAGACAGGCATACACATTATTTTTGACAATGGCCGATACGCCCTGCGTTCGCTGATTGCTACCGTTCCCTCTGGCATTGCAGTATTCTTGTTTTCTGTGCTGATAAGGCCTAACACTGCTTCAAAGCTGAGCCAGATTGTGTGTATTGCAATACCTCTGGCAGCAGGTCTCTCAATATTCTGGTATCTCTGTATGAAGATCAGGATTCCGGAAATTGATACGGTGAACAGAATGGTCTTGTCAGGTCTTAAGCGGGTAAGATCCATGTTCAGCAGGCATGAACCGACTGATGTCATAAAATGAAATAAAAGTGTAAAAATGTGACAATCAGGTATTGACTTATAAGATTTATTAGCATATAATAAGAACAAATGTTCGGCAAAGGAGGCAAGGATCCATGGACGAAAAGAAAAAGGCATTGGAACTTGTAATGAACCAAATAGAAAGACAGTTCGGCAAGGGTGCAATCATGAAACTGGGGGAGGTTTCCCATGTGAACACCGATGCCATATCCACCGGGGCGCTATCCCTGGATATAGCCCTTGGGGTTGGCGGTCTTCCCAGAGGAAGAATAATTGAAGTGTTTGGTCCCGAATCATCAGGTAAAACAACAGTAGCGCTTCATGCCGTGGCAGAGGCACAGAAAGCGGGAGGGGATGCCGCCTTTATCGATGCCGAGCACGCACTGGATCCTGTATATGCCAAGAATTTGGGTGTGGATATCGATAATCTGATAGTATCCCAGCCCGATACCGGCGAGCAGGCCCTGGAAATCACCGAAGCATTGGTGAGAAGCGGCGCCATCGATATCATTGTAATCGACTCGGTAGCAGCGCTGGTTCCAAAGGCTGAAATCGACGGAGAGATGGGCGATCAGTTTGTGGGACTTCAGGCGCGTTTGATGTCCCAGGCTATGAGGAAGCTGTCGGGTGTAGTCAGCAAATCCAAGACGGTTGCTATTTTCATCAATCAGCTCCGTGAAAAGGTTGGAGTCATGTTTGGTAATCCGGAAACAACACCCGGCGGGCGTGCCTTGAAATTCTATTCCTCGGTACGTTTGGATGTCAGAAGGGTTGAAACATTGAAAGATAACGGTGAGGCCGTAGGTAACAGGACCAGGGTAAAGGTGGTCAAGAACAAGGTCGCTCCTCCTTTCAAAGAAGCGGAGTTCGATATCATCTATGGTCATGGCATATCCAAGGAGGGCTGTGTTCTCGATGTGGGAACCTCGTTGGATATTGTTAAGAAAAGCGGCGCATGGTTCTCATATGGTGATCAGAGGATTGGTCAGGGCAGGGAGAATGTGAAAAGGTTCCTGCGGGACAATCCGGTGATCATGAAAGAGATAGAGGAGAAAATCAAAGCTGAGTACGATAAGGCTTTTCTGAACAGCATAGAAGCTCATGCTGCCGATGAGGAAACCTGAATAATTATGAGCCGGCAAAGAGAGGACGTTTTATTCGGTGCTTTTAGGAAAGTGCCGAATAGAGCGTCCTTTTGCTGATATAAAAGCCATGTCCCCTATTCACGATTTATGCTATGATTATCTGTAGAAACCAATAAGAGGCAGGTGGCTCTATGAAAATCACATCACGGGAAAAATCAAGAGATGGCCGAATGATAAGGATATTCCTGGATGACCGGTATGCCTTCAGTATCCCTGCCGGTGCCTATATGGCCAATCATCTCTATGAAAAGGAAGAATTAACGGAAGAGCAGGTGGCACATATAAAACAGAACGTGCTGGTTCAGAGCGCGAGGGAACGGGCGGTCAACCTTCTGATGGCCAGAGACAGGAGCCAATACGAGATCAAAACCAGGCTGATGAAGATAGGATACGATGAGGATATTGCAAAGAAGGTAGTGGAAGACCTCAAGACCATCGGATATATTGACGACAGCCGGTTTGTTCTCAAATATGCTGCGGATAGGGTTAGAACCAAAGCCCTGTCAAAAAAAGCTCTGAAATATGAACTGGAACAAAAGGGCATAGACAGGGATCTGATAGATACTGTCCTGAAGGAGTTTGAGCAGGATGAGGAAGAGATTGCGTTCCGGGCGGCCAAAAAGAAATTTGGCAAGTATGATCTGCATGATAAGTCTATAGAATCCAAGGCCCTCAAATTTTTAATGCACAGGGGCTTTTCCTATGATACATCTAGCATGGTGATCAGGCGTTTACAGGGCAGAATTTTTGATTAAACCATCCGGTACCGTTATGGTAAAATCCCCACCAACTTCTAGTTGACACTATTTGATTTAATTTATATAATTATTACATAAAAATAACATGGAATTTATAGGATGTTGTTCCATAATAAGAAGGGGTGGCGGAAAGATGCGGATTAAGCAATTCCTTTTGGGAAGAAAAGGCTTGAATACGGTTGAAGTGGTTGTCATACTGGCAGTTGTTCTGGGAATAGCTCTGATATTCAGAAAAGAGATAACGAGTTTTGTCAAGGAACTATTTGATGTTATTTTCAACCGCGACATTCCTATAGATCTTGACCCTACAAAAGCTACATAATGGCCCGCACCCCAAGGTGATTAACAAACCCTGTAAAGACTCCGTCTATAATGCAGATGATTATGGGATACCGAAGCATAGAAGTTCGGTATCCCATATTTTTATAGGTGGAATAAAAAGGGTTGCTGTGGTCTCTGTCAATTCTGGTGCGCTGCAATGGGCTTATAAAGCGCCTGTCAGTCAAAAACCATTCTGACAGATATAAACATGGTAT
>LFSK01000117.1 GCA_001512555.1 Clostridiaceae bacterium DTU059 | reverse complement strand
ACGGCTTATATCGGATCCGATTTCTACAAGGAAGGCGAGATTGCGGTCAAATGGCTGGAGGATTTTCTGGAAAAGCAGGGAAGAGCTGAGGAACCGATACGAATAGTCCACATCCAGGGTACAATTGGTTCCACCCCGCAGTTGGGCAGGACAGTTCCGCTTGAGAAAGCGGCAGAGAGACATCCGAACTGGGAGATCGTTGCGCAGGAATGCGGCGATTTTACCAAGGCCAAGGCATATGAAGTCATGAGTTCGATCCTGGAGAGGACAAAGGATATAGACGTGGTTTATTGTGAAAACGATGGAGAGGCGCTTGGAGCAATCGCTGCAATGGAAGAAGCGGGTTTGAAATGCGATCCTGAGGAAGGAGTTATTGTAATCTCGTTTGATGCAACAAGGCTTGGGCTTGAGTACACTCTTGCCGGCAAGATAGCGTTGAATGTGGAATGTAACCCGCTGCAGGGTCCGTATGTCGACAAAGTAATAAAAAAGCTTGAACGCGGTGAATATTATGACCGGATAAGCTACGTCGATGAAACTTTTTTCGATTACCAGACTATAACCCGGGAAATGATCGACAGCAGGGAGTATTGATCCGGATGTTAGTTATTTTACTGTAAATGTTAGAAATATTATGATAAAATAATAACAATAAGTAGAACAGAGACAAAACAGGGATTCGAGATATTGTTTGTTTGATTTTTAAATATATTAGTTGAAAAATTTACTCACTTTATACAAAAAACTTGTATATTATTCCCCTAAAATTATATGATTTTAACATAAAGATCAAAATTGAAAGGGGAATAAGAGAATGAGAGCGAAGAGAATACTTGCATTGATCCTGGCAGCAGTGTTGGCATTAGGTTTGGCTGCATGTGGTTCTTCTCAAGCATCGAAGGATAAAGACGGGCTGATAAAAGTTGGTATCGTTAACAACCCGCCTTCCGAGTCCGGATACCGTGCGGCAAACGTGGCAGACTTTGAAAAAGTTTTCAGTGAAGCAAACGGATATAAGGTTTCAACCTTCTACAGCCTTAAGAATGACGAGCAGCTGAACGCAGCTCAGCAGTTTATTACCGACGGGGTGGATTACCTCCTTATATCTGCAGCAGCAACCGACGGATGGACCAATGTCCTTGAAAGCGCAAAGAAAGCTGGAATCAAAGTATTCCTGTTCGACCGCATGATGAACGTTGACGAAAGCTTGTTTGAAGCTGCCGTTATTTCCAACATGGAAGCCCAGGGTAAGATGGCTGTTCAGTGGCTGTTGGATCAGAAACTTCCTGAATATAATGTCGTACATATCCAGGGAGCAATGGGCAGCGACGCTCAGATCGGCCGTACAAAACCCCTTGACGAGCAGTTTGCAAATGGCACCATGAAGTGTGTGGTTCAGCAGACCGCTACCTGGGACGAGGCAACAGCCAAGCAGATCGTAGAATCTGTTATTAACTCCGGAGAAAAATTCAATGTAGTCTATGCTGAAAATGACGGTATGGCAAAAGGCGCAGTTGCAGCTCTCGATGAAGCAGGTATCACCCACGGTAAAAACGGGGATGTAGTCATCATAGGCTTCGACTTCAACAAGTGGGCTCTCAGGGAAGTTCTTGCCGGCAACTGGAACCTCGATGTTCAGTGCAGCCCCTTCCAGGCTCAGAAGATCCATGAAATGATCCAGACCCTTGAAAGCGGCGGGAAGCTTTCAGAAAAGATTGTTATCAACGAAGAAAAGTATTTGGATGCAGCTACCATTACACAAGCAGACATAGATAAATACGGCATTGGCGATTGATAACGGACGCGTTTAATCGAACCATAACTGTTTTGACATGTTTAAGCGGTGTAAAGTATGCGGGCCTTTCCGCATACTTACACCGCTATATCAAAGACACTTAAGCATTTAAGGATGGTAGCCGTATGCAAAACGACATTGTTTTATCAATGAGGAATATAAGTAAATCCTTCCCGGGTGTCCGCGCTTTGCAGAACGTGGATTTTACCCTCAGAAAAGGCGAGATCCATGCCCTGATGGGTGAAAACGGAGCCGGAAAATCTACGTTGATCAAGGTTTTGACCGGAGTATATCCTAAAGATTCAGGGCAGGTGTTCTTAAATATCGACAACTGCCTTAAGGAGATCAATGTAAAATCGCCTTATGAGGCTCAGAATCTGGGTATCAGTACTGTTTATCAGGAGATAACCCTTTGCCCCAACCTTACTGTTGCAGAGAACATGTTCATCGGACGGGGAAACTACCAAATTGTAAACTGGTCTACGATGAAAAAGAGGGCGGCGGAGATACTTGAGAAGCTGAACATCCCTGCGAGAGCCACCCAGCAGCTTGACACCTGTTCGATCGCCGTGCAGCAAATGGTTGCCATTGCCCGTGCAGTAGATATGGACTGTAAAGTGCTTATTCTGGACGAGCCGACTTCCTCCCTCGACGAACAGGAGGTCGAGAAGCTGTTCTCGCTGATGCGGGATCTGAAGTCACGCGGCGTTGGCATAATCTTTATTACTCACTTCCTTGAACAGGTGTATGAGATATGCGACAGGATTACCGTACTGAGGAACGGCGAACTGGTAGGAGAGTATGAAATTAAAGATCTGCCGCGTGTACAGCTTATTTCGAAAATGATGGGCAAAGACCTTGAAGATGTTTCAGCCCTGCATAAACATAAGCCAATGGGTGAAGAAGCGAATGAACCACCCGTTTATGAGGCGGCTGGTTTATCGAGTATAGAATGTTCCAACGCATTTGATTTTCAGATTAAAAGGGGAGAAGTCAACGGTTTTACCGGGCTTCTTGGTTCCGGTCGAAGCGAAAGTGTGCGCGCTATATTTGCCGCAGACAGGATCACCGGCGGGAAAATCAGGATGAACGGAAAAGATGTTAAAATCAAAAAGCCTATGGATGCTATGAGGCATGGCATAGGATATCTGCCCGAAGACAGAAAGCGGGACGGTATCGTTGAGGACTTGTCAGTCCGAGAGAATATCATACTTGCCCTGCAGGTTATGAAAGGCTTTTTCAGGCCATTTTCAAGAGCCGAGGCAGAAGCTTTTGCCGATGAGTACATAAAACTTTTGGGGATAAAAACCGCCTCGATGGATACACCCATCGGGTCACTGTCAGGGGGCAATCAGCAGAAAGCGATACTGGCACGCTGGCTGCTGACAAATCCTCAGTACCTGATCCTGGACGAACCGACCCGCGGAATAGATGTGGGAACGAAAGTCGAAATACAGAAACTTGTGCTTAAACTGGCCGAGGAAGGTGTTAGCATCACGTTCATTTCATCGGAAATAGAGGAGATGCTCCGCACCTGTTCGCGCCTGATAGTTATGCGTGATCGTAAGATAGTGGGCGAGCTGAAGGGCGAAGAGATGACCCAGGACAACATCATGCATACCATAGCGGGGGAGGCGGTATAATGGGTAGTCTATTTAAAAAATTAACGAGATCTCAATTGGCTATACCGTTGTTTGCGCTTTTTTTACTAGTCGTTTTCAACCTGATCAGGGATCCGGAGTTTTTCTCTATAGCCATTGCTACCAACAACGATGGTAATACTGTACTTTCAGGAAACCTGATCAGTATCTTAAACGGTGCATCTGCTGTTGCTATCCTATCCATCGGCATGACACTGATAACATCATCCTGTAAGGGGCAGGACATAAGCGTTGCTGCAATGGCAGCAATCGCAGGCAGCGTTTTTGTAAGCGTGCTCCGCTCCAACGAGATCACAATACCTGTTATTCTTCTCGCGTTTTTCTTCGGCTGTGTCGTTTCAGTCCTTTTCAGTCTGTTCAACGGGGTACTGGTTGCCGTATTCAAAATCCAGCCAATGATCGCTACCCTGATATTGTTTTCAGCCGGACGATCCATTGCCTACTGGATAAACGGCGGTGCGACACCAACTGTTTCAAGCCCTCTGCTAACCAGTATCGGAGGGTTTATTCCGGGAATACCCATACCCACCCCCATAATTATCATGGTCGTATTCCTTATATTGATCACGCTTGTTTTAAGGTTTACCAATCTGGGATTATACACGCAGGTGGTCGGAATAAGTGAAAGGACCGCCCACATGAACGGGATCAGCCCTGTTCGTATCAAGCTCATAGCGTTTATCATATCCGGAGTATGTGTCGCTACAGCGGGCTGTATCACCGTATGCAGGATAGGACTTATCAACCATGAAACCCTGCTGTTGGATGCGGAAATGGATGTCATTTTGTCAGTCGCAATTGGCGGAAATGCCCTGAGCGGCGGCAGGTTCAATATCTACGGTTCAGTAATAGGAGCGTACATAATCCAGGCTTTGACCGTCACCCTTTATGCGATGAAGGTTCCATCGGCGGCGGTAAAAGCTTATAAAGCGATTGTAATAATTGTGATAGTAGTATTTAGTTCTCCGGTCGTTAAGGATTTTGTATTCAGGACATACAAAAAGCTGTTTAAGAAACAACCTGAAAAGGAAGTCCAGGCGAAAGCTGCCTGAGCAAAATCTTGACCGGTTCATTTTGGTTTATAGGTGATCCCTGTATTTTTAAGAAAAATCAACAGAGTAATGGGGAATAAACTATGAAAAAAGGTAAGGATTTATTAACTGAAAAGCTAGGGAAAAAACCAAGAGAGCCTATCTCCAACACCAACCTGCTGATGACTATAACCATCTGTACCTTTATTGGCATGTACATGATCGCCATGTTCGTCTGGGGCGGCGGGTTCCTGAACCCCCAGCAGTTCCTTGACCTGTTCAATAACAATGCGTTCCTGATCATAATTGCCTGCGGCCTGACCATGATTATGATATCAGGCGGAATAGATATTTCGGGCGGTGGAGTGACAGCTCTTGTAACCATGGCATGCGTTGTTTACCTTGAAGACCATGGCGGCACTGTAGCAGGTTCGATTCTTTTGGCCCTGGGCATAGGCTTATTCTTCGGTCTGCTTCATGGGATACTGGTAGCATATCTGGAGATACAGCCATTCATCGTCACATTGGCGGGAATGTTCTTTGCAAGGGGCATGGTAACCATAGTCAGCATTGCGCCTAGAACAGCGTCACATGAAGCTTTCCTCAGCCTTAAACAAATGCGAATCACCATACCCGGCCTGGGTTATTACGGGAAAACCGGTATTTTTATACCCGCTCAGATCGAGCTGGGGGTAGTGATCGCATTAATCGTAGTGATAGCTGTAGCAATAATTCTTAAATGGACCCGGTTCGGGCGCAACCTCTATGCGGTGGGCGGAAACAGTCACAGTGCGTTGACCCTCGGTATCAATGTAAAGCGTACAAAATTCTATGCTTACTTATTTGCCGGGATATTGTCCGGGATAGGCGGTTATGTATACCTTCTGCATACGGGTGCAGGGGATGCCGCCAACGCTACTCAGGCAGAAATGCAGGCGATTGCATCCAATATCATAGGTGGGACTTTATTGACCGGTGGAGTTGGAAACGTGATTGGAACGCTTTTTGGGACGCTATCATTAAAGACCATAACGAACATAGTTATAGCATCGGGGCTTACCAAGCCGTATTATCAAAGCATCACCACCGGCCTTATGCTATGCTTCTTTATTCTGCTGCAAAGCGTGATCCTTGCAGTACGGGAAAAAGGCGCGATTGAACTGCTACCTGAATGGCTGAGGCCAGGTAAAAAGGGCAAAGAGCAAAGTTAGATGTGCAGATGAGCGGGTACTGATCCGGGATCAATAAATTACATACGAGATCCGCACGTCAAGCGGTCACGGTGTGCAACCGTGGCTGATTCAGGGCATGGGAAGCAGACAGGTGCATTACTTCATCAGAAGAACCGCGCCGAAGGAGGCAGATAATACATTTATAGGGGGTATCAAAATGATAAATCTTAAAAAATACGAATTCTGGTTTGTCACCGGAAGCCAGCATCTTTATGGTCCGCAAACACTTATGCAGGTAGAGGAGAATGCAAAAACAATTGCGGGGTCATTGGACAAAAATGCTGCAATTCCTTGCAGAATCGTTTTCAAAGCTGTTGCAACAACTCCTGATGAAATAAGAAAATTGATTGAAGCAGCAAATGCTGATCCTCATTGTGCCGGTATCATAACCTGGATGCACACTTTCTCTCCCGCAAAAATGTGGATAACAGGTCTTTCGATGCTTCAAAAACCGTTGCTTCATCTGCATACTCAGTTCAACCGCGATATCCCCTGGGACAGCATTGATATGGACTTTATGAATCTGAACCAGGCTGCCCATGGTGACCGCGAGTACGGATTCATAGGTGCCAGGATGAGGATTTCTCGCAAGGTTGTTGTCGGATATTGGGAGGGTCCTGAAGTCTCCCGCAGGATTGCTGCATGGATGCGGGCGTCTGTCGGTTATATCGAAGGCAAAAACCTAAAGATTGCCCGTTTTGGAGACAATATGAGGGAAGTTGCGGTAACCGAGGGAGACAAGGTTGAAGCCCAGATCAAGTTTGGATGGTCAATCAATGGCTATGGTATCGGGGATCTTATCGAAGTGCTGAATGATGTATCCGACCAGAGCGCCAATGTACTTTTAAAGGAATATGAAGAAAAGTATGATATCGCTCCTGAAGGCTTAACAGAAGGCCCGGTAAGGGATGCTATCAGGTACCAGGCCAAGTTGGAAATTGCGCTTAAAACCTTCCTGGAGGAAGGCGGGTTTGGCGCCTTTACAACCACATTTGAAGTTCTGCATGGCTTGAAACAGCTGCCCGGTCTTGCCGTTCAAAGATTAATGGAAGCGGGCTACGGTTTCGGTGCGGAAGGTGATTGGAAAACTTCTGGTCTTGTCAGGATCATGAAGTTGATGGCCGCAGGACTAGATGGCGGCACATCCTTTATGGAAGACTATACTTATCACTTCGAGCCTGGCAACAGCATGATTCTTGGTGCGCATATGCTTGAAGTATGCCCCACTATTGCGGCGTCACGACCCAGGATAGAGGTGCATCCGCTCGGTATCGGGGGCAAAGCCGATCCGGCACGGGTTGTGTTTAACGGAAAAGCAGGAAAAGCCATAGCTGCGTCATTAATTGATTTGGGAGACCGTTTCCGTCTGCTTGTGAATGATGTTGATGCAGTGAACGTGGAAAAGGATTTACCCAAGCTGCCTGTGGCCCGTGTACTCTGGAAGCCGCTGCCATCGCTTCACGAGGCTGCGGAAGCATGGATCCTGGCAGGCGGAGCACACCATACTTCCTTCTCGTATGACCTGACTGCTGAGAACATGCTGGATTGGGCCGAGATGGCGAATATCGAGTGTGTGCTCATCAATAAAGATACGGATTTATTGGAGTTTAAGAACAGCTTAAGACTTAATGATATCATCTGGCGTTTTCACTAAAACATAATATGTGTTAAGGTGTTTATTAGCAAAGACATAACGATATGATGAAGGCATACTGATGTTTTAATGTTGGTATGCCTTCATTTTAACCATACAAAATGACAGAATACCTTCCAATGAACATTAGTCCCGCAAGTTTCGAATAAGCCGTATTGTTTCTGAGCCAACCGACCGATTGGTTTTTCTTTGTCTCAGAAGACGGACACTTTTCCTAATAATCTTGACATATTCCATAATGCCCGGAATGCCTTGACGCTGTTTGGGTGCATTGGATATACTAATCTTTGTACCAAATGCGGTTACTTTTGGTTTATTAATGTACATAGCAAAGCTGTCTTAGGCTTTCTGAAAGAGGTAGAAACAAATGCGCAAATATGGACTGAACGAACTTAGAGAAATGTATCTGTCCTTCTTTGAAGGCAAGGGTCACCTGCGGCTGCCCAGCTTTTCGCTGGTGCCTGTTAACGATCCCAGCATCCTGCTGATCAATGCGGGGATGACACCATTGAAGCCGTATTTTTCCGGGCTGGAGAAACCGCCCAATAAGCGTGTGACCACCTGCCAGAAGTGCATCCGCACACCTGATATAGAGAATGTGGGAAAGACCTCCCGGCACGGTACCTTCTTCGAGATGTTGGGGAATTTCTCCTTTGGCGATTATTTCAAGAAGGAAGCCATTCCCTGGGCCTGGGAGTTCATGACCAAAACCCTCGAAATACCCGAGGAGCTTTTGTATGTGTCGATCTATGAGGAAGACGACGAGGCCTTCGATATTTGGAACAAGGACGTGGGGCTGCCCCCTGAGAAGATATTCAGAATGGGTAAGGAAGATAATTTCTGGGAACATGGGACAGGTCCCTGCGGCCCCTGCTCAGAGATCTATTTTGACCGGGGTCCGGATAAAGGCTGCGGTAAGCCGGATTGCACAGTGGGATGTGAATGCGACCGCTTTATTGAGGTCTGGAATAATGTGTTCACCCAGTTTGACAAACAGGAAGATGGTACTTATCTGCCCCTCAAGAACAAGAACATAGACACGGGTATGGGTCTTGAGAGGCTTGCTTGCGTGGTTCAGGGAGTAGACAATATTTTTGAGGTAGACGCCATCCGGGCAATTCTGGACGAGGTCTGTGCCAAGGCGGGAGTTGAATACGGTAAGGACTATAAAAAGGATGTTTCCATCCGCGTGATCACAGACCATGCCCGTAGCGTTACCATGATGGTATCCGACGGAATTCTTCCCTCCAATGAGGGGCGTGGGTATGTACTCAGAAGGCTTTTGAGGCGGGCAGCCCGCCATGGCCGGCTGCTGGGAATAAAGGATCTGTTTTTGGCCGGTATTGCCGACAAGGTGATTGACTGCTTCGGGGATGCCTATCCCAACCTGAAAGAAAAACAGGACTACATCAGGAAGGTTATAAGCCTTGAGGAGGAGCGCTTCTATGCCACCATCGACCAGGGAACCAGCATACTGGAAGGGTATATGGAGCAGGCAAGGAAAGATGGCTCCAACACCCTTACAGGGGAGATGGTATTCAAACTCCATGATACCTATGGTTTCCCCCTTGATCTGACCAGGGAGATCGCATCGGAAAAAGTTATTGCCATAGATGAAGAGGGATTCCATCAGGAGATGGCAAAGCAGAAGGCCAAAGCCCGTGAAGCTTTCAAGAGCCGTGAGGGCTCGGCATGGGAAAAGGATCTGTTTGCCGGCACCGAGAATAATGTGCCCACAGAATTTGTTGGGTATGAAGAGTATGAATCCGAAGCAAAGATACTGTATATCATCAGGGACAATACCCTTGTTGAATCGGCACAGCAGGATGACCAGGTTACTCTGATACTTGACAGGACACCCTTCTATGCCGAGAGCGGTGGCCAGGTAGGCGATACAGGAATCATATCAAACGACAGTTTCAAGATGGAGGTTACATCCTGCCATAAGACATCCGATGACAAGTATCTTCACATAGGAAAGGTTATATCGGGAAGTGTCATGGTAGGGGATAGGATCAAGGCGTCCATAGATGCTGAGAAGCGTCTTGCAACTGCTAGAAACCACACCGCCACCCATTTGCTCCACAAAGCACTTAAGAAGATTCTGGGGGATCATGTCAACCAGGCGGGATCCCTTGTTACGCCTGAAAGGCTCAGGTTTGACTTCACCCATTTTTCATCCATTGAGCCTGAACAGCTTGACATGATTGAGGATCAGGTAAACGGGAAGATTCTTGAGAACATCCCGGTAAGCGTGGAGGAAATGCCGGTGGAGGAAGCCAAAAAGGCTGGAGCCGTGGCACTCTTTGGAGAAAAATATAAGGACACCGTACGTGTGGTATCGGTGGGTGCATACAGCAAGGAACTCTGCGGAGGAACCCATCTTAAATCCACCGGACAGGCAGGCCTTCTCAAGATACTCGGTGAAAGCGGCATATCTGCTGGTGTGAGAAGAATTGAAGCACTTACCGGTTTTAATGCCATTTCGTATTTCAGGAACCGGGAGGATATGCTGAAAAAGGCAGCTGATGCGGCAAAATCCACGCCGGAGGAACTGCATCACAAGATTGAAAACCTGTCCGACGAGATCAAGCTGCTTAAAAAAGATATCGAGCAGCTGAACAGCAAGCTTCTGAGAAGCTCATTGGACAGCATCATTGCCGATGCTCAGGAAGTAAAGGGCTTTAAGGTTGTGGCGGCAAAGATGGGAGACATGGACATGAATGCCCTCCGGAACGCATCGGATTCCATAAAGGATAAGCTGGGATCAGGGGTTGTGATACTAGCATCCAGCAAGGATCAAAAGGTGAACCTCATCGTTTCGGCGACCCCGGATGCGGTATCAAGTGGTGTACATTCGGGCCAGATCATTAAGGAAGCTGCTGCGGCATGCGGCGGCGGGGGCGGAGGACGCCCGGATATGGCTCAGGCAGGCGGCAAAAACCCTGCGGGTATTGACGAGGCTTTAAAAATTGCAAGGCAGAAAGCCGCAGATATGATAAAATAGAGTTGTGCTTTAAAGATTTAACATACCGGATAAGGAGTGAGCCAGATGGCTGACAATTGCATTTTCTGCAAGATTATCAAAGGAGAGATTCCCTCAACCAAGGTTTACGAGGATGAGGATATAATTGCCTTCAAGGATATCAATCCGGCGGCTCCGGTTCATGTATTGGTGGTACCGAAGCAGCACATTGAAAGCCTGGAAGAGCTGGATGAGGAGAATATCAAGGTTGTGGTGCCCGCACACAGGGCTATAAAGAAGGTTGCAGAGATTACTGGAGTTGCTGATCAGGGTTACCGCGTGATCGTGAACTGTGGAGAAGGAGCCGGGCAGACTGTAATGCATCTGCACTACCACGTCCTTGGCGGTGTTAAGATGGGTGAAAAAATACTGTAATCCATCATGGCATGGCTTAGTAGAACCATGTGTTTCCAGGGCATACCGGTGGTTATACACCACGGAGGCATGCCGGAAGATGATGAAGCATGCTGAATAAATGCGCCTGGTCGGAAAAATATGTTGACGCTGTTTGAAGCGCTATTATATAATATAATACGTGCTGTTACATGGTATTTACCATTCAACTGAACGGATAAATCCCCCGGCACGGCTGTACGTACGTAACAGAGGGGAGGGATAGATGTGTCTGAAGTCAAGGTTAAAGAGAACGAAACCCTCGACAGTGCGCTGAGAAGGTTTAAGAGGCAATGTGCCAAAGCAGGTGTTCTCGCCGAAGTCAGAAAGAGAGAACACTATGTTAAGCCCAGTGTTAAGCGTAAGAAGAAGTCTGAAGCTGCGAGGAAGAGGAAGACGAAGTAAGGAGGGACAGATTAAGGTATGTCCCTGAAAGAGAAGCTCTTAATTGATCTGAAAGATGCGATGAAGGCGAGGGACACTGTCAGGAAGGATACAATCCAACTGATTCGTTCCGCCATTCTTCAAATCGAGAAGGATAAAAAGATCACCCTTGGTGATGATGAAATAACCGAAGTCCTTGCCCGGGAATTAAAGAGCAGACGTGACGCATTATCCGATATTGAGAAAAGCGGGCGAGCCGATTTAAAGGAAAAGGCCGACAAGGAGATTGAGATCATCCTTGGGTACATGCCCAGGCAATTATCCAGGGACGAACTGGAGACTATTGTCAGGGAAGCCATTGCCGAAACTGGCGCTCTTTCACTTAAGGATATGGGCAAGGTGATGAAAGCGGTTATGCCGAAAGTGAAAGGCAGAGCAGATGGCAACATTGTGAATGATATTGTTAAAGGCTTATTGGGATAATCAGGCTGGCCGAAACTAAGCCCGGAGTTCTAGCGACTTCGGGCTTTTAGCTATCAATAGGTGAATGTGATGTAGGTTATTGATATAAGTCTTCTAAAACACTTGAGAAAAAACTGGAGATGAAAGATGGAGAGCTTGTACACTGGCAGTTTAAGACGTTGGATCATAGAGAATAACAATGGAAGGCCCCCATTTAAGTGCGATGATTACCCGGCTTTTATAAGCTGTCTGCTCCATCAGCGGGGTATTGAGTCCCGGGAGGAGATGGAGAGTTTTTTGGCACCTGGCACCCAACACCTCCATGATCCTTTTCTGATGAAGGGGATGGACATGGCGGCAGAACGGGTTGTCCAGGCCATCGACAAGAGTGAATCTGTGCTGATCTATGGAGACTACGACGTGGATGGCGTGACCGCCACATCCATTCTGGTGGATTTTTTAAGAAGGGAAGGCTTAAAGCCCGAGTTCTACATACCCGACAGGGCTGAGGAAGGGTATGGCATTTCGGATGCCGCGGTGGATATAGTTTGCGATTCCACCTTTGATCTAATGATTACTGTAGACTGCGGTATAACCGCAAAGCAGCAGGTGGAAGCCATCCAACAAAGACGACTTGAGATGGGAAAGCCGCTGGACATAATAATTACCGACCACCATCAGTGCCAGGAAGGACAGATTCCCCAGGTACACGCAATCCTTAACCCTCATATGCCCGATTGCCCCTATCCTTTTAAATACTTGTGCGGAGCTGGTATTGCCTTAAAGCTTGTCCAGG
>LFSK01000176.1:829-6066 GCA_001512555.1 Clostridiaceae bacterium DTU059 | reverse complement strand
TCCGGAAACAGCAGCTGCGGATATATCTATGATGAGGATACCCGCCTGTATAAAAGGACACGGTTGGGAAAACCCCAAATGGAGCGAAATACCGGCGAGCAAGTGATGGTGCGCAATATAATCATCCAAAGGATGACTTCACAGCCCATCCCCAATGATTCCTACGGGCGAATCAACCTCAATAATATTGGGACCGGGGAAGGATGGTACATAACAGGGGGCAAGGCCGTTAAAATCACCTGGGCCAAGAGCGCCAGGGATGCCCAGACGGTATACACCCTTGAGTCCGGAGAGCCGCTGATCCTGAACAAGGGTCAGACCTGGATAGAGGTGGTTCCCAATATGAAGTTGGTGGAAATCAAGTCTTCCCACCAACCAGATAATCAAGAATGAGAGAGCCGCAGATAAACATGACCCATACTCTCAATGAATAAATAATGAGCCATTCCACCATTTGCAGCTGGTTTTCAAAAAGACTCAGTCCTGACAGGGTTGATACCACAAGGAATGCAGCCGAAAGAAGACCTGCCAAAAGTACGGCGGAGGCTATTCTTAGAAGGGCTTTACTTCCCTTGTTCATGGAAGTGAGCCTTTTTTGTATGATACTCATATATGCTTGAAACTTGCTAGTCTTTCTTTGTTCGTTCATTTTGATCCCCACATTCTAAATCATGATAAAAGACGGACATATACCATTTTACATGCATCCCGCCATGCTTTCAATCGCAATACCTTCCAGTAGCCCCACAGGCCTTAGCCCATTTAGAGAGGTGAGAGGAAAGTCATTGCGAGAAGCGAAGCGACGAAGCAATCTACGAGATTGCCGCGTTTCACTGCGTTCTACTCGCAATGACAATTATTGCTTGATCTTAACCCGATAAAAATATATACTGATGCTAAAAAAATGAAATAGCAGGAAGGATGAGCAGCATGCCCCATGTGGTGGTCAAAATGTTTCCGGGTAGAACCCAGGAACAAAAAGAAGAACTGTCAGAGAAGATTACACAGGCTGTTATGGAATCAATCGGTGCTGAGGAAAGAACAATTTCCATTGCTGTAGAAGAAATACCACGGGAAGACTGGGATCGGCTGGTCTACCAGCCTGAGATTATGGGTAAAGCGGAGACGCTGCTAAAAAAACCTGGATATTGATTTGAATTAAGCCCGGGCTAAGATGCCCGATTAAGCATTGCTTGACAATGATTCAAGGGCATGTATACAATTTTTTGGAAGCGGATGTCTATGATCATAAGCCACCAATGGATGATTAGATACGATTACCAACGCGAGGCAACCTTGTTCCGATCTTATGAAAGCCTGAAGCATACTGATGATATGGAGGGATCTTATGTATTGTCCAAACTGTAAAAAGACTTTCCCTGAAGATCACGCGTTTTGCGATTCCTGTGGCAGCAAGCTGGTTGAAGGACAGGCCACAGAAACAACTCAAACCATACCGCAACCACAGGATGAACCTGCTCCGCAGCCCCAGCCACAGCCGCAACCCACTCCACAGGCCCAACAAGCACCGGTTTATCAGCAGCCGCCTGCCTATAATCCGCAGCCCCAATATGCGACGCAGGCTGCAGCCAACGCTCCAAAGAGCGACGAGACTGTTTCTTTTTGGACCTGGTTCGGCTTGTCGATTCTCAATGTCATTCCGTTTTTCCTGGGATTGGTCTATGTGGTGGCATTGGTTGCCATCTCGGTTGGTAACACTGAGAATATCAGCACGGTGGGTTTTGTGTTGCTTGCTTTCCTGGCGCTCTACATAATTCTTTTGTTCGTCTGGGCTTTTGGAAAGCCTAAAAAGCGTTCATTAAAGACCTACGCAGCTTCAACTCTGGTAATGACTTTTGTTCTGGCTGTCGTTACCTTATTCCTCTACATGACATTCAGGGAACATATTACCGATATCCTTGATAACCTGGGGGATTTACTTTATTTTTATTATTAATTATGGACAACCAGTTTTTTCTGTGCTATGATATTTGAGATATTGGAACGGAGGAAGAAAAAGGTATGGTTACTGGAGGCTGCAAAATGATGATCGAACCATATGTGCCTAACCTGGAAAGGGGGCAGTATTCTTTTTCTTTTTCGGGACTGGTATCCAATAAAATAGCGTATTTGGTTTTTTAAAAATAGTAAGACGAAGGTCTTACTATTTTTTTACAACCACGGCTATAAACGTACAAACAGGAAGGAAAGGCGGAAGAGGTATGAAGCTTCGCTCAAAGGATATTCTGGGTCTTGAATATCTTGAACCGGATGAGATGAGTCTCATTCTGGATATGGCCAGCGATATGAAGAAAATAGTTCAAAGCAATATGAAACGAGTCAACTACCTTCAGGGCCGGAGCGTGATGACCCTGTTCTACGAAAACAGTACCCGGACACGGGTTTCCTTTGAGCTGGCCGCCAAATATATGGGAGCCAACGCTGTAAACATTTCAGTGTCATCCAGCAGTGTGGCCAAGGGAGAAAACCTCATCGATACCGGGAGAACCCTGGACGTGATGGGTACCGACATCGTAGTGATGCGCCATTCCCAGCCCGGAGCTCCGCACCTTCTGGCAAAGAATATCCGAGCCTCGGTGATAAATGCCGGAGACGGGATGCATGAGCACCCCACCCAGGCTCTTCTGGACATGTATACCATAAGAGAGGCAAAAGGCGGGTTTGAAGGTCTGAAGGTGGCTATCATTGGAGATATCATGCATAGCAGGGTGGCCAGAAGCAATATAATCGGCCTTGGCAAGATGGGAGCCAATGTGTACATATACGCACCTGCAACCCTGAT
Source organism: Clostridiaceae bacterium DTU059 (assembly GCA_001512555.1). Taxonomy (GTDB): domain Bacteria; phylum Bacillota; class Clostridia; order DSM-8532; family DSM-8532; genus Thermoclostridium_A. Next base: position 3,263 of record LFSK01000176.1, on the reverse strand, counting down.
GCCCGTGGGTATTGAGAAAATGGGATGCCATATCTGTTCAAGCCTTCAGGAGGCAGTTAATGGTGCAGATGTGGTGATGGGGCTTCGCATCCAGAAGGAGAGACTGAAAAAAGCACTGATACCCTCCACCGAAGAGTATGCCCGGTTTTTCGGGCTGGATCTTCGCCACCTGGCGGGAGCAAAGAAGGATGCCCTTGTGATGCATCCCGGGCCGGTCAACAGGGGAGTGGAGATGACATCCCTTCTCATTGACTCGGATCAATCCAAAATCACCGAACAGGTCACAAATGGTGTGGCCATACGCATGGCGCTCCTATATCTGTTAGCCGGGAGGGAAGAGAATTGAAACTTTTGATAAAGAACGGAACCATCATTACAAGTGACAGGACAGAAGTCAACAGGGACATTCTGATTGAAGACAATAAAATCAGCTGTATCGGGGAGGGCATTTCAGATGCGGTGGATCAGATAATTGATGCCAAAGGCCTTGCAGTACTTCCCGGACTTGTGGATGCCCATTGCCACCTGAGGGATCCGGGCTATGAATACAAGGAGGATATCAAAAGCGGCTCCATGAGCGCCGCAAAGGGAGGATTTACCTCCATCGCCTGCATGCCCAATACCAATCCGGTAATCGATAACGAGAGCATTGTAAGAACCATTATGGAAAAAGCCAGCCATGAGGCTGTGGTGAACGTATACCCCATCGGAGCCATAACCAAGGGACTTGAGGGAAACGAGCTTGCAGAGATGGGGAGTATGAAGGCGGCAGGCATCGTTGCCGTATCCGATGACGGAAAGCCGGTTATGCAGGCTTCAGTAATGAAAAAGGCTCTGATATATGCCGGCGGGTTTGGTCTTACCGTTATCTCCCATTGCGAGGATCTCAATCTCGCCGAAGGCGGAAGCATGAATGAGGGTGAGACATCCACCAGATTAGGGATTCACGGTATTCCTTCCGCTGCCGAGGATGTGATGGTATCAAGGGAGATCATCCTTTCGGAGTATACGGGGATGCCCGTCCATATAGCCCATGTCTCCACAAAGGGGGCTGTGGAAATGATCCGGCAAGCCAAAAAGAGGGGAGTTCTTGTCACCGCTGAGACCTGTCCCCACTATTTCACCCTTACTGAAAAGGCCTGTGAAGGATATAACACAAACGCAAAGATGAACCCGCCCCTGAGGACGCAGGAGGATGTGGACGCAGTTATTCAGGGGCTCAAGGATGGCACTATAGACATAATAGCCACAGACCACGCACCCCACCACTTCGATGAGAAGAATGTGGAGTTTGAGATGGCACTAAACGGTATCGTCGGTTTTGAAACCGCGCTTCCCCTTGCCCTGACATACCTGGTAAGGCCGGGTATCCTGGATCTGAATCAGTTGGTTGACAAGATGTCCACAAAGCCTTCCAGGATCCTGAAAATCGATAAGGGAGATATCAGGGCGGGAGCCGATGCCGATCTTGTCCTTGTAAACCTTGACGAAGAGTATACAATTGATACAAACGAATTCTTATCAAAGAGCAAAAACTCGCCCTTCGGAGGCTTTAAGGTGACAGGAAGGGTGAAGTATACCCTGGTCGGCGGAAGAATCGTATATCAGGATCGTTAAACCCAAGTATGATACCGGTTTAACCGACTGCAGATAAAAGGAAGAAAAACCGAGAAGGAGATGAGATGAGAGGCATGAACTTTTCAGACAGACTGGGAAAGGCCATAAAGGATAAGAACAACCCATCGGTGCTGGGACTTGATCCCAAGCTGGAATACATTCCCGAATCCATAAAGGAAGAATGCAGACAGCAGGTTGACAATGCCTTTCAGGCCGCTGCAAGAAGTATTTTGGAGTTCAATAAAAGGCTTATTGATGCCACATGCGACATCATTCCGGCCATTAAGCCACAGGTAGCCTATTATGAGATGTATGGCATAGAGGGCTTAAGGGTTCTGGAGGAGACCATAGCCTATGGCCGTGAAAAAGGGCTGATAGTTATAGCCGACGGCAAGCGAAATGATATAGGCCCTACGGCTGAGGCCTATTCCATGGCCTTTCTTGGCAAGACCGATATTTTCGGAAAGGCATGCCGTGCTTTCAATGCCGATGCCCTCACGGTGAATGCATACCTGGGAATAGACGGCATCAAACCCTTCATCGGGGATTGCATGAACGAGAACAAGGGCATATTTGTACTGGTAAAGACCTCCAACCCGTCCTCAGGACAGCTCCAGGATATGAAGCTGGAGGATGGAAGAAAGGTTTATGAGATGATGGCAGATCTTGTGCGGGAGTGGGGAGATCCCCTCATAGGCGAGAACGGATATTCCTCGGTGGGAGCTGTGGTTGGAGCCACCTATCCCGAGCAGTTGAAGATCCTGAGAAAAAGAATGCCAAATTCCTGGATACTGGTTCCCGGTTATGGGGCTCAGGG
>LFSK01000176.1:0-790 GCA_001512555.1 Clostridiaceae bacterium DTU059 | reverse complement strand
ACCCATGAGGAGTTTGCGGAAGCGGCGAGGGCGGAAGCCATCAGGATGCGGGACGACATCCTTTCGGCGCTGTAAGAATCCCACTTTTTAATCTCCATTCAGGGAAACTGCTAAAAAGGACAAATGGGGCGATCCGGCATGATGGGGCAGGATGGATGCCATATGCCGGGCGGCCATGAGAATAAAACATATTTTAAAGAAAGAGGTCAATATGAAAGCGATTTTGCTGCTTGAAGACGGCACAATGTTTGAAGGTGAGGGTATCGGAGCTTCTGGCTCCTGTGTGGGCGAGATTGTTTTCAATACCGGGATGACCGGATATCAGGAGATACTGACCGATCCTACCTGCGCAGGGCAGATTGTTATGATGACCTACCCCCTCATAGGTAATTACGGGATAAACCATGAGGACAGTGAATCCAGCAAACCCTGGCTGAAGGGTCTTATCGTACGGGAACTCTGTAAAGAGCCCAGCAACTGGCGCTCCAGCCAGACCCTTAATGATTACCTTGTAAGCAATAATATCGTTGGGATCGAGGGCATTGATACCCGGACTCTTACCAGGATCCTCCGTGAGAAGGGAACCATGAACGGTGTGATATCAACCGATCCCGATTTTAAGCCGGAGGACTGGAAACTCATTATAGAGGAATATGCCATAGTGAAGCCCGTTGATGAGGTAACCACAAAGGAAACCATCAATATCCGGGGATCGGGAATGAAGGTGGCATTGATTGATTATGGTGTAAGGGCCAGCATCATCAACTCCCTGACCGACAGGAATTGCGAT
>LFSK01000051.1:5848-7300 GCA_001512555.1 Clostridiaceae bacterium DTU059 | reverse complement strand
AACAAAGCCTCAAACCTTGATAAGTTTGAGGCTTTGGTACGCCCAAAGGGATTCGAACCCCCGACCTGCGGTTTAGGAAACCGTTGCTCTATCCTGCTGAGCTATGGGCGCTCGTGGATTGCAGAAACTATTGTACTATAGTTAAGTTTGCTGTGTCAATGGCAGAAAAAGATCTAAAGTGGCAATGGGCAGGGCTCCTGAATAGCATAGTAGTAGGATTTTTTAGCATTTGGTGCGTGTTGATGGAATGTATCGCCCTCTATGATTCCGGGAATTACGCATACAGGGTCTGCCGTATATTTGAGAAAAAGGGGTTGGTGTTTGAGGTGATCGCAACGCCCTGCCGGATATCCCATATGGGTTGCGGGTATTGCCTGAAATTCCCCTGCGAATACTTAGAATCGGTTCTGGCTGAGAGTCTTGCCTGTGGATGCCCTGTGATAGCGGCCTATAAAGTGGTTGAGCGAAACCATAAAAGGGAATATATAAAGATCGAGAGATAATAGGGCAGCGAAAGGAGCATACAATGGATACACGTAGGGTAATAGACCTGTTTAAGGAACTTGCAGGTGCAGCAGGTGAGAAGATACTGGAGATATACCGTGAGGACTTTACTGTGGACTATAAGGAGGATGACTCTCCGGTTACCGAGGCCGATAAAACGTCCAATGAACTGATTGTGCAGGGTCTTAAGGATGAATATCCACAGATTCCGGTTCTGGCTGAGGAATCAGCCGACGATTTATCCAGATTATCGAAGGAATACTGTTTTATCGTAGATCCCTTGGATGGAACCAAGGAGTTTGTCAAAAAAAGCGGTGAGTTCACCGTGAACATAGCCCTGGCAAGGGGTGGGGTTCCCATAGCAGGTCTCATCTATGTTCCCATACTCAGAGAATACTATTATGCCTCTGAAAACCAGGGCGCCTGGTGGCATAAGGAGAAGGAGAAGGAGAGACCCCTTCGGGTATCGGACCGGATAGGTGATATCCGTCTGGCGGTCAGCAGATCTCATCGTACCAAGGAGTTGGACAGGCTTATCGAGATAAATGGCATAAAAAATATCATTGTTGCCGGTAGCGCCTATAAAGGCTGTCTTTTTGCCCGGGGCGATGTGGAGGCCTACTACCGTTTTGGCAAGACCATGGAATGGGATACGGCACCCATGCAGATCATAGCTGTCGAGGCTGGCGGTATTTTCATGGGGATGGACGGGTGCCCCTTTGCCTACAACAAGGAGAATTCGGAGAATCCCACAGGTTTTTTCATGATAAACAGGATGGAGAACAGACTGATTTATTAAACTCATATTATTTAGGGCTTCAATAATGTCATAGATTGGTATAAAATGAGTATATCAATTGCTTTCTGCAAGGAGGAAAATTTAATGAAGGATGTTCCTGTTTATCTGGACGAATCAAGGAGCTTCGAGGAACGAGCCAGGGATCTTGT
>LFSK01000051.1:4832-5766 GCA_001512555.1 Clostridiaceae bacterium DTU059 | reverse complement strand
TGGGAATACCCAGGTATAACTGGTGGAATGAAGCCCTCCACGGTGTGGCACGAGCCGGAACCGCAACAGTTTTCCCCCAGGCTATCGGCATGGCAGCGACATTCGATGAGGATCTGATAAAAAGGGTAGCAGAGGTTATATCCGATGAGGCCCGCGCCAAGCATCACGAGTATAGCAGAAAGGATGATAGAGGCATCTACAAAGGGCTTACCTTCTGGTCGCCCAATGTCAATATATTCAGAGACCCAAGATGGGGACGAGGCCATGAAACCTACGGCGAGGATCCATACCTTACTTCCAGGCTGGGTGTAGCCTTCATCAAGGGACTTCAGGGAGACCATCCCAAATACCTGAAGGTTGCGGCCTGCGCCAAGCATTTTGCGGTTCACAGCGGTCCTGAGGATGAAAGGCATTCCTTTAATGCCGTGGCTTCGCCCAAGGATCTTCGGGAAACCTATTTACCCGCTTTTGAGGCATGTGTCAAGGAAGCTAAGGTGGAATCGGTCATGGGTGCATACAACAGAACCAATGGCGAGCCCTGCTGCGGCAGCAAGACCCTTCTGGAGGACATTCTGCGCGGTGAATGGGGATTTGAGGGTCATGTAACATCGGATTGCTGGGCAGTCCGGGATTTCCATCTCCACCATAAAGTGACGGCTACCGCCCCCGAATCGGCAGCTTTGGCTGTAAGGAACGGTTGTGATCTCAACTGCGGCAATATGTATGGAAACCTTCTGGTTGCTCTGGAAGAGGGTCTTATAACCGAGGAAGAGATTGACCGCTCGGTGACCCGTCTGATGATGACCAGGATGAAGCTGGGCATGTTTGACAAGGAAGAGAATGTGCCCTATACAAAGATTCCCTATGAGGTCAATGACTGTTGGGAGCACAGGGAGTTTTCCAGAGAGGTAGCCATAAGATCCATTACCCTGCT
>LFSK01000051.1:0-4798 GCA_001512555.1 Clostridiaceae bacterium DTU059 | reverse complement strand
TGGGCAATTACTATGGTACCGCATCTGAATATGTAACCGTTCTGGAAGGTATCAGGGATATCTGTGGAAAGGACATAAGAGTATTCTATTCGGTAGGCTCAAGCCTTGCCGACGAATACAGTGAAGGTCTTTCCAGAATGCTGGGTGAAGGGCCTGACCGTCTGTCGGAGGCTGTTTCCTGTGCTGAAAAAGCCGATGTAACCATCCTTTGCCTGGGCCTTGATGAAACCATAGAGGGCGAAGAGGGTGATACAGGAAACGAGTACTTCTCAGGGGATAAAAAGGATCTTAGCTTACCGAAATGCCAGGTTGAGCTCATGGAAGCCGTGCTGGCCACGGGTAAGCCCGTCATTGTTGTGGTTATGGCAGGAAGCGCCCTTGACCTTCGCATGGCTGATGAAAAAGCCAGTGCTGTTCTTCAGGCCTGGTATCCGGGAGAAGAGGGAGGACATGCTGTTGCCTCTATCATTTTTGGCAGGAGCAATCCCAGCGGCAGGCTGCCTGTCACCTTCTACCGCAGCACAGAAGAACTGCCTGATTTCAAGGATTACAGCATGAAGGGCAGAACTTATAAATACATGGAAGGAGATGCCCTGTATCCCTTCGGATTCGGATTGAGCTACACAACCTTCGATTATTCAGGTCTTTCCCTGAATTCCGGCAGGATCCGGGCGGGCGAATCCATTGAGTGTTCGGTCACCATCAAAAACAGTGGAAAATATGATGGGTATGAAGTAGCCCAGCTTTATCTGAAGGATATGGAAGCCAGCACCGAGATACCCAGATGGCAGCTTAACGGCATAAAATGCGTGTATCTTAAATCAGGCGAGGAAAAAACCGTTAAGTTCACGCTGACCCCCAGGCAGATGGCCATGGTGGATGATTTGGGTAATATTATTCTTGAGCCTGGAAAGTTCAGAATATATGTGGGCGGAAGCCAACCCGATGCCAGAAGTCAGGAACTGACGGGAAAGGTTGTCCAGCATGTGGATTTCGAGGTAGGAGGAGAGCCTATAACCTTCTGATCAGGACAGGCATTCAAGGTATGAGTACACGAAGCGACCCGGGTACGATTTCAACCGTCACCCGGGTATCTTTTGTTATTTCACCGTCAATATTGATTGGCAGGTTCCGGGTAGCAATGATCTCAATCTTCTTACACCGGTGCATGGACACTTCTTTCAGGTCTGTATGCCCGCCCTTCATAAAGGCTGGAAAGAACTTTAAAAGCCGAAGCCTGCCCGGATTCTCCGCCTCGCAGACATCCAGAATGCCATCGGTCATATCGGCCTGGGGAGCCGGCTTCATACCCCCTCCATAATACCTTCCGTTTGCAAAGGCGCAGAGCAGCAGTTCATTGGTCCTTTCCGGCGCATCATCAATGATTATCCTGACTTTATGCTTTTTTAACCCGATAACAGCAGCCAAAACCCCCAGGATGTAGGCCATTGAACCCGAAACCAGGGGTATGCGCTTAAATTTCCTGCTGAGGGTAACCACTTCCGCATCGAATCCTATGGATGCAATATTGATAAAATACCGGCCGTTAATCCTTCCCATATCCAGCAGGGAGGATGAGGCCACCGGCAGGATCTTCAACAAGACGAGAGGGTCTGTTATTGGGTAAATGGATCGGACGGCATCGTTTCCCGAGCCGCAGGGGATGATTCCCAGTTCAATATGATCACCTGAAATACCGTTGACTATTTCATTGAGGGTTCCATCACCCCCAACAGAATAAACACGCATGGGTGTACCGTCAGTTGAGAGCTCTTTTGCAATGTCGGTAGCGTGACCGGGATACTTTGTTATCTCAATACGGTAGGGCTCCGGAAAATGGCGAAATCGTTCTTTTATACTGCTAACCAGGGCAGACGACTTACCCTTGCCGGCAACCGGGTTGACAATAAAAACATGCATCAAAATAATCACCTGTACAATTGATTGTATTATTTTATCACACTTTGAAGATCCATGGAATCAGGGAATAAACCCTGTGCCTGGCAAAAGTGTAAAAAATCTTGATCATCCCAAAGTGGATATGCTATTATGTCTGTGTCGGTATTTCTGATTGAAAACCGAACATAATACAACCCAGCAAATATTTCGACTTATATCCCGTAAAGGGAATGAGAACGGAGGAGAAAACATGCAAAACATTTATTCAAAACCTCGCATCAATGTGAGGCGCATTGCTGTTGCCGGAATCTTTTCGGCTTTTACTATTATTCTTAGTTTGATACCATCTCTAGGTTATATTCCGATCCCGCCATTTACCATTACTACCATGCATATTCCGGTAATAGTTGCTGCTGTGCTTGAAGGGCCGATGATAGGCGGATTCGTAGGGCTCATGTTTGGACTGTCCAGCATGTATGCTGCGGCCACCATATTTGCCGGTATGCCGACAGCTCCCTTCTTTCTGAACCCACTGGTTGCGGTTTTGCCCCGGATACTGATAGGGCTTGCGGCCTACTATTTCTACACATTGTTAAAGAGAATCATCAGGAACAAGACGGTGCCCATTGTTGGAGCCGCATTGGCCGGTACCCTTACCAACACCGTTGGCGTATTGGGCATGATCTATCTGCTTTATGCCAAGGAGTATGTGGAGGCCATTGGTGAAAGTGCCGCAGGAAGAAGCCTTCTTACCATTATTTTCAGTGGTGCATTCATCAACGCATTGGTTGAGATAGCAGCCGCCTCCCTTATCGGTGTTCCGGTTGTTCTTGCACTTCAAAGATTTAAAAGACAGAACAGATAGGAAAGAGAGGCCTGATCATGGGAATAATAATTGGTATTGATATTGGCGGCACTACCACAAAAATCGTAGGCTATTCCAATGACAGCATATTAAGCCCCATTCTGGTGAAAGCCACCGATCCTGTGGCATCGGTTTACGGCGCCTTTGGAAGGTTTTTGAACGATAATGCCCTGACTCTGGATGATGTGGAAAAGATCATGGTAACCGGTGTGGGTTCAAGCTACCTGAGCGAGCGACTCCTTGGCGTACCCACCGCCAGAGCGGATGAGTTTCTGGCCATCGGCATGGGAGGGCTCTTTTTAAGCGGCCTTGAAAGAGCAATCGTAGTCAGCATGGGAACCGGTACGGCATTTGTCATGGCTGACAATGACCGGGCGGTTCACCTGGGAGGTACGGGAATCGGCGGAGGCACGCTTCTGGGGCTGTCCAACAGGATGCTGAACATCCGGAATTTCGAAGATATTATTAAAATGGCAGAGGGAGGAAGCCTCAACCACATTGACCTGACCATCGGTGATATATCAAGGGACGGGGTAACAAACCTTTTGCCCGATACCACTGCATCTAATTTTGGAAAGATCAGCGATCTGGCTACCAAAGCCGATGTGGCCATGGGCATTATCAATCTGGTGTTCCAGGCTATCGGTATGCTGTCGGTTTTTGCCACCAGAATGGAGAACGTAAAGGACATTGTTCTAACCGGAAACCTGGCCAATGTGCCTCAGGCGAAAGACGTATTCGGTAAGCTTAGTTCCCTGTTCGATGTGAACTTCATTATTCCTGAAAACGCAGAGTTTGCCACAGCAGTGGGCGCAGCTGCAATCTGTGCCAACAACGGCCAGTCTCAGGACATCGGGTAGGCAATCCGCTTTTTATAAAAACTTTTTGTTCTTATCGATTATCAATACATCCTTCAGGCTTAAAGCAGGCCATGAAGGATGTTTTTCTTGTTCTGGGATGGGATATGAATTATAATGTGTATTAACCAAATCATCAGACCTAAGGCATGAAAGCATGACAGAAATGAAGCTGTCATGAGACAGGGTGAAAAATATGTTCAGATGGTATGAGGAAGCCAAGTCAATAGCCCAGCGGGATCCGGCTGCCCGAAGCCCATGGCAGGTGATTTTCCAGTATCCTGGGTACAAGGCCTTAAGAAGGCACAGACTGGCACACTGGTTTCATAAAAAGGGCATGCATTGGATTGCACGTGCCCTTTCGGAGCGCACACGCCACAAGACCGGTATTGAGATACACCCCGGAGCCAGAATAGGCAAATGTCTCTTCATAGACCACGGAATGGGTGTTGTCATTGGAGAAACTGCAGAGATCGGGGATTATTGCACCATCTATCATGGTGTCACTTTAGGCGGAACAGGAAAAGAGAAGGGGAAAAGACACCCGACAATAGGGAATAATGTACTCATAGGAGCCGGTGCCAAGATACTTGGACCCTTTACCGTGGGCGACAATGCCAAGATTGGGGCCAATGCGGTTGTTACCAGTGAGGTGGAACCCAACACCACGGTTGTTGGCGTCCCGGGACGTGCTGTAAAAAGAGGGGGAGAAAAAATCCGACAGTCCTTCGAGTTGGATCACATTCACAACCCGGATCCTGTTTCTCAGGAATTCTGCCGTATCCGCAATGAACTGGAGCAGTTAAAAAAAGTGCTCATGAAATATGAGAACAGGCTTAACGATATGAGAGGAGGTTTAAAGAGCCCTCCCGATTGTGACGATGACGACAGCAACCAACAGGCTTAAGGAGTGAAAGTAAATGAAGCTTTATAATACATTGACCAGGAACAAGGACGAGTTTGTCCCCCTTTCAGAAGATTTGGTGAGGATGTATTCCTGTGGTCCCACCGTCTACAACTATGCCCATATCGGGAATTTAAGGACCTATGTGTTTATGGATATATTAAGGCGTGTTTTGAAGTATGACGGATATAAGCTATGTCATGTCATGAATATTACCGATGTGGGTCATCTGGTTTCTGATGAGGACGAGGGCGAGGATAAGATGATCAAGGG
>LFSK01000159.1 GCA_001512555.1 Clostridiaceae bacterium DTU059 | reverse complement strand
GGATGGTGTCCAAGAATGATTTCCACGCCCAGGGACTCAAGCTCTTTTATCTGATCAGCATTCTGTTCAGTTTTGGCATCATTGATGACAACGCTGTAGCCTTTATTTACCAGCAGTTTTGCGGCTTCATAGCCGCTCCTGGCCATTCCCAGCACAAAGGCCCTTCCTGTATAGCTCATAAAAACCCACGCTCCTTCTCTGCTCCTGTATATTATACACCAGACGACATATTTGGTTACATGTCCCTGTGACGATCATAGAAATAAATAATGTATCAATTGGTTTGACATCAGCAGCCCTTTGAAATATTCTGATATAAAGACAGGTGGGTGAATGACACCGGTCATCTGTGGGAATTGCTAAAATGCAGGCTCCTGCGGGTTTGGCATGAACCGGTTAATTATCGATAAGGCAGGTACACTTAGTATGAAGTCCTCTTTGGAACTGACTATGGAACGCGAGCTTGCTTCGCTGCTTGATGGAAAAGCACTGGAGGTAGCCCGCTTCATATGGGATGATGAAGAGATCCATGCCTGGCAGGAATACGCCAATACTGTATCCATAAGGCGCCTTGGCTTTAATGATCACGGACCGGTGCATATGCGCAAAGTGGCCGTTAACGCCATGAAAATGTTCAACATTCTCACTGAACAGGGTATTGTTCCGAATATTGTAAAGGAAGGCTCCGGCACCCTGGAAGACAGCCGGATTGCAGTCCTGCTGGCCTCATTTCTGCATGATATCGGAATGTCAGTTGGAAGGCATAACCATGAGACAAGCTCCTACATGATGGCAATCCCAATCATAGATCGCGTGATTCAGGCTGTATTCCCGGATGAGTTAATGCGCCGTGTGGTGATAAAAGCGGTGGCTCTTGAGGGCATACTGGGTCATATGACCCAGCATCCCATCACAACACTTGAAGCGGGGATCGTCCTCATTGCTGATGGCTGCGATATGGAAAAAGGGCGCTCCCGTATCCCCCTTCTCATGAACCAGGAATCAAGGGTGGGGGACATCCATAAATATTCCTCATCGGCTATCGAATCGGTTTCAATTGAAAAGGGGGAGGAAAAGCCGCTGAAGATAACGGTCAAAATGACTGCGTCAGTAGGTTTCTTCCAGGTTGAGGAGATCCTCATGAGAAAGATCATGGCAAGTACAGTTAAGCCCTATATCGAGCTCTATGCCTATGTCATCGGCCGCGACGTAAAGCGGTATCTATAGGATTAAGCACAGGCTTTATGGACTTCAACTCATTCCTGAACCTCTTCCCCATGATCCACCTTTCGGATTTGGGCTCTTTTGATCTTACCGCTGATGGTCTTGGGCAGCTCATCCACAAACTCAATGATCCGCGGGTATTTATATGGTGCCGTAACACGCTTTACATAATCCTGGATATCTCTCTTCAATTCTTCTGAAGGCGTGTAGCCCTTGGCAAGCACAATAGTCGCCTTGACCACAGTACCCCGGATGGGATCCGGAGCACCTGTTACAGCGCATTCCACAACAGCCGGATGTTCGATGAGAGCGCTTTCCACCTCAAATGGGCTTATGCGATAGCCCGACGCCTTGATCACATCATCGTTGCGGCCAACAAACCACAAAAGCCCATACTCATCCTTATATACCACATCCCCGGTGTGATAGATATTATCATGCCATACCCTCCTGGTGGCTTCCTCATCCCTGTAATAGCCGGTAAACAGACCCACGGGTTTATTGGTGTCCACGTCCCTTACCACCAGTTCGCCTTCCACACCTACAGGAACTGATTTCCCCTCTTCGTCAACGATATCAATATTATAGGCAGGATTGGGCATTCCCATGGAACCTGGCAGGGTTTCCAGCCATTCGAAGTTTGCCACCAGCACGGTGGTTTCTGTTTGCCCAAAACCATTATAAATCTTGAGCCCGGTCACCCTCTCCCATGTATGGAAAACCTGGGGATTCAAAGGCTCTCCCGCTGTTGAGCAATGCACCAGTGAGGAGAGGTCATACTTTTCAAGATCATGATGGATCAGGAAACGATAGATGGTTGGAGGAGCGCAGAAGGTGGACAGCCTATACTTTTGCATGACCTCCAGAAGCCTTTCGGGAACGAATCTGTCCATGTCATAAACAAACTGTACGGCACCGCATATCCACTGCCCATAAATCTTGCCCCAGCCAAACTTGGCCCAGCCCGAGTCCGCCACGGTAAGATGGAGCCCGTTTTCAACGACCCTCTGCCAATACTTAGCCGTTATGATATGACCCAGAGGATAGGTGAAATCGTGACATGCCATTTTGGGCATGCTGGTGGTACCCGAGGTGAAATAGATAATCATAAGATCATGGTTTTGGGGAGCCTCCTCGCCCTGCGGCCTTGGAAACTCTTCCGAAAAGCTTTTGATATCCTCATCATAGCTAAGCCAGCCATCCCTGTTGCCGCCTACCATACAAAGATTTTCAACGGTGGGGCTTTCATCCAGGGCTCGCTCCACGCATTCGGCCACATCTGTATCAGCACAGGAAACAATCATCTTTGCACCTGATGCATTGGCACGGTAAATAATGTCCTTTTCTTTAAGCTGATCGGTGCAGGGTATATAAACAGCACCGATTCTGCAAAGAGCCAGGGCAAAAAAATAAAACTCGTATCTGCGTCTTAATATGAGCATGACACGATCGCCCTTTTTTACCCCAAGGGATTTAAGATAATTGGCTGTTTTTGAGGACCACTTCTTAAGATCAAGGAAAGTAAAGGTTTTCTCCTCTTCATGGTCATTGCACCATACCAGCGCTTTTCGCTCCGGCTCAAGACGCGCATACTCGTCAATGATATCAAAGGCAAAGTTAAAAGATTCGGGAACCTTAATTCTGAGCCCACGACAGAAATCCTCATAGCTGTCAAAGCTCTCTTCCTCCAAATATCGATAAGCAAGATTCATAGATGTCTCCCCTTCTTATGTAGTTTCTATAGTAAGATGACAGTCAGATACCTGGCGTTTTTCCCATCCAGGGACACCATCTTATGGGGTTTGATAGGGTTAAAGTATAGCGAGTCACCAGGCTCAAGGATGTACTCTTCCCTTCCGATAGTCACCTTCATCCGGCCTTCAAGGCAGTAATTGAACTCCTGTCCCTTGTGGGAAACCAGTTCGGGTGATTGCTCCGGTCTGAGTGTCACCAGAAGGGGTTCTATTTTACGTCCCGCATACTTGTAGGCCAGGCTTTCAAATTCATACTGGTCGTAGCGCTCAACCCGGAGCCCCTCCCCATTTTTTACCATGCATACATCACGAAGCTTGGGCGAGATTCCGGTGAGTATCTCGGTCATATCCACCTTGTAGAATTCCGATATCTCGTTAAGCAGGCTTACAGGTATATCGTCTTCGCCGCTCTCATACTGGCTGTAGGCCTCGGGCGTCACATTAACAACCTTTGCAACCTCTTCCGGAGTAAGGCCTGAAAGCAGTCTCAAACCTTTGATTCTGGCTGCTATATCCCTGATCTTCTCATTCATATATTCAACCCGTCCTTTATTGAAGGATTTATTTACCTAGGATTATAGCATATATGGTCTCCTGTTTTCATTCCGAATTCTTAACCGCGTGTTTAATTTCATCCTATAATACCGAATCCCCTGCCAGATCCGGCAGGGGACTATAGTAACCTGTTACAAACCTGAACCTATCTGTTTGCCATGGTATAGATCTGGTAGGCATCATCACGGTTAAGAACCTTGAAACTTCCGACGGTACGCTTGCCATAGAACATACACCGATCGGACATCTCATGGATCACCTCTTCGGGCTGTACTCCTATACCTAATTCTGTAAAGCATGTAGGAGCCCCCACCGAAGCAAAAAATTCCACCGTCCTGTCAATGGCGGCTTTGCCGACTTCTTCAATGCTTCCCTCGGTGATCCCCCATACCTTCCGGCCGAATTGGGCAAACCGCTCCGGATTTTCAGGGAAACAGTACCGGGCCCATGAACCCCACATAGTGGACAGACTGGCACCATGGGCCACATCAAACTTGGCGCTTAGCTCGTGCCCCAACGAATGGGTGGCAAAGTCCTGCTTACCGCCAAGGCCTGTTAGTCCGTTATGGGAGAGGCTTCCACACCACATTATCTCGCTCATGGCGTGATAATCCCGGGGGTTTTCCAGGGCAACAGGGCCGTTTTTAATCATCACCCGAAGAAGGGATTCAGCTATCTCATCGGTGAGTTCGTTTCCTAAATCCGATGTGAAGTAGCGATCCATGGTATGCATCATTATATCGACAATTCCGCACATAATCTGGTATTTGGGAAGGGAGTAGGTCAATTCCGGATTCATGAGGGCAAACCTGGGACGGTTGAAATCGGTGCTCAACCCCCTTTTGGTATGAGTCTCATCATTGGTGATCACGGCCGAGTTGCTGGTCTCACTGCCTGCCGCCGAAAGGGTCAGAACAACTCCCACCGGAAGGCTTTTCTCAAGAACAGCTTCCCTTGCCCAGAAGGACCATATATCAATTCCCGGGTTGGCAGTGCCGTGGGCTATAGCCTTTGCAGTATCGATGACACTGCCGCCTCCTACCGCCAGTACAAAGTCGACCCCGTTTTCTATAGCCTGTTTAACTCCTTCCCTCGCCAATGACAGCCGGGGGTTGGGTTTGACACCTCCCAGCGTGATATAGGGAATACCTTCATCCTCCAGCTGTCTGGTTATCCTTTCAAGAAGCCCGCTTCTTACAACGCTTCCACCGCCATATACAATAATGACTTTTGTTCCGCCAAATTCCTTAATCTCTTTCGCAGCGTTTAACTCTGCGTCCTTCCCGAAGATCACTTTTGTTGGTGAATAAAACGTAAAAGAATTCAAAAACATCACCCTTTCTTCCAGTCATTCCTACCTACTATCATACCATTTAATGGCGGATATTAGTAGAAGATGTCCTTTCAGTTTTAGTCCATTTTACACAGCGTCATTCGTATTTTCCTCAAACTTATGTTATGCTTATATTGTCCTTTTAAAAAAGGCAACAATATATAAGAACCTTCTGAGTGCAGAGGGGCTTTGATATTGCTGCCCCATGGCATTGATATGGAAGCTCCTTTTTTGTGTTTAAATTTATGCTTATTATATTTAAAACCCTGCAGAAATAAAGAACTAACCCGATTAAAAATCTGGGATGGAGGGATTATAAATGAAGTTGTTTGTACTCATACTCAATCGAACCGAGAAGCTTGACGATCTTATGGTAACCTACGCCAAGGAGAAGATTTGTGGAGCGACAATAATTGAGAGCACTGGCATGGCCCGGGAACTTGCAGGTTCGGAACACCACGAAGAGGAAATCTCTTTTTTAGGTTCCATACGCAAGTATTTGAACGGCAGCGAGAATAAGAAAAGCAAAACCATTCTTACTGTAATCCGTGAAGACCAGCAGGAAACTATCATACGCATAACAGAAGAAGTGGTGGGTGATTTTTCGAAGCCAGATACGGGGATCATGTTCGTTCTGCCTCTGGATTTTGCACAAGGAAAGGGGCTTGACAAATGAGCATCCTTTTCTATGTGGGATTAATGCTGCTATGCGGTCTGCTGGCTGGAAGGATGGCAAAACTTGTAGGGTTTCCCAATGTTACCGGATATATTGTTGCCGGGCTGATCATCGGACCT
>LFSK01000214.1:2944-3396 GCA_001512555.1 Clostridiaceae bacterium DTU059 | reverse complement strand
CTCTTCTGCCATACCGCGATCGACAATTACCGTCAGCTTCTTATACATACTCATTTCCTCCAAAGCTTTTTCTGTATTTCCGGTATCCTGAACAGTCTCTGTGCTGCGATTTGCCATTATCACAGGCGTTGTAAAAGCAACTCCATGACCTGGCTCATGGAGTTGGAGCTCAGTGGTGAAGTGATTAAGGATCTCATTTGCCTGTTCCTTGTCAAGAAGGAAGCTAATAACCTCTCTTTTCTGGCTTTTGATTCCCAATACGTTTAAGATTGCGCTGCTTACCGTGCCTTTGCCTATGGTTACGATACCACCGCAGACGCCTTTTGCCTTTGCGACATGGATACATTTATGGGATTGACTGTCACTGAGGATGAGGGTAAGAATATGATATTCAATCCCTGATATTTGAACGTGCTTATCCATGATTACCTCCAATTGCTCCCTTTTTTATA
>LFSK01000214.1:0-2847 GCA_001512555.1 Clostridiaceae bacterium DTU059 | reverse complement strand
GCAAGGGAAAAAGTTGCCGTCATGGGTCCAGAGGCGACACCGCCTGCATCAAAGGCTATACCTACAAATAGATCAGGCACATAGAAAGCCAGTAACACGGAGAGGCCAAATCCGGGTAATAAATACATCCACAGCTGAATATCGGGTATGAGAATCCTTAATGCGGACATCAAGATAGAAACCCCAACTGCTATGGATAGGAAGATGAGCACAAGAACACGGTTGACCGAGCCACCAGTAACATCTTCCACCTGATGGGTCAATACAAGAACAGCAGGTTCGGCCAATACAGTGGTGAGCCCGAGCAGTAGTGCCACAAGTAAAACAGGAATCTTAGAGTCAAGCGAAGCAAGCTGTATTCCCAGCTGGGCACCCACTTCCATGAAACCGCCATTTACCCCCAGCAAAAATACGATAAGCCCGACAAGGGTAAAGACAAGACCCCTTGAGATATCTATGACCTTGTTCTTTTTATGCTTGAAGAAGAATATCTGGAATAATATATACACGATAATAATGGGAAGCAGGGATAAAAAGGACTCCCATGCTATGGTAAGAAGTTTGGAGCCGTAAGCATCCAGTATATTGGAGGTAGCGATATCTGCTTCAGGTAATGCCCCCTCCAGTTTATCAACGTTCAGAAAAAGGCCTGTAATCAAGACACCCAGAATCGCACCTGTAGAAGAAATACCTACAAGACCAAAGCTATCGGCTTCGCTCATCTTGCTGCTTTTCTTCAAAACAGAGATACCAGCGGCCAATGAAAGCATAAAAGGAACCGTTATCGCACCAGTTGTTGCTCCAGAAGCATCAAAAGCAATGGCTAGAAAATCGGGCGATGAGAATTGTGACAGAATAAAAATCAAGCCATATGCGCCTGCGTACACATATTTGAGTCGGACGCTCTTAATTATGCGCAGCATTCCAATGGTCATCATCACACCAAGTCCGATGGAGACAGCGATTACCATCAATTTGTTGTCAAACCGGCCGAAAGTTACATTGTCTACCTGATTTGCAAGGATGTGAAGATCTGGTTCTGCATAAGAAATAAAGAAACCCAGTATTAAGCTAACCGTAATTAATACTGCATAGCTGTTGGAGCGGGTTATTGTTTTGCCAATACCCTGTCCGATGGGTTCCAGACCCTGGTCTATGCCAAATAGGAAGATCGTGAGACCAATAATCACCAGAGCAGAACCTATAAGAAAAGCAAATAGCATATCTGTTTCTAAAGGGGTTATGGTGAAGTGGAGCACCAGAACAATGAATGTAATGGGTAATACTGAGGCAAGCACTTCTTTTAGCTTGGCGGTTATCTCAGTCAAATCATCACCTCTGCAATGTAAAAGGCATGTTTGTACTTTTTACATAATAGTATCCATGCCTGATTCAAAATACTCGCCCCGGCATACCTGCTATCCTGGAAACGAAGAGACTTGAACAGGAAAAGACGCAGAGTGTGAATGAGGGCAGTAAACCACATTTTTGGCCACGGATACCATATAATGTATTTAGTTGACTGAGATTATTATATCACAGACAAATAAAACAACTGCAATTTTTTTTGAGATTTTTATTAAATACTTTTACAGTTGATTTGGTTGCTCCCTTCTGATATGGATTTTTTAAGAGCCTCTTCGGCTGCCTCAAGTAGCTTTTTAGAAAGCATATCGTTGGTGGGAATAGTAGTTGCAACTCCCTGGTTAATACCGATAAAGCCATTTGTATCGTCGCAGGAACCCAAAATGCCCAGAGAAGATACGCAGGCACGAAATGCTTCCGCAAGGACAATGGCTCCGTCAATCCTTGTATTTGGCAGCACGCAGGTAAATTCTTCACGACCGGTCCGGGCAAGCATATCTGTTTTCCGCCTGGCTGCATGGGATAGATTCTTCGCGATTGCCATAAGACAATCATCCATCGCCTGTTGACCGTAATTGTCTACATACCAGTCAAAATCAGCAATACTCACTTTGATTAGGGATAGAGGCAGTGACTCACGCACTGCAAAACTCCAGACAGAATCATAGTATTCCTCAAAACGCCGATTGTTGGGCAGGGCAGTAAGACCATCCCGATAATAGGAAACCTCCAGGCACTCCCTGTATTTTTTGATTTCAGCGTGGGTTCGTACCCTGGCAGCAACAGTGAGGGGATTAAATGGCTTAAGCAGATAATCAGCGGCACCCATCTTAAAAAGCCGGGATTCCTCATCCTCACTGAATTCTGTTGTAATAAGGATAACTGGAATGTTCCAGGTTTTAGGGGTGGATCTTAGTTTTTTACAAAGCTCGCCGCCATCCATACCAGTCATAAGGGCATTCAACAATACCAGGTCGGGGGGATTCCGTGTTCCAATTGCTTTGAAAGCCTTCTCCACAGTGTTTGCTGATCTTATCCTATACTCTTTTCTCAGCAATTTCTTCAGGGAATTAACATCCTGCTGGTTATCATCAATAATCAATACGCTCTGCTTTTGATCCACATCCAGCTTTCTCATTAGTAACACCTCCGACGCTTCTTATTATTTATATCGGAAAAGAGGACGTGAAAGGCAAGAAGAATCCACTAATAGCTTTCTACCCGAATTCACCGAGTTTAACGTAAAAACTCCGATACCATCTGATATCGGAGTTTTTACTGGTACACCATCAGGGACTCGAACCCTGGACTCCCTGATTAAGAGTCAGGTGCTCTACCAGCTGAGCTAATGGTGTGTATTCAATTGTGTCGAGATCCGCCCGACAATTTTATATTATACATAGAGCAAATCTCAATGTCAATAACCAATTTATTATAGCCGGTTGATCGCCTGTTCTAGCTGAATAAGGGCTTTTTCCAAAG
>LFSK01000131.1 GCA_001512555.1 Clostridiaceae bacterium DTU059 | reverse complement strand
GGTATTCAACCGGCCCTACCTGTATTCTGATTGATTTCAGCCCGGATAAGAGGAGCTGATTTCTCGTGTAAAGTAATTTCACCTGATAGAATTGGAGGTGAACTATTATGATCAGGGTTTCCAGATTCAACGGTACCAGCTTTGTAATCAATTGTGAGTGGATTGAAACCTTAGAGTCCACACCCGATACTGTCATCACCCTTGTTAACGGGAAGAAGTATGTGGTAAAAGAAAGTGTTGATGATATAATTGATTCGGTAGTAGAATTTAAGCGAAGAGCGGGGTTTATCAACAGATTAATTAATCCATTGTCCGAAAATGACGATAAATGACATAGAATAGGTTTTTAAAGGGGTGTCCTATATTGCAGGGTAAGTCTTTATATGCTGTATTGCTTTCCATAATTGCGGTTCTTGCATTGGCACTGGCAGTGATGGTTATCTTCCTGTTTACCACCTACAACCGCATAAATCCCAATCCAGAGGCTAATAACGCTAAGGACTTGCCTCAGCAAACCAGGGAAGTACCTCCTGATGAGGAATCAAGGATTAACCTCTACGCCGGAGAAGACGGAACAGGTGGGGATGCAATTTTCAATCTAAAAGCCTCTCCTGCTCATGAAAACAGCTTTCTGAAGGCTTCTGTCACCATCGTCTTTGATGCCGGCGAGAAGAAAAAGCATCTTGAAGCCCGCACCGATCTTATGAAGGACTGTGTGGGTGAATTCAAGGAGGCCTGTATAGAGTATTTCAGAAGTCAGACCTTCGAACAGCTCAGTGAGGACACGGCCATGGAAAAAGCCAGGGATGCCCTGAAAGATAAATTTAACAGTATCCTGTCCAAAAGGATAGACGAGAGAATTATTATCCGGGTTGTTTTTGAGGGCTGGATTATTCAGTAGGGGGAGGCGAGCAATACCTGTGGGCGATATTCTTTCCCAAAATGAAATAGACAGGCTGTTGCAGCAGCTCAATACAGGAGAGCTTGATGTTAAGGAGTTCAGTAAGGACACGGCAGAAAAAAAGGTGCGCAACCACGATTTCAGACGCCCCAGCAAGTTTGCCAAGGATCAT
>LFSK01000035.1 GCA_001512555.1 Clostridiaceae bacterium DTU059 | reverse complement strand
AAACTGAAAAGTTTATGCATAAAAAGGCACCGGACCGGCAGCGGGTCCGGTGATTTTTTATTTAGAAAGAATAAATTAATAACACTTGCAAAATTTAACATTACGTGCTAGAATATTTCCAAACAAATGTTCTGTATCGGGGGTATTCTTAATGTTCAGCCGGGTTGCAACCTGTGGCCTCACTGGTCTTGACGGTCATCTAATAGAAGTTGAGACCGACATATCCAATGGCATTCCTGCATTTGATGTGGTAGGCCTGGCCGATACATCTGTGAAGGAAGCCAGGGAAAGAGTGAGAGCCGCCATAAAGAACTCAGGCTTCAAATTCCCGAACCAGAGAATAACCCTGAATCTTGCTCCAGCCGATATCCGTAAGGATGGAACCGATTTTGACCTTCCCATCGCCATCGGTATTCTTGTGGCAGCAAAAATCATACCTGAAGAATCGGTAAAAGGCTATTTCATCTCGGGAGAACTGGCCCTTGATGGAAGCGTTCGCCCCGTGCCCGGTATGCTTTGCAAAGCCATCACAGCTAAGGAACTTAATTATGACAAGATGATGATTCCCTCCCAAAATCTGCCCGAGGTTTCAGTGGTTCAGGGCATCGAATACTTCCCTGTTAATTCTCTTAATGAGGCAGTGGCTCACTTTACAGGACAGGGATGCATAAAACCTGCTGAGCGCATTGAAATGGGAAAAAGCACAAAGGCAGCATCAGGATTAGATTTTTCAGATGTCCGGGGGCAGAGCCAGGCAAAAAGAGCGTTGGAGGTGGCGGCCAGCGGTGGGCATAACGTCATAATGATCGGAAGCCCGGGATCCGGCAAGACAATGTTGGCAAGAAGGCTTCCCACCATTCTTCCCGATCTTTCCTTTGAAGAATCACTGGAGGTCACAAAGATATACAGTGTAGCAGGGATGCTTCCTCCTCATACCTCCCTGATTATGGAGAGGCCATTTCGTGCTCCCCACCATACCATGAGCTCCGCAAGCCTGGTTGGAGGAGGAAGAATACCAAAACCAGGAGAAGTGAGCCTTTCCCATCATGGGGTACTTTTTTTGGACGAACTGCCCGAGTTCGGGCGTGCAACACTGGATATCCTGCGCCAGCCCATGGAAGACGGATTTGTCTGTATCGCAAGAATCAATTCCACCATTACATATCCTTGCCGTTTCATGCTGGTGGCTGCGGCAAACCCATGCAAATGCGGCTATTACGGCGATCCTGCCAAGCCGTGCACCTGCTCATCCAGAGAGGCAGAACGCTACTTGGGCAGGTTGAGCGGCCCTCTTATGGATCGCATAGATATCCAGGTGCAGGTACCCACTATCAGATATAGCGATCTTGAGTCATGCTCAAAAGAGGAAAATTCAGAAACCATCAAAAAGAGGGTTAACAAGGCGCGAGCTATCCAGAAGGAGCGTTACAGCGGTTTAGATGTTTTCTGCAATGCCGGGCTCACTGGTGCCTTGATTCGTGAATTCTGCAAGGTGGACGATGAGGGGAGAAAGATTTTAAGGTCGGCTTTTGACAAGCTTAAGCTCAGTGCCCGTGCCCATGACAGGATACTGAAGGTTGCCCGTACCATTGCCGACCTGGAAGAAAGTCCTATAATTCAGGCAGTACACATTGCCGAGGCCATACAATACCGGTCGCTGGACAGGACGGTTCTGGCCTGAAATCGAGAATGGCGCAGGTTGGGGGTGAAGGGTTTGAAAATGCATTTACAGAACTGGATACGACTAAATGCTGTTGAGGGGATAGGGATTGCCCGAAAACTTGAACTTCTGCGCATGTTCAAAACTCCTGAGGCATTGTTTGAAATGGACAGAAAGGAATGGATCGGGTTAGGTCTAAAGCCCGATCAGGCAGATTCACTGCTGTGCCCGGAAAAACTCCAAGAGGGCGCGGAAATTTTGAAACAGGCAGAAAGAAAGGGGATAAGGGTTATTCCCATAGATCACCAGGAGTACCCCGAGTTTTTAAGGTATATTCATGATCCGCCCCTGGTGCTCTATGTTAAAGGGGAGATACCGAAAGGCCTGTGTTTTGGTGTTGTAGGTTCAAGAAAAGCAACAGGATATGGGATGGACGCAGCATTCCGACTGGCATCGGATCTGGCGGGAGAAGGCTGCGTCATCGTAAGCGGTATGGCGCGGGGGATAGACACGGCTGCCCATACCGGGGCACTCCATGCAGGCGGTGTGACCATAGCGGTTTTAGGTTGCGGTCCTGATCAGGTCTATCCTCCGGAGAACAGGGGATTGATGGACAGGATAGCAAAGAATGGGGCAGTTATCTCTGAGTATCCGCCGGGAGTAAAGCCTCAAACCTATCATTTTCCGGTCAGAAACCGGATTATCAGCGGCATCAGCATAGGCGTTCTCGTGGTAGAAGCCGGTCAGAAGAGCGGTTCGCTGATAACCGCCCAGGCTGCGCTGGATCAGGGAAGGGATGTTTTTGCGGTTCCGGGTAACATCAACCATCATAACAGCCAGGGCACCAACAGACTTATAATGGAAGGGGCGAAGCTGGTTCTTTCGGCGGAGGATATTTTAGAAGAGATCCCATGGAGCCTGTCAGCACTGCCCAGGCATAAAAGGAGCCCGGCACCCAGGGATGATCAATTGACCCATGAAGAGAGTCTGATACTTCAGACCCTTAAGACAGAGGATCTCTATCATGACCAGATTGCTGAGAAAACAGGGTTTCCGGGTCATATCCTTTTTAGCTCACTCCTTCAGTTGGAGCTAAAAGGCCTTGTTCGTAAGGATCTGACCGGCAGGTATGCTATTGTTCTTGATTAGTGAATAAACAGGCCGTATATAAAATAGAATTCAATAGAATATGATGGATGGCGGATTTTCATGAAGGTTATATTTATCAGCAAAAGCAACCTGACAGCCGTTATCGTAATCATCGCTGCACTGTTCTTTATCGTTTTTAACACATTTCTAACCCAGGGATACCTGACTCAGGCATCGGGTTCATACAAGGAGGATATTCCTATCTACTCGGTTGAGACAGATGAAAAGAAATGTGCCATCACCTTTGATTGTGCCTGGGGAGCCAGCGATATTCCAAATATTCTGGATATCCTTGACAAGTACCACGCAAAAGCCACCTTTTTCATTGTGGGAGTATGGGCTGAGAAATATCCTGATATGGTCAAGCTTATGGCCGAAAGGGGACACGAGATAGCCAACCATGGATATGGACATCTGCATATGGCTTCAATTCCGGAGGAAAAGATTGAAGAGGAAATCACCCGCTGTACCGAGGTGCTGGAGAACCTGACAAAACAGAAGGTCAGGCTATTCCGCCCTCCCTATGGAGAGTATAACGCCAGGGTGGTAAGGACCGCCAAGCGACTGGGGTATGAAAACATACAATGGGACTGTGATTCCCTTGACTGGAAAAAGGAAATGACAAGGGAAAGCATATTCAACCGGGTGATTAAAAGAACCGATAAAGGCTCTATCATCCTGTTTCATAACGATACCCTTTATACCCAGGATGTTCTGCCGGATATTCTTGACGCGCTTACTGAAAGCGGGTTTGATTTTGTAACCGTTTCTGATCTCCTCATCAAGGAGCCGTACAAAATTCGTTTTGATGGCAGGCAAATACCTGCGGAATAGGAATAAAAACCATAATTATGCATCAGAATATCCATTGTATACCTGCTCTCAAGGTACTATTGCTGATAAAAACTTGTTTAAGGTATCGATTATTTGGTGAAATATATGATAAAGGATTCAAATCAGTCGGTTGATTCTGTATAATAGTATTAATTGCAGATTCTAAACGGACGGGTTATGGAATAGCATAATAACAGGCAGTATGTTCTAAAATACCAAAGACTTTGAGAGGGGTTGGGGTATCAAATGACGCCAAACACACCATTGCATAACAACAGTGTCAGTATCTCAGGAAAAGTGATTTCAAGCCCGGAGTTTAGTCATGAAGTATATGGTGAAGGTTTTTACATAACCTATCTGCGGGTTCCCCGGTTGAGTGATACCTACGATGAATTGCCAGTCATATTTTCTGAGCGTTTGGTTGATCCCGAGGAAGTAAAGGTTGATTCTTACCTTTCTGTAGATGGTCAATTCAGATCCTATAACAACTATAACAGTAAAAGCGGGCGCAAGCTAATGCTCATGGTGTTTGCCAGGGAGATTGAATTCTATGAAGAGGAGGTGACCCATAAGAACCCGAATCAGATCTACCTTAACGGCTTCGTCTGCAGAAAACCCATGTATCGCACAACGCCATTTGGAAGAGAGATCTCCGATATCCTGCTTGCGGTGAACAGAGCGTACAACAAATCCGATTACATACCCTGTATTGCCTGGGGAAGAAATGCCAGATATGCCAGCACCTTTGAGGTGGGGGACAATATCAAGCTTTGGGGCAGAGTACAGAGTCGTGTATATCAGAAAAGATTGTCCGATGATGAGATCGAAGAAAGGGTAGCCTATGAGATTTCAGTCTCCAAGATGGAGGTTGTCAAGGAAAACAACAATAAGAGGGAAGAGAAGGGGGATTGATACCCATGATAAAGGTTGTTTGCGGTAACAAAGGCATCGGCAAGACCAAGTATCTGGTTGCCGGTGCCAATAAGATGCTGGAAGACTGCACAGGAGAAATTGTGTTTATTAACCATGACAATTCTTTGATACACAGTCTAAAACATCCCATCAGATATGTAAACACTTCGGATTTTCCCATAAAAGGCATTAATGAGATAAGCGCCTTCATCAGCGGAATCATTGCTGAGAATTATGATGTAAAAGCTATTTTCATGGACGGTCTGGACAGGCACATCGAGGATCAGACCGATACAAGTAGATTTTTTGAAAAGATTAAAACTTTGTCAGACAAGTATGGAGTAAAATTTGTTTTCAGTATGAGTGGAGATATCAGCGGAACTCCCGATTATGTCATTAAGGAGTATACCTGCTAGCCGATAGACGGGATTTACTTTCAAAGTAAATCCCTTTATAATTGAACTTGAATTAGTGACGAGCTCAAAACATGGACACGTAATAAAAGAGGTTATTAATATAACTTCTTTTATTATGTGACCTTAATTTTATTAAACCCGGAAACTTTATTTACTCTGCAGGGAGGGCTGCAGGAAGGAAATACGGCGGATTTCAGCCTTGTTTTGTTTTAATGCGGGGGTAGTAAATGTTGAATATCGCATCAGTCGTGCTGTCGGCAGGGCTGAGAAGCTTTGACAAGTTATATGATTATATTATACCGGATCACCTTTCCGCTGTGCCGGGGATGCGCGTCCTGGTTCCTTTTGGTGCCAGGAACAAGCTCCAATCAGCCTGGATAATCCAGGTGAGACAGGAAGAGACCAGAAGGGAGCTAAAAAGAATCCACGGCATTGTAGATGAATACCCTCTATTGAACCAGGAAATGCTCAAACTGAGTGAATGGATGAAAAACAGGTACCTGTGCACCTGGGGCGATGCCATAAACTGTATGATTCCTGCCGGGGTAAACCTCACCAGACAAAGGATTGTAAAGGCTGTTAACAGTGACTTTCCAGAGAATACTACGCCACTAATACAGAGAATCTTAGAAGCCGGAAGCCAGGGGGTTCCTTTTCAGGAGCTTAGTAAGGAGTTTCCGGATGATCTTGAAGCCCGGCTGAAGGAACTGAAGTCAAAGGGGCATATAGAAATCCATGAATTCTTCCAGCAGCGAGTGGGACAAAAAAAGCAAAGGGCAGTTTATCCTGTAATCGATGAATCTGATTTCCGGGAGCTATACGATGAGGGAAAGGTAAGAAGCGTGTACCAGGCCAGGGTTATGGATTTCCTCTTTGAAGAAGGCTTGTGCTTATTACAGGATCTTTTGCTGATCCCCGGGGTATCCCATGCCACCATCCGGGCTCTACGGAAGAAAGGGTGGGTGGAATATGAGGATGTGGAAGTTGAAAGGGATCCCTTTGAGGTTTTAGAGACCGGAACCGACACACCACCAGTCCCCACTGCTGAGCAGAAGCGCGCGCTGGATAAGCTGGTACCGCTGCTAAATGAGAGAAAACTCAATGAGGCTTTACTCTTTGGCGTAACCGGCAGCGGCAAGACCGAGGTCTACCTGAGGCTCATTGAGGAGGCCATACGCCTTGGACGTACTGCCATTGTCCTGGTTCCTGAAATCTCCCTCACACCTCAGATGGTTTCCCGCTTTACGAGTCGGTTCGGCAAACGGGTAGCCATACAGCACAGCAGGCTTTCTCTTGGGGAGCGCTATGACCAATGGCAGAAGATCCGTAAGGGGGAAGTGGATGTTGTCATAGGTGCCCGTTCTGCAGTATTCGCTCCGCTGACGAATCTTGGGATTGTCATTGTTGATGAAGAGCATGAACTGACATATAAATCCGAACAGACGCCAAAATACGATGCCCGCCATGTGGCCAGGGCAAGATGCAATATAAACGGGGCATTGCTGCTTTTAGGTTCAGCCACGCCGTCCATTGGGACATATGCCCGTGCCGAAGCCGGGAAGATCACGCTTCTTGAGCTATCAACACGGGCTAATACCAGGCCTTTGCCCCAGGTTCATACGGTGGACATGCGCCTTGAACTGAGCGAGGGGAACAGGGGCATGATCAGCAGAACCCTTGAGCAGGAACTCGTCCGGGTTAAAATGAACGGCGAGCAGGCCATACTCTTTCTTAATAAGCGGGGTTACGCTTCCTTCCTTCTTTGCAGGGATTGCGGATATGTAATGAGATGTCCTAATTGCAGTGTTTCAATGACATATCACAGAAATGACAGGCATGTGATCTGCCACTACTGCGGATATTCGGTTCCTGTTCCCAAGGTATGCCCGGGATGCAAGGGGGAGCATTTCAAACCCATGGGTACGGGTACCCAGAGGATTGAGGAAGAGCTGTTAAGCCATGAAGCCGGATTTCGTGTGTTGAGAATGGATCTGGACACAACGGGAACCAAGTACGGACATAAAAGGATTCTTGAAGCCTTCAGGGACGGAGAGGCCGATATACTCATAGGAACTCAAATGGTTGCCAAGGGACATGACTTTCCCAATGTGACCCTGGTAGGGATACTGGCGGCTGACGCCATGTTGTTTTCAGGGGATTACAGGTCGGCAGAACGAACCTTCCAGTTGGTTACCCAGGCATCGGGGCGTGCCGGAAGGGGAGATAAAGAGGGCAAGGTCATACTTCAGGCATACAATGTAGACGATTATGCCCTTCAGGCCGCAATGAAGCAGGATTTTAAGACCTTCTTCAATAAGGAGATTCCCATAAGAAAGCAGCTTAAGCATCCTCCCTTTGCCCATATAGGTATGGTGATGGTATCCAGCACAAAT
Source organism: Clostridiaceae bacterium DTU059 (assembly GCA_001512555.1). Taxonomy (GTDB): domain Bacteria; phylum Bacillota; class Clostridia; order DSM-8532; family DSM-8532; genus Thermoclostridium_A. The sequence goes on along the minus strand of LFSK01000035.1, from coordinate 9,308 downwards.
AACAGCCAGGGCTGGGAACTGATAAATAAACTACACAAGACACTTATGGATAAATACGGACATCATGAACATATGATGGTATCGAAGCCTCTAAGGGCTCCAATCTTCGTCATCCGCAACAGGATGAGATGGCGGATCATTATAAAACATCCTTCCACCAGCCTGATGCTGGAGATAATGAGGGATATGATGGATATGGCCGGCAGGATGAGGCTGAAGGAAACAACGGTGAGTGTGGATATAGATCCTGTTAACATGTTATAATCTAATATGTTCACGAATTCTAGGATATTGGAGGATTAGCATGGCTATAAGAAATATAGTAAAAAAGGGCGATGATGTTCTTAGAAAAAAGAGCAAGGAAGTAAAGGAGATCAATGACAAGATACGGGATCTCTTTGAAGATATGAAAGAAACCATGTACGGGTGCGGAAACGGGATCGGTCTTGCGGCTCCCCAGGTGGGAATTCTTAAAAGGATGATTGTAATCGATGTAGGAGAAGGTTTGATGGAGATCATCAACCCCGTCATCCTAGAACAGGAAGGAGAGCAGCTGGAGGTAGAGGGCTGTCTGAGTATACCGGGCGTCTATGGTGAAGTAAAACGTCCTGAAAGAATTGTTGTTGAATATACCAATCTGGATGGAGAGAGAGTAAAGGTGGAGGGAAGAGATCTTCTGGCTCGCTGCCTTAGTCATGAAATTGATCATCTGGATGGGATACTTTTCACCGATAAGGTTGTCCGCTATGTTGAACTTGAAGAGGAAAAGGAATAGTTCTATGAAAATCATCTTCATGGGAACCCCGGATTTTGCGGTTCCCAGCCTGAAGGCATTAGTTGAAAACCAGTATAATGTGATCTGTGTGGTGACCCAAAAGGACCGGCCAAAGGGAAGGGGATACAAGCTTGTTCCACCCCCTGTAAAGGAATATGCCCTGGAACAGGGGATCATGGTTCTGCAGCCTGAAAGGCTCTCAAGAGAGCCCGAAACCATAGAAAAAATCAGGGAGTTGAATCCTGACCTTGTTGTTACCTGTGCCTTTGGTCAGATTCTGCCCGACAGCCTGCTGGCCATACCCAGGTATGGAACTATCAATGTCCATGGCTCATTGCTTCCCAAGTACCGTGGCGCGGCTCCCATTCAATGGGCCGTGATAAATGGCGAAACCAAAACAGGTATTACCACCATGCTCACCGATTCCGGTCTTGATACGGGGGATATGCTCCTGAAATCAGAAATTGAAATCCCCGAAGATATGACGGCAGGTGAGCTTCACGACAGGATGTCATTACTGGGGGCAGAGACCCTTATTCAGACCATTAAGAAGCTGGAAGAAGGCACATTAAACCCCGTTCCGCAGGATGAAGGGCAGGCCACCCTGGCTCCGAGGATCACCAAGGAAACAGGAAAGATAGATTGGTCATCCCATGCCCGGGATATTCATAACCTAGTACGGGGTACAACTCCCTGGCCAGGTGCCTACACCTTTATTGAAGGAAAAAGGGTCAGGATCTGGCGATCGGCCGTATTGGATCTGGCCGGAGATACCGGAGATCAAGCTTTTCCGGGAACCATTACCGGGCTGGATCAGGAGTCCATGAGGATCAGCACAGGTAAGGGAGTTCTTGAGGTATTCGAAATCCAGGTTGAATCAGGCAAGCGCATGACCCCGTATCAGTACGCTTTGGGTCATGATGAATTGAGAACAGGGATGAAACTGACATAATATGAAACATAGAGCTTACAGGCTATTTGCCATTTCATTGACACTTATTGTTCTGGCCGCTTTCCTTATGGCCTCATGCAGTTTGGGGAAGAAGCCTTCCGACCCATCTCATACCGCGGGGACATCTACTGGCGCATCTCCCACACCGGCCAGCACGGTTCCGCCGGAAGAGCATAATGGGGAGGGTGCTCAGGAGGATCCCATCATCCCTTCGGATAAGAGGATTCATGATCTGATGGATTCCATGACCCTTGAGGAAAAAATCGGCCAGATGCTTTTTTTGGCCTACAGATGGAACCAGGATGGGGGAAATGTACTGGAAATGGACGATGTCTTAGAGGACACCCTTTCTATATATGCCCCGGGGGGATTCGTTCTTTTTTCAGAGAATATAGAGAGCATTGAACAGACAGTTGCCCTGATCGACGGTTTGCAGGCACAGTCAAAGATCCCCCTTTTTATTTCTGTGGATGAGGAAGGCGGATTGGTTACGCGTTTGAACAAGGCGCCTGAGCTTCATTCCACAACCATGCCTGATGCCTATACCATTGGTCTGACCAATAAACCAGAGTACGCCTATTTGGCTGCCAGGGCCATTGGGGCTGAAATCTCAAGCCTGGGCTTTAATATGGACTTTGCGCCCGTTGCCGATATTTTTTCAAACCCTGAAAACAAGGTTATAGGAAGGCGGGCATATGGCACAGAGCCGCAACTGGTGTCAGACATGGTAAGCAAAGCGGTTGCAGGTTTTTCGGATCAAAACATCATCCCCGTGCTGAAACATTTCCCGGGACATGGTGATACCTCAGAGGATACCCATACCGGTGCTGCATGGGTGGATCACGATCTGGAAAGGCTTATGAGTTTTGAACTCATTCCCTTCCAAGAAGGGATAGAAGCCGGGGCTGATGCGGTGATGGTAGCTCACATAATTCTGCCAAAGCTGATGGATGATCCAGTACCTGCCACCCTTTCAAAAGAAGTGGTTACAGGTATTCTGAGAGAAAAACTGATGTTTGATGGGGTTATTATTACAGATGCCATGGAAATGAGTGCGGTCTCTGCCTATTACGAGGATGATGAGGCAGCGGTTATGGCTGTTCTGGCTGGTATAGACATGATATTGATGCCCCGGTCGGTCGAAGAGGCCTTTTGCGCCATCCTGTCAGCGGTGGAAAAGGGTGTTATTACAGAGGAAAGGATAGATGAATCGGTATACCGCATCCTGCGGCTTAAAGAAAAATACGGGATCCTGGATAGCAGCATCCAAGGTCCCGATCCGGAGCTTACCCTGGGAAGTCCCGAGCACAAAGCCCTGGTCCAGGAGATTAAAAACGCTTCAAAAAAGGATTGAGCACCCGGAATATAGCCGGGTGGTGACTGGATTTACGAAAGGTTGATTTCATGAAAATGCTTCTTCATATATGCTGCGCACCCTGTTCGGTGGCCATAGTTGAGAAGTTTTTAACTGAGCAGGAGATGGAGCTTGAAGGATTGTACTTTAATCCCAATATCCACCCAAAGGAAGAGTTTGATAAGAGAAAGAATTCGGTTCTTGCCATGTCGGAGGACTATGGGGTGCCCGTTACTATAAATGAACTGAATCTACTGGACTATTGGCGGGACACCCTGCAGCCGGACAAGTCTCAGCGCTGTTCTTACTGTTATGCGGTAAGGATGGATGAGACTGCCCGCTATGCGGCTGAGCATGGGTATGATGTCTTTACGACAAGTCTTCTTATCAGTCCATACCAGGATCATGAATTGATTGTCAGTATGGGGGAAAAGGCGGCATCACGCTATGGCGTAAAGTTCTATTATGAGGATTTCAGGCCCCTGTACCGTAAAGGCAGGGAGAGGGCAAGAGGAAAACACTGGTATATGCAAAAATATTGCGGATGCTACTATTCTTATGGTGAATCTGACCACCCCAAAAAGCCGATATACTTTACAGAAAACAATCTGTAACAAAGATGTATAGTTATTGACTTATTTCGCCTGCGAAAAAAGTGGTAAACTATACATGTACGAAAGAAAAACCTCGAGGGGTGCGAAGAATGAAGAAAATCCTGTCTGCATATCTCTTTGTCGGTTTTATTCTCTTATTCTCAGCCGGTCTGTTACTCAATGCTCAGGCCGCTTCCGGAATAGAGAAAACTGTACCGGGCTCTGTCAGCAAGCTGGCATATAATCAGTCCGGCAACACTGAGGAAATCAGGATTTACACATCCAAAACAACTATACTCAGAAATTTTGTTTTAGAGCCAAATTCAGATTGTAAGAATTACAGGATAGGGATCGAGATTGCTGATGCCGTCATTCACCAAAATGGTGCATTTGACGTCAACCAGGGTTCTGTCTATCAGATTCGTTATGCCAATAAAAAGAATCCCCAGGCGGCCAGCATAGTAGTCGAAACCACAAAAAAGCCTGATTATACCATAACACCCTCCGGGGATGGGAAATACCTCTTGGTAGTACTCAAAGGCGGCGTATCAAATCAGCCTTCTCCAAGTCCTGCACCCTCGCCAGCACCGGCACCGGCAACAAACCAAACCGTGCCAGTCACAAATACTGGCGGGAATACCTCTGTCGGAACCGTATCAAAAAATGGTGCAATTTCTCTGAGCATGCAGGGAGACACCTGCCTTGTAAAGTTTGAAGGTATTAATCTTAATTCACCCTTCGGATCAACAGGAAAAATACCGTCTGTGGAATTGAGACAGAAGGAGAGGATACTTCAGATCACGCTGCCCGGAAAGGACAGCAGGATCAATGACGGAATCATTACGGGCAATAATGTGGTATACGGTATTCTTATAAACTACAACCAAAAGCTTAACAGCACCATTATCCGCATTGTGTATGATGATGCTATAACCTATACCCAGGAGGTATCCGGTGGAAGTACGGTTTTGAAAATAAAGCAATCCAGCACTGGAATCTCAGGATCCACGGGGAGCACAGGAAGTACGGGAGGTACATCTTCGCCTGCTCCAAGTCCTTCGCCTTCTCCAGCCCCTTCCCCGACGCCTGCCCCATCATCGGACAATGAGCCCAGCAGGGGGAGCAGCAGCAACAGGGGCGGTACAATCAATATCCAGGCCGGTGACGGTGAGGATGTTGTTTTAAAGATCACCGGAGCCAATATAGTAGGAAAGTACAGACAGTATGCAGATAAAATAATATCCGAAAATGACTCGGCCAGAAACTCATATGCTTTCATGTTCCCTGCCGAACTGATCGACCTGGGACAGGGCAGTATCAATATAAACAGTGCAGTGGTAAGCACTGTGACCACATTGACAACACCCTCCAACTCATTCCTTCAGTTGCACAAGAAGGATGCATCCAAGGGGTTCAGCATCGTTGAGGGTTCTTCTGCCAATGAGCTTCTGGTAGTGGCAAGATCTCTTTCCGAGGACTCCCCAGGCGCTTCGGTTGGAAATCCCTCAAGCAGTGCAAAGGGGAAACTGGTTGTTCTGGATGCAGGTCATGGCGGAAGTGATCCGGGCGCGGAATTCAGCGGTTTACTTGAGAAAACCTTCAATCTTGACATCACCCTGAAAACAGAAGCAATCCTGAAACAGAAGGGTGTCAATGTGAAGCTGACCCGAAGCAACGATGTGTTTGTAGGTCTTGAAGAAAGGGCTGATCTGGCTAATAAGTGGGGAGCCGACCTGTTCATCAGCATCCATAACAATTCCATGCCTGCCGGAATGAAAGGATCCATGTCCTTCTACTATCCTACAAGCTATAAGGGCAAGACATACGCAAAGATCATTCTGGACGATCTGTATAATAGGCTGAACATGGGAGCCATGGGCAGCAACGGGCTCAAAGGTGCAGATTTTGTAGTTTTGAGAAAAACTAAAATGCCTGCTGTTCTTGTGGAGGTTGCCTGCATGTCCCATCCCGATGATCTTAACCTGCTAAGAAGCGAGTCCTTCAGGCAGAGGGTTGCTGAAAGCCTGGCGGACAGCATAATTAAAATACTGAATCAGATGTGATATATAAGCATCTGGGGTCATACCCCATGATTGATATGGCTTCATGCGGATGATCCATGGACTGCATTTAAGTTTATGATTAAAGGTTTTCATACAGGTTTGAGTATGCCGGTATGAAAACTTTTTTATGCCATCAGCTGTCTTGAAGGTTTCCTGCCAAATACCAAAGTCATCCATTGATTATGCTGGATAAGCAGAGATACATATGATAACATTAATGAATAGAAAAAAGATGAGGATGTTTGATTATGGAAAACTGCAGGTATGACGGACGTAAAAATGACGAAATGCGAAAGGTTACCATAACCCGTGATTATACAAAATATGCGGAAGGTTCGGTATTGATTGAGTTTGGGGATACCAAGGTGATCTGTACCGCCTCGGTGGATGATAAAGTGCCTCCCTTCAAAAAGGGCACCGGAGAAGGCTGGATTACCGCCGAATACGATATGCTGCCCCGTTCTACGGCAAGCAGGAACAACAGGGACAGGAATACCCTTAGGATAAATGGCCGGGCTAATGAGATTCAAAGGCTGATTGGCAGAGCTCTACGGTCGGTGATAGATTTTAAGGCGCTGGGGGAAAGAACCATTATAATAGACTGTGATGTGGTCCAGGCCGACGGCGGCACCAGATCGGCTGCCATCACCGGCGGTTTTGTGGCTCTTATGGATGCATGCAGCTATCTGGTCAACGCAAATATCATTCAGGAGATACCCATCAGGGATTTTGTAGCTGCCATCAGCGTGGGCTATGTCAACGACAAAGAACTTTTGGATCTCTGCTATTATGAGGATTCCCGTGCTACTGTGGATATGAATGTGGTGATGACATCCACCGGCCGGCTGATAGAAGTGCAGGCTACCGGCGAGGAATCCCCCTTTGATCGCAAGGTGCTGGATCATATGCTGGATCTGGCGGAAAAGGGGATAAACGAGCTGGTTTCCATACAAAGGCAGGTTTTGCTGTCCAAGAGCTAACAGGTGGTCAAATTGAAGAGAGTGATTATTGCCACTAGGAACAGGGGCAAGATACAGGAGATCAAAAACCTACTTCAGGGTACGGACTGTGAGGTTCTCTCCATGGATGAGGCTGGAATCCACAAGGATATAACAGAGGATGGCCTTACCTTTGATGAGAACGCGCTCATAAAGGCTGTTGCCATTCAGAGGATCACCGGAGGCATTGTCCTTGCGGATGACAGCGGGCTTGAGGTTGATTTTCTCAATCATGCGCCCGGTATTTATACCGCCCGGTTTTTGGGGGAAGGTGCTCAGGATGCCGATCGCTGCTGTGGGCTTCTTAAGCTGATGGAGGGTATACCGGATGAATACAGGAGTGCACGGTTTGTTTGTTCGGCTGCCATTGCCACAGGTGATGGAGAACTGACAGTGAGGGGTGTCCTGGAAGGCAGGATTGCCTTGAGGGCTGCCGGAAGCAATGGTTTTGGATATGATCCGGTTTTCCTGGTTCCTCAGTATGGCAAAACCCTGGCTCAATTGGATTCTGAGTTAAAGAACAGGATCAGCCACAGGGGAAAGGCCTTCAGGGAAATTGCAGAACGCATAAAGGAACTCACCGGATAAGGACGGCATCACAGAAAAGAGAAGGAATTATTGGAAGCAGATGAAACTGTTTTTAGTCATAAGTGATTCCCATGGGGATACAGTATCTCTTAGAAAAATTGTCAACCAGTATCCCTCAATTCAGTCCATCATCCATCTTGGCGATTATTACAGGGATGCCATAAGACTGAAGAAATTGTATCCGGACAAGGAATACTATATGGTACCGGGAAATTGCGATTTTTCGGTCTCAGGGGTTCCCAATGAGATGATCCTGGAAATTGAGGGCTTGAAGGTGTTAATTACCCATGGCAACAGGTACGGTGTAAAGGACGGTCTCGGGAGACTTAGGTCCCGGGCGCAGCGTGAAAAACTGGATGTTGCATTGTTTGGACATACCCATATACCCCTGGTGGAGAAAAAGGACGGGCTTTTGCTTGTCAATCCGGGCAGCGCCGGTTATCCCCGCGGCGGTCCTTCAACCTATGCCCTTCTTGAAATAGGAAACGGTATTGCTGAAGCGCGTATTATGGAGGTATTATGATTTACTTTGACAACAGTGCAACCACAAGACCATATAAAGAAGTGGTGGATCTGGTAGCCAAACTATCCTATGAAGAGTTTGGCAATCCTGCGTCACTTCATTCCTTCGGCATGCGGGCTGAAAGAATACTGGAACAATCGAGAAAACAGCTTGCGGATACGCTGAAAGCCGATCCGGAAGAGATTGTGTTCACTTCCGGGGGTACAGAGGCCGTTAATCTGGCCATAAAGGGATCTGCGGAGGCTCTGAAACGCTCCGGAAAGCATGTTCTTTCAACGCCTATTGAGCATCCTGCAGCCCTGGAATCCCTCAAGGTTCTTGAGAACATGGGCTATGAAGTGGAAATGCTGAGCGTGGACGACAAGGGTATGATTGATACCGGAGAGCTAAAAAAGAAGCTTAGAAAAGATACCATTCTGGTCAATATCATGATGGTGAACAATGAAACCGGTGTCATACAGCCTGTTACCGAAGCCGGGCATATCATAAAATCAAGCAACCCCAACACGGTTTTCCATGTTGATGCGGTCCAGGCCTATGGAAAGCTTCCCATTGATACCAGGAGCCTCAGAGCCGATATCATGTCCTTCAGTGCCCATAAGATACATGGGCCCAGGGGAGTGGGAATGATGTATCTCAGGCATGGAACCAAGATAAGACCCATAATGTCGGGGGGCGGTCAGGAAAAGCAGTTCCGCTCCGGAACCGTAAATGTGCCGGGTATAGCAGGATTTGCATGTGCAGCCGTAAAGAAGACAGAACAAATGGATCAGGACAACCAGACCATCAAAAGGATCAGGGAAAAACTCATAGACGAGCTTAAGCAAAGGATGCCCGACAAGATCCGGATAAACTCGCCCGAGGATGGCCTTCCGGGGATCCTGAGCATATCCTTTTCGTCGGTCAAGTCGGAGGTTATACTCCACGCCCTTGAACTGAGTGAAATATATGTTTCCAGCGGATCGGCCTGCAGTGCCAAAAAGAACAGTATCAGCCATGTGATAAATGCCATGAATATCCCCGCGCCATGGTCTGACGGCACCATCCGCTTCAGCTTCAGCGGGGATAACAGGGAAGAGGAAGCAGCTATTTGCGCCCAGGCCCTTGAGAATATCATGAATACATTTACTTTATAAATAAAGAAGAGAAGGTACTGAATATGTCGGAAAAAGTGATTCTTGTACGGTATGAAGAGATCTTTTTAAAAAGATCCAACAGGAATGTTTTTGAAAACAGGCTTGTAAAGAATATAAAGCAGCGCTTGGACAATCTGGGAAATATCCGGGTAACCCGCTCCCAGAGCAGGATTTACGTTGAAAGTATTGATGAGGATTTTGACCTGGTTGAAGCGGTGGACAGGCTGAAAAAGGTTTTCGGCATTGCCTCTGTGAGCATTGTCCACAGGGTTCCCACCGACTATGAGGTTATCAAAGCATCAGCTGTGGCTATAGTAGCCGACCTC
>LFSK01000211.1 GCA_001512555.1 Clostridiaceae bacterium DTU059 | reverse complement strand
TGAAATTTTCATGCGATAAATTTGACCCATTTAGGGTGAAATATTCAAAAAGTATTGACACCGAATAACGCGGTATTCTGTCCGGTCAGATCCACATGTTGCTGAGCAAATTCCCCCATCTCCCTCTTTTGACCGGAAACACCTTACATGTAATTGATTATCGCATTGCGTCCAGGGGTTCTTTATGGTATATTAAAGTCTGAATTTTATGCCATTTTACAGCAGCCCTTCCGAATTAGCGGCATTTGGCGATTAAGGATAATATGAGGGCAGGGGCTTTATGGTAATTTTCATTTTCGATAGCTTTGCTATTAATGCATTTAACATAATCTAAAACACAAAACGATAGGAGGAAAAAATTCATGTCAGAACTGGTAGGAAACGCGATATTTGGTCAGTCCGGCGGCCCCACTTCGGTAATCAATGCCAGCGCAGCAGGCGTTATCACCGAGGCTCTCAAAGCGGACAACATACTCAAGGTATACGGTGCAGCTCATGGCATCCGTGGCATACTTGAAGAAAATTTCTACAATATGTCGCTGGAGGATTGGAAGGAGCTTGAACTGTTAAAAACCACCCCTTCATCAGCTCTGGGTTCAGTACGCTATAAGCTGGCCGATCCGGATGAGGATCCCACCGACTACAATCGTCTTCTTGAGGTATTCAAAAAATATGATATCCGTTATTTCTTCTATAATGGCGGAAATGACTCCATGGATACCTGCAACAAGGTCAGCAAGTTCATGCAAAAAGCTGGTTACGAGTGCCGCGTGATCGGTGTTCCAAAGACCATCGATAACGACCTGTATGCCACTGACCATTGCCCTGGCTACGGCAGTGCTGCAAAGTATGTGGCAACCGCAACCATGGAAGTCTACCATGACGCCAGGGTTTATGACACCCCCATGGTCTGTGTTCTTGAGGTTATGGGAAGAAATGCAGGATGGCTCACAGCCGCAACGGCCTTGGCAGCCTACAAGGGAGCAGGCCCTGACCTGATCTATCTTCCTGAAATCGAATTTGATATGGACAAGTTCATTTCTGATTGCAAAAAGGTTTATGAAGAGAAAAAGGGTAAGGTCATCGTCGCTGTATCGGAAGGTATCCGCGATAAGAACGGCAAATATATCTCTGAGTATGGCTCCGATATGGCAAAAGAAAAAGACTCCTTCGGCCACGCACAGCTTGGCGGGGTTGGCCAGGTGCTTGCCGCTGTCCTGAAAAAGGAACTCAAATGCAAGACCAGAGCCATAGAATTCTCTCTTCTTCAGAGATGCGCCGCTCACTGTGCATCTGCAACCGATGTGGAAGAGGCATTCACAGCCGGTCAAAAAGCTGTTCAATTTGCCCTTGAGGGTGCAACAGACCGTATGGTGGCTTACGAAAGAACCACTGACGAAGACGGCGACTATAAATGCAATTATGTATTGGTTGATCTTTCAGAGGTAGCCAATACAGAAAAGAAGATTCCCAGGGAATGGATTAATGAAAACGGTACTGGTCTGACCCAGGAGTTCATTGATTATGCTCTTCCCCTTATTCAGGGCGACTCCCGTCCTCCCTTTGAGGATGGCCTCCCCCGTTTTGCAAAGCTTAAAAAAGTACCTGCAAAGGTTGATTGAGGAATTTGAAAGGCGGTTGAACCGTACGGTTCAACCGCCTTTTTCACTCTTGGAACTATCACTCATCAGGGCTTTACAGGTCTGCCCGATTCTATCTCGTTAATTCTGAGCTTGGAATAATATGCATAGTCCGAATTGGGTGCAATGTCAATAATGGTATTAAAGCAGTCCAATGCCTCCTGGTGGGCTTCTTCCTTGGAAGGATATTCTGACAGGGCGATGGCCTTTCCTCCATAATAATAAATCTGAAGCATGTTGTTGGGTTTGTTCTCTTCTTCAAGTTCCTCCATGATCCTGATGGCCATTTTAAATTCATCCGCCGACTGCCTGTACACATCCTTGCTCTTATTGGTCGCATTGCTGTTGTATATGCCCCTTGCCGATTCATAGATCTGATTAATGGCCTTCGGCTTGCAGGTATCATAGAGGAGCATGATTTCAGTCTCAATCTCGGGAGGAATGGTCAGTCCATCCAGTTTTTCAACTTCCACAACCACTTCCCTGTACTTGCCCGCCACAGAAAGCATGTCCAGTTGCCGAAGTGTTTTGCTCCATTCCTGATATTGAACCAGCTCGTCGCGGAGCTTGCTCTCCTTTTGATTGGATTCTTCCAGACTTGCGGTTAGCTCATCGATAATCTGGTTCAACCTGTCATTATCGTCCTTAAGAACCTGAACCTGCTGACTGCCGTCCACCCTGGGACTGATATGGATGAGTGGCTTATCGGCTGGCATGAGCAGCCACAGGACACCCATGGCAATCACGCCAACTACAAAACCCAATATGTATTTCAGATAAAAGGGAGCCGACTTCTCCGGGGACAATCCACGGCTAATCCACGAAACAACCGCGCTTTTTTCCCGTTTCTTGTTCCTGACAGCCCCGGAAGCTTTGCCTTCCTCTATTCCATCCAGCCTGTCAAGATATTGTTGTGCCCGGATACTGCTGTCTTCCATTTCAATAACTTTACTGAACATTATACGGGCATTTTCCTCATCCCCGAGGCTTTCATAGCAGACCCCCATCAGGTTCATGGCCTCATAGAAAGCAGGATATATGGCAATGGCTTTCTTGAGTGCTATGATGGCCATGTCTTCATTGCGACTGGCCACATCTTCAAGAGCCTTGTTATACAATTCGATGGCATTTTGCATGTCCTCTGGGATCTGACCAAGTTTTTGACGCAAATTGATCAAATCAATAGGTTTAAAATGCTTCATTTCCTCTTTGATATCAAACATAAAACCCCTCCAAAGAACATTATACCCTCAATATGCATAGATTACCATTACTGCAACACTTTTCGCATTAAAAATTTCTGGCTTTTTCCCAATTCTCATTTATTGTATCACTTTTCGTAACTTTTTCACAATAGGTGTCGAGGGTTTATTTATGCTTCTTATATAAAAATGCGCTTGCATTCTTCAAAGAAAAGTATACAAACAAGCAAACCGCAAATTTTTTACCGGATCAGATGTGAAGCCTACAAAAAAACGGGGAAATCTCCCCGTTTCTGTTCGTTATATCGGAATCTGCTAATTGCTTCCGCAGCACTTTTTATATTTTTTCCCGCTGCCGCAGGGACAGGGGTCGTTTCTGCCAACCTTGGTAGCCTCACGTTTTTTGGGCTCTCTTGTCCTTTGTGTTTCACCATGGATGGCTGAGGTTTCCCTGGCAACCTGCTGTCTTTGTACTACAATATTCTCCTTCTTGATATGGAGCAACATCTTAACTGTATCCTGCTGGATGTTTCTTATCATTTCATCGAACATATCGAAGCCTTCACGCTTGTATTCAACAACGGGATCCTTTTGCCCGTATGCACGAAGACCTATACCGTATTTGAGCTGATCCATGGCATCGATGTGATCCATCCACTTCTCGTCTACAGCCCGCAGAAGCACCCGGCGTTCCAACTCACGCATGAGTTCTTCGCCAAATTCGTTTTCCTTCTCCTCATAGATCTCCCTGGCCTTTTTGCGGATAATTTCTTTCAGGTAATCGGTTGTAACGGTTTCAAGATCGATATCTTTCAGCTTCAAATATCCCCTGGGAATAAGAATGCTTTCCGCATAAGTGATCATTGACGCAAGATCCCAGTCATCGGGCGGGGTTTCATCGCTGCAGTACATGTCCACAATGTTGGCGGATACCGAGTCGATCATATTCATTATATTGCCCTTCAGATTTTCACCGTTCAGAACCTTATAGCGCTCACTATAGATAACCTCACGCTGTTTGTTCATAACATCGTCATATTGAAGGACACTCTTTCTTCTTTGGAAGTTAATGCCCTCAATCCTCTTTTGGGCGCTTTCAATAGCATTGGACAGCATCTTGGCCTCGATGGGCTGATTCTCCTCCAACCCCAGCATATCCACCATCCTCAGCATCCTTTCGGAGCCGAAGAGACGCATCAGATCATCTTCCAGGGAGATGTAAAACCTGGATTCACCCGGGTCTCCCTGACGGCCTGAACGTCCGCGAAGCTGATTATCTATGCGTCGGGACTCATGGCGCTCGGTGCCTATGATCTTAAGACCCCCGGCCTTTATAACCTGTTCCTTCTCCTTGTCGGTTTGAACCTTATACTTATCGTGAAGCTCTTTGAATATCTGGCGGGCTTTAATAATTTCCTGATCGTCTGTCTCGTTATAGCTTACCGAGGCCATAATGAGCTGCTCATCCATACCCATTTTTCGCATTTCCTGCTTTGCAAGGAACTCGGGATTGCCCCCCAGCTTTATGTCGGTACCGCGTCCGGCCATGTTGGTGGAAATGGTTACAGCTCCAAGCTTACCGGCCTGGGCTATGATTTCTGCTTCCTTGTCGTGATGTTTTGCATTGAGCACATTATGCCTGATTCCGTTCTTCCGGAGAATATTGCTCAGCATCTCAGAGGTCTCAATGGAAATGGTACCCACCAGAACAGGCTGACCCTTCTTATGGCTATCCACGATATCCTGAACAACAGCAGAGAACTTGCCAGCTTTGCTCTTAAAAACCACATCGGGATGATCAATCCTTATCACCGGAAGATTGGTGGGAATAGGAATGACGTCAAGTTTGTATATGGCACGGAACTCCTGCTCCTCGGTGAGGGCTGTACCGGTCATTCCCGCCAGCTTGCGGTACATCCTGAAGTAGTTCTGGAAGGTGATGGTGGCCAGGGTCTTGCTCTCCCGCTCCACCTTGACACCCTCTTTTGCCTCAATGGCCTGATGCAGCCCGTCGCTGTACCTGCGGCCATACATGAGGCGACCTGTGAATTCGTCAACAATGATGATCTCTCCATCCTTGATGACATAATCCACATCCCTCTTCATGAGTCCGTAGGCCTTCAAGGCCTGGTTGACGTGATGGGAAATAGTCATATTTTCGATATCCGAGAGGTTTTCAATGTTGAAGAACTCCTCGGCCTTTTTTACGCCCCTGGCTGTCAGGGTGGCAGTATGTGCTTTTTCATCAACTATATAATCGGCGTCCACGTCATCGGCAAACTGCTTGTCATCTGTCTCCTTAAAGACCACCTTTTTCATCCTGCGAACCAGCCTGTCGGCACGCTCGTACAACTCGGTTGACTCTTCCCCCTGCCCGGAAATGATCAAAGGAGTTCTGGCCTCATCAATAAGTATGGAGTCTACCTCGTCTACAATGGCATAATGCAGGTCGCGTTGTACCATGTTTTCCTTGTAAACCACCATGTTGTCACGGAGGTAGTCAAATCCAAACTCGTTGTTGGTTCCATAGGTGATATCGCAATGGTAGGCATTACGCCTGGCATTATTGTCCATGCCATGAACAATAACACCCACCGAAAGCCCGAGGAAGTTATAAATCTTGCCCATGAGCTCGGCCTGATATTTGGCCAGGTAATCGTTCACCGTTACAAGATGGGCACCCTTGCCTTCAAGGGCGTTAAGATAGAGAGGAAGGGTTGCCGTCAGGGTTTTTCCTTCACCGGTCTTCATCTCGGCTATTCTTCCCTGGTGAAGAATGATACCACCCATGAGCTGAACCTTAAAATGCCTCTCCCCTATAACCCTGTGGGCGGCTTCTCTAACCACCGCAAAGGCTTCGGGAAGAATATCATCAAGGGTCTCGCCATTTGCCAGCCGTTCTTTGAACTCGTCTGTCTTTGCTCTGAGTTGGGCATCGGTAAGAGCCCTGATCTCAGGTTCCATTGCTTCTATGGATTCCACTATGGGCATTATGCGTTTGAGTTCCCTTTCGGAATAGCTTCCGAAAATCTTTTCCAGAATATTTGCCATCTATCAATTCCATCCTTTCGCGGCAGAACAAAGCTTTAGTCCTTTTTCTCTCTTTCCCTGAGACGTTCCAGAATCAGCTTGTAACCATCCGCACCATAAAAGAGGGATTTGTTAACCCGGCTGATGGTAGCCTCACTGGCCCCTGTTTTGCTGTGGATCTCTTTATATGTTTTTTTATCCATCAGCATGCCAGCCACTTCAAAGCGCTGAGCAAAAGCCTTGATCTCAGCAACCGTAACAAGATCCTCAAAAAACCTGTAGCATTCTTCAATGGTCTCTAATGACAGAATGGCTTCAAAAAGCCTGTCTGTTGATTTGTCCTTGAGTTTGGGATTCAAAGATATCATCTCCGATACACATTTTCGACGAATATTCCGGGGAATATCCCTCCGGCGTGTATTCTTCATTAGCCCATTCTTATTATTATCTCATCCAACAGGCATAAATGCAAATCATACCATTTCTGGAGCACGCCATGGTAAGCCGTCGTCTCCCTCAGTTTTATTCTACACTATTTTTTGGTATGTTGTAAGACTGTATTATTCTCAATGAGTTTGGTACAATCTTTACACATAATATAAGTACGAGCCAACGAACCACAGGAGGTTACCATGCACCCTGACTGGAAGTCTGAATCCCGGCACCTGGATAAAACCCTTTCATTCATATCGTCGCTTCTGAAAAAGAAACTTGCTGAAAAGGATTATCTGATTCATCAGCAGGCAGATATAAACAAGAGTATGTGGGAGGAATCCCGGGCAATAACCGACCTGGAAAGCATTTCGGATTTCATGCAGCACATCGGTCTTTTGAAGCAGAACATTTCCTGGTCAAAGCAGACCAGGAAGGATATAGTTCGACTGGATCGACAGCTTTCTTCCCCCTATTTCGCAAGGATCGATTTTGCCGAAGAGGGTTCCGACCCGGAACAGATATATATAGGCATCAATTCGCTCACCGATGAGGATACCATGAAGATCCTGGTCTATGACTGGCGTGCCCCCATTTGCAGCCTGTTCTACGATTTCGAGACGGGTCCGGCATTCTACCTGTGCCCGGCGGGACGGATCAACGGCCAGTTAACCCTGAAAAGACAATACAGGATTGAGGGCGGTCGCTTAATCTATTTCTTTGACTCCAGCCTGGCTATCGGGGATGAGATACTGCAGGAGATGCTGGCCTCCAATGCAGCAGCCAAACTAAGAAATATTGTTTCCACCATTCAAAAGGAGCAGAACGCTGCTATACGCAACGAGACTTCACGGCTTTTAGCCATTCAGGGCGCTGCGGGAAGCGGCAAGACATCGGTTGCCATGCACCGGGCTTCCTATCTTCTGTATCGGCACAAGAAACACATCCGGTCGGAGAATCTTGTCATCATGTCCTCCACTGATATACTGGGAGACTATCTGTCCGATGTTCTGCCCGAGTTGGGTGAGGATGAAATCAAGGGAGTAACCTTTACATCCATTTTAAGGAAATACATGCCTGTGCAGAATCTAAAAATCCAAACCCATCCCCAGCTCATGGAGCAGATTCTTAACATCTCCCACACGCCCTATGGCAGAACAATGCGTGAGGTTATCCGGTTTAAGTCATCCACTGCTTTTCTCAAAATAGTAGAACGCTTTTTTCAATATGCCCTTGAACATTTCTTCCTGTTTGAGGATATCGTTTTCAAGGAACGAACCCTAATAACAGCAGAGGATCTGTCCCAACTCTTCCATCACGATTTTTCAGGCATGGCCCCTGCAGCCAGGCTCAAGAGAATGGAAACCAGGATTAATGATCTGATCAAACCATTAAAAAGACAGCAACAGCGCCAGAAGGCCAATGAACTCCTGGAGGGGGATGGGTACCTCAGCACCAGAGAGGCTCAGGCTCTCTCAAAGCTTAAACTCAGGAAGGAATTGGAACCTCTTAAGAAACAGATTGAAAGGATCTTCTCGGTTGGTGCCCTCACGCTTTACAGGAGACTTTTTGAGGACGATACCGCCTGGAACGCCTGTATAACTGATCAGGACAGCCCGGAAAGCTCCATTATCCATGCGGCAAGGAGCTATACTCTTGAAAATATAGACAATGGTATTATAGCTTTTGAGGATGCAGGACCCATACTTTATCTCTCACTGATGCTGGGAGAAACCATGCCGGATATGACAGTGAAACATCTGATCGTGGATGAGGCACAGGATTACTCACCGCTTCAGATGAAGAGCCTGGCACGGCTTTTCCCCTCTGCCGGGATTACCATTCTTGGAGATATGAACCAGAACATCAGCCCCTATGCCTCGGGCGGAAGCCTCGATGATATTGCCCGGTTGGTCTCTCCAGATGACTATGAGTTTATGCAGCTTAATAAAAGCTACCGCTCCACCGTGGAAATCAACCGGTTTGCCGCAGGCTTTCTGAATCTGCCTGAGGGCGAGTATTTCGGACGCCACGGAGAAAAGCCCCGGCTTATACTATGCGGTGATTATCCGCGGCTTTGCCATGCCCTGGCGGACGCTTTAGCCCTGCTCACCGATAAGAAATACAAAACAGCGGCTATTATCACCAGAACCCTGGCAGAGGCAAAACTTATTTATAAAGCTCTTCAAAAGCAGGCGAACAAGAACCCCCTGCCCTTCAGGTTAATGGACGAGGATTTCGAGTATGGTCTGGAAGGCATCATGGTCATGCCCGCCTATCTAGCCAAGGGCCTTGAGTTCGATTCAGCCATGATAGTCATTCCGAATGAAAATGATTATTCCAATCCCGACGAGACAGGTCTTTTCTACACCGCCGTAACCCGCCCCCTTCATGATCTGTCCATATTCTGCTCCCTGTCGCACCTTCCTTCGGTGCTACAAAGTGCAAATCTTGATCATTACACCATCGAACGGCTATAGCCCGCTCTTGTACTGAACCCTCTTCTTGCCTGCCGGTTTTGGTTAATGTATAATCTAACCAATCAAAAAAGCCTGTTGATTTTCAGCAAATGGAGATTTGGAGGATGGTATCATGGCAAAAACTGGAGTAACCGCACCTTTGGGATTTCAGGCAGCAGGAGTGGCATGTGGTATTAAGAAAAGTGGTGAAAAGGATCTGGCTCTTGTTGTTTCCGATGTCCCGGCCACCTGCGCCGGCATATTTACGAAGAATGTGGTGAAGGGGCATTCCCTGAAATGGTCCAGGAAGGTTGCCAGCCGTGGCACTGCACGGGCTGTTGCCATAAACAGCGGTTGTGCCAATGCCTGCGTTGGTGAGGATGGAGACCGGGATGCCTTTGAAATGGCAAGGCTGGTTTCACAACTGGTCGATTGCGAGGCTGAGGATGTGCTTCTTGGTTCCACAGGTGTCATCGGTTACAGGCTGGATATGAACAAGATAGAAGCCGGTCTGGCAGATGCCTTCAGGTCTCTCTCCCCAGACGGTGGCAATAGTGCCGCTCAGGCCATCATGACCACCGACACATTCCCCAAGGAATCTTCCCTGGTTTATGATTACGAAGGGCACACCATAACCATTGGCGGTATGGCCAAGGGATCGGGTATGATCCATCCCAACATGGCCACCATGATATCAGTTATAACAACCGACGCCAATATCAGCCGCAAGATGCTGGACAGAGCCCTCAGAAGCGTGGCAGACTCATCCTTCAACCGCATTTCTGTTGATGGCGATACCAGCGTATGTGACAAGGTATTGATCCTGGCAAATGGCCTGGCCGGTAATCCGGTAATTGATGATGAGGGACCTGCCTACAGTGCCTTCGAGAACTCTTTAAGGGCTATGGCCACCGAGCTGGCCAAGATGCTGGCAAGGGACGGGGAAGGCGCTACAAAACTTATAGAAATCCATGTGAAAAATGCCCCGGATAGAAATACAGCCCATCTGATACTAAATGCCATAGCCAAATCGCCTCTGGTTAAAACAGCCATCTTCGGATGCGACGCAAACTGGGGCAGGATTATCACAGCAGCCGGCTATTCAGGAGCAGAGTTTGACCCTGACAAACTGGATATCAGTCTGGGGAATCTCACGGTCTGTAAAAACGGCACGGGTGTTCCCTTCGATGAAGAGACGGCTCTTGAAATACTCAGGGCTCCGGAAGTGGTCATCACCCTTGACATGAATCAGGGTACCGTGGCTGACAGGATGTGGACATGCGACCTTACCAACGATTATATCAGGATAAACGGCTCCTACAGAACCTGATTTCAATGTTAAATCAAATGATTAATGGGTAAATAGAAAAGAGAGGAAGGAAATTGGAGGTGTCCTGCTATGGCAGTACAGCAGCTAGTGAAATTCAGCGTTGCAGATCAAAACTTTGGTATAAGTATAAACCAGATATTCCAGATAATTAAGCCTCAGGAAGTATTCAAGGTGCCCAACACACCTCCGTTCATAGAAGGGCTTATCAACCTCAGAGGCAAGGTTCTGACCATATTCGACCTTAGAAAAAGGTTTAGCCTTCCTGAAAAGCCCCATGATGAAAACACGAAGGTGCTTATTATCAACATGAATGACATGCTCCTGGGCTTTACGGTAGATAGTGTTACCGAGATCGTCAGGATTAATGACGAGGATATAGTGGATACCCCACCAACCCTTAAAGATTTTGACCATAGATTCCTTTCAGGTGTTGGGAAGCTGGGCGACAAGCTCATCCTTCTTCTTGATCTTGAAAAAGTGCTGACACCCGACGAAGAGCTGCAGGTTCAGGAAATAGTAGAACAGAATGCAGCCAAAGTGCTCGGTGAAGGCGAATAGGTTTCCCATGCAATTCGTCTGACATAAAAGAGTTTACGTTTTATGCCTTTTTGCTGCTTTTCGGACAAGCAACGCAAACACGGTTCCTTCCCTGTCGCTTAGCTTCATAGAGTGCATCATCGGCGCTCTTGATGAGAGTCACCTGATTATCTGCAGTCTCGGGGTATGAAGACACACCGATACTGATGGTAACAGAAGCGCTGATCACTCTGTCGGAGATCATCATAGAACCAATACCCCTTCTGATATCCTCCGCCTTTTCCACAATCTGATCCAGCGTAGTATGGGGCATGAGTATGACAAATTCCTCCCCGCCATACCTGGCGAAGATATCTTCCTTTCTGAGCTTCTTCATGATGTAGGCTGCAGTATTCTTAAGCACCAGGTCGCCAAAGAGATGGCCATGGGTATCGTTGAACTTCTTGAAATGGTCTATGTCAAACATGAGAAGGGACAGGTCATAGTTTCCTTCCTGCGCCTTCTTGAATTCGATCTGAAGGTTGTCCTGAAAATACAGGCGGTTGTATGCGCCGGTAAGCCCGTCCAGTGTGGCAAGATCATGCATCTGCTGGTACAGCCGGGCGTTTTCGATGGCTATTCCCACCTGCTGGGAGATGATCTCAAGAAGTCTTACATTGTCACTGTTAAAGGCATTGGGTATGCCATGTTCTATGAGAACAATGCCGAGCACATTCCCTTTCGCAATCAGCGGTACACAGATGAGGGACTGTATCTTCCTTCCCCTGGTAAATGGATACTCATCCGGATTGACATCATTGTCTATCATGGAATTGCCATCCTTTGCCGAGGGCTTTAAAACATCACTATTAATATAGTCTGAAACTATAGCGAGCTCCTTCTTGTCAAAAATGCTGGAAACCTGCACCTTTAAATGATTCTGAGGACCATGGCATAATGCGATGGTGGAATGGGAGACCCCCATGACACCGATGATCACATCATTAACAAATTTTAATAGTTCGTTCATATCAAAAATTGAACTGATGGCCTGTGATATCTGCTGAAGGGTGTAGAATTCGGCAAGGCTTGCGGTGAGCCTGTTGTTGGCCTGCTCCAGTTGCTCGTTGGTTTGACTGATTTTGTCGTATTGGCTTTGGATCTCTTTTTTAGCCTGCTCCAGCTGTACATACTTGTCTCCCAGCCGGTCGATCAGGATCTGGTTTTCCTCCTGGCTCCGTACATACTCCCTGTGAACACTACCTAATATGTAACCGCAAAAAGCAAATAAAAGGTATTGCACTGCTATGCTTATGAACAGCATAAATGGATTGCTATAGAATCCCTGTTGGTTCAGGTCGCTGAACAGGAACATAACAGCATACTGCGAAAGTATCTGGGTCAGCCACCCCAGCAGGATGTACCGAACCGATTCCTTAAACCCCCTGGATAAGATTATGGAGATGATGGGCAGCAGTACGATGAAATAGAAAACAGAGCCATGATACATCAGGCTGATGAAGATAGTCATGATGACTATCTCCGAGCATTTTGCGAGCTTGTAGAAAGAACTCTGATCCTGGTCTCTTACACCGATCTGACGCAGCTTAAGAACACCCATCAGGATGAATCCCGCATATAAAACCAACTGTACAGCCAGCAAGGCAAAATCAGCCGCCGTCTGTGTTGTGACCAGCCTGGCGACGAAATCCTCGACAACCAAAATGGCCATGATGACCCATCCGAACCTCGTAATGGTTCCCTCATGTCTGAAATAACTGCCCAGCGTTTTTCTGAATTGGTTTTTCTCCAATGTATCCAAAGTGAACCTCCATCAGGATTGGATCATATCCTTGCGATAAAACGAAGTTTTTACCCACGCCAGTATATCTCTATAACATCACCATCATTAATCGCATCGGTATAGCCCGCATCCCTGCCATTAAGTTTTAACACAATAGTCCCCTTTGGTTGGGATAGATCAAAGTCTATATGGTTGAAAATATCAACAAATATGGTTCGGCCTTCTTTTAGCGGCAACAGAATTCTTTCCCCATTTACCATCACGCTTATCCCATCACCCGATGCCGCCAGACCATTGGAACAGGCCACTTCCTCATAAAAATCAGACTTGTCCTGATCAGTTTCCGAACCTGGTTCAGCTTCCTTCCCTTCGGGCTTCTCCTGTTCATACTCATTCCTTTCAGGCTCTTTTGGGTCAGGGTCCTTCAGTTCGGCGTACTCGTATCCAGGATCCGGCAGATCCCTAATGCGGCATTCAATTATTTCTCCCCCTTGAAGCATGTATGAAGGATCTACTCTCCTCCCGTCTACTTCAAATGAATGCAGCGCCGAATCTATCCCGAATTTATGGGCAATGTCAGATATTGTATAGTCCATAGATATATCGACATAATCATTGGCTTTAATTAATGTGCCTTCATCAGCAGGTTCCCCATTTATCCTTATCTTTTGGGGAATGGAATGGATCTCTCCATTATATTTAAGAGTGGCAGGTGGGAATTCCACAAGAAGATCAGCGCAAACAGCACTGGCATCTTCTCCGTTTTCCGCCGGGATGACGGACAGCTTGTCCCCCGGTGAAACCATGCCGGTTAGCGACTCCCCCTTGCCATTGACCATGATCTCGGCGGGCTTTCCGATACCGCCTGGCAGGGTTCTGCTTTCTCCATTGAGGAAAAATCTGAGCCTTTTGCCGGACTTGCAGATAAGCTGTTCCGGATTGAAGCCCGCCAGAGCCAAAACATCCGCAACACGCATCTTGTATGAGTTGAATACTTTAACGGTCTGGCCATTGACGGTAACAAAATAGAAATCGGTACCCCTGAAAAGACCCGTGGTTACCAGAATTCCAAGAGGTGTTATGCTCTCCGGCCCGGATGGCATATCCCCTTCTATAATTATATTCTTAGCTATATTCCTGTCCCGCACGGCGACCCGTTCCCGAGGAAGGCCAGTTTTATCGGCAATGGCATCACTCAGCCCTGCGGCCTGACTGCCTCCGCCCACCAAAAAGATGGCATTTGGAGTCTTTCCGCCATTACACTCAAGAATCCTTTCGGCGATGGTCTCGGCCAACTGATCAACAACAGGCCTGATGGTGCTGACAACGTCATCGGACTTGATGGTAACCTGATTATCAAGGACGTCGGTGAACTGTATTTCGGTTTGACCGGCACTCAACTCCAGCTTAATTCTTTCAGCAGTATTAAAATCCACCAGGAAATTCTGAGCGATAGCTTCGGTTACTTCATCACCTGCAACGGGAGCCATGTCATAGGCTATAATGGTGCCAGATTTAGTAATTGCAATATCAGAAGTGCCTGCACCCACATCCACCAGTGCCAGATTCAGCAGGCGAAGCTCTTTTGGTATGGCCACATTCAATGCAGCAATGGGCTCCAGTGTCAGACAGGTCACTTCGATGCCGGCCCTTTCCATAACGGTATACAGGCTCTCCACCACCATCTCGGGAAGAAAAGTGGCTATAACCTCAACACCGGCTTTTTGACCCTTATGGCCGATAAGGCTGGACATGACATAACCATTCAGATAATAGTTTACCACGCTGTGGCCTACACAGTAATACTGGCCAACCTCATTTTTGGCAGGTGCGTTGTCAATTTGCATTTGCGCCATCTGGATGGCTTCCATCTCCATGGCGCCTACCAGGTGGGAATCGATCTCCCTGCCTTCTTCCAGACCCCTTTCCACCTTTACCCTGCAGGTTTTTAGCACACGACCAGCCGCTGCGATGGATACCTTGTTCAGGGAATAGCCTACCTGCTCCTCAAGCTGTTCCCTTACCCTGGATACTCCTGAGACAACCTTTGATATGTCGTGGATCTGACCATCCACCATGGCACGGCCTTCATGCTCCAATACCTCAGCTGCACGTATTACAAAGCTATGGCCCTGTTGAATACCAACAAGACCAGCAATGGTCCTGGTTCCAATATCCAGAACAAATATGGCATCCTTCGGCATGGCTTTTCTTCTTCGTCTGCGTTTGGGCATTGTAGTCCTCCGGCCTTCTCAAATGGCTGCACTTTACTGTGTGCTTGTAATTTTATTGGTAATTTTCATCCTTTTCTTATTCTATATTTTTTTTATAGAATTCGCAATATGACGAAATACTACAAACCTCACACTTTGGCTTCCTTGCAGCGCAGGTTCGCCGGCCGTGCCATATGAGCAAGTGGTGGGATTTTATCCATCTTTCTTTCGGAATGACGCTGGTTAGCTGTGATTCGGTCTGATCCGGCCGGTTGCTGCGGGCAAGCCCAATTCTGTTTGAAACCCTTAAGACATGAGTATCCACAGCAAATGCCGGGATATTAAAGGCGTTACTAAGCACAACATTGGCGGTCTTTCGTCCAACACCGGGCAGAGTGATCAAATCCTCCAGTGTGGCGGGCACCTGACCTGAAAACCGGGTGGTAAGTTCCTTGCACATGGCAAGTATATTCTTCGCCTTGTTCCGGTAGAGTCCAATTTCCTTGATCTCCTGCTCCAGTTGCTCCTGGGTCAGCGACAAAAAGCTGTTCAAATCCGGATAACGTGCAAACAGGGTTTCTGTGACACGGTTGACCGTCCTGTCGGTGGATTGGGCACTTAACATGGTGGCCACCAGTAATTGAAACGGAGTCCCGTAATTAAGCTCGCATTTTGCCTGCGGATAAGTCTCTTCCAGGATATCCAGTATCTCTATGACTTTGGCTTTGCTTATTCTGCCGAGTTTCAAGTTATTGCCTTCCTTTCGCTTTCTGCATCTTTTCTGTCCTGCTTGGTTCCGGCCTGTCTCAAAGCCCTTTCTGTAAGTGCTTCCTGGTATAAGGTCAGATAAGACTCTGCCGATCTGTCCCAGGTGGAATCATAAGACATGGCTCGCTTAACCAGCCTCTTCCATCCCTCCCGGTCAGTTTTAAACATCCTCAGGCCTTTTGCTATAGCTCTGATAAAGGCATTTGCAGAATCGGTGCTATAGGTAAATCCGGTGCCCGCTCCATGATGAGCGGCCTCATCCCGGACAGTGTCAGCCAGTCCGCCAACCTTGTGTACAACCGGAACCGAGCCATAGCGCATGGCTATAAGCTGCCCGATACCGCAGGGTTCATAGCGGGACGGCATCAGGAACATATCGGAGGCTGCATAGATTCTCCGTGCCAACCCATCATCAAAACCAAGATTAACTGATATACGGCCAGGATTATCCTTTTCCAGTTTTTTTAATGTGCGTTCATAAGCAGAACTGCCCTTGCCAAGGATCACCAACTGTCCCCCGCTCTTTACAATTTTCTCAGCAGCGGGGATCAACAGATCGGTTCCCTTGATCTGATCCAGCCGGGATACCACACCGCAAAGGGCAACTCCCTTCGGTTCCAGGCCAAGCTGTTTCTGCAGCTGCCTTTTATTCTCACGCTTCGGTCCGGGATTTTCAATAGAATAATTCTGGAAGAGAGCCGGATCGGTTTCAGGATTCCAGACATCATGATCAATACCATTTAATATTCCTGAGAGCCGCCGCTTGTGTATGCCGATAAAGCCTTCTAGTCCGTACCCGTATTTCTTTGTGGCCATATCACGGGCTCCGGTAACACTGACTGCGTTAAACCTGTCTGAATAACCTATACCAGCCTTCATGGGATTGAAATCACCGTAGTATTCAACACCATCAGACTCAAATGCGGCATCCCTGACACCGTAGATCCTGAAAACTTCATGTCCGCAAATCCCCTGATAAGCAAGGTTGTGGATGGTGAAAACCAGCGCACAACTTGACAGAGAAGGGATTTCATCCTCCTTCTCCCTGACAAGCATGGCCAGGGGCGCCGTATGCCAGTCATTTAGATGGATGATATCAGGTTTGAACCCAGAATCCTTCATCCACTGAAAGACTGCCAGGCAAAAAAAGGTGAAACGCTCAGCATCATCACTGTAACCATAAACTGACGGCCTTCCAAAGTACCGGTCGCTACCGATAAGCAGGGTAGTCACCGGTGCATCCGGAACTTCCTTCAGAATACAGATTTCTTCCTCGTTACCCATCTTAACAGTAAACTCGGAAATCTCCTTTGTGGCTGCACCGATTTCCTGGTGTGCGGGTATGACAAGGCAGACGTCGGCACCCAATTCCTTCAGTTTGCGGGGCAGTTCTCCGGCCACGTCGCCAAGACCGCCCACCTTAATGAGCCCGGCGGCTTCAGCCGCTACGAAAAGTACCTTCATTTTCTTCATACTTCACCCATCACCCGATATATGGATTAGTGCCATTATTCTACCACTGTTGTTCTTTACTTGGCAAATTTAAACAGCAGGGACGGTTTGTTCTGATGACGGCTCACACCACACCTTGTGCTACCTGCTCAACACGGGCTCTGACTTGAAATACCTGTTATAAATAGAAAGGAGAAAAGATATTATATAGGACTGGACAATCACCACAAAGGCCTCTTTGATGACCCTTGGGATCCAGAATACCATAAAATCAATCTGGCCAAGCTCGGGAAATGTTATTTGCAGTATCCATGTGTTCAGCGTAGTTAGCAGAAGTCCCGAAATACCCACAACGAACAGAACCCTGAAGAAATACCCATTGAGCTGCCATCTGGCGCTTATGCGCCTTAAGAGCATGTTAAGAAGGTACAGGGCAATCCCTATGCAGGCAAAGATTATAAGGCCCATTGATGCCAGGTCTTTGTTATTTCCCATGCCCTTCAGTAACTGACCCCATTTCGATTCAGACCACTGGGACAGAACCAGCTGGTTGATTCCTCCAATAAAGCCGATACAGGCAAAAAACAGCAGGTAGTATCTGCCGGCTTTCGAATAGTCGGTTTTGTCGGTCAGGCGCCACAGAAAACCTGCCACAACCCCTCCGGCTATGGCAGTCAGGGTCAACCACGGAAGGAACGGCCCTTCAGGTTTTAAGAGATATCCTATTACGTCCTGGATCCCGGATGCCAGTCCGCCATATACCGGGCCGAAGAGAATAGCTGCCATCCTGGTAAAAATACCGGAAAAACTGATCCTGGTGGTCAGGACACCACCTATGTAAAACGAGTAGCTGAAATTCCTGATGATAACGGCAAGGGTGATTAAAAGACTTACGTGAACAATTCTTTTGACGGCATTGCGATTTTTGGACATAAAAAAATCTCTCCTTTCATGCTTCCTTTTTAACAGAATCTCATTCGCACAAATAAGAAAGACTTATTTGTAACAGCGGATGCGGTATTATATCGCAAACCATGGGATCATGGTTTTTCGTTCAGAGACTCTACTCCCATTCTCTGACACTTGACGCATAATACCTGCTCTGTTAAAGGTATTCAGTTTATCTCAGCATCGGGATACCACCCCGGTATCCTGAATGACTGTAACAAGAACTTGCCTGGCCTTTGAAGGGAAACCCGCATCAAAGACCCCTGGTATCCGGCTAAATGATCTGGAATCAATGAACCGGTTTATTCCTGTTGTTTATTCTGATGGTCTTTGCTATTGGCTTCATCAAGAAGGACATCTTTTCTGGACAGATTGATCCTTCCCTGTTTGTCGATCTCAATAACCTTAACCTTGATCTCGTCACCCACGTTGACAACATCTTCGACCTTTTTCACGCGTTTGGTGTCCAGCTTGGATATATGAACCAGGCCTTCTTTTCCAGGGAGGAACTCAACAAAGGCACCAAACTGCATAAGCCTTGTAACATGGCCGTTGTATACCTGACCCGGCTCAACATTACCAGCGATGCCCTCAATAATAGCGATGGCCTTATGTCCAGCCTCCTCATCCGGAGTTGCCACATACACCATACCGTCTTCCTCAATGTCGATCTTGACTCCGGTCTCGGCGATAATTTTATTGATCACCTTTCCACCGGGGCCAATAACCTCGCGTATCTTATCCACATCAATCTTGGTCTGGAATATCTTCGGTGCAAAAGGAGACAGATGATCACGCGGTTCGGAAATCGTGGGCAGCATGCATTCATCAAGAATCTGTATTCGACCCTTCCTGGTGATCTCAAAGGCCTGCCTGATGATCTCATAGCTCAGGCCGTCCACCTTGATATCCACCTGAATGGCAGTGATACCATTTTTGGTTCCAGCCACCTTGAAATCCATATCGCCGAAAAAGTCTTCTATACCCTGAATATCCATAAAGGTTACGAACCTTTCCGGATTGTCCTCGTCTACTACAAGACCGCAGGAGATACCGGCAACCGGTGCTTTAATGGGAACACCCGCATCCATGAGTGCCAGGGTGCTGGCACACACGCTACCCTGTGAGGTTGAACCATTGGACATCAAGACCTCGGAAACAAGACGGATGGCATATGGGAATTCCTGTTCACTGGGGATGACGGGTTCAAGTGCCCGCTCTGCCAGAGCTCCATGCCCGATCTCACGCCTGCCGGGGCCTCTGGTAGGTCTTGCCTCTCCCACACTATAGGCCGGGAAATTGTAGTGGTGCATATATCGTTTTGTTTCCTCAATATCAACACCATCAAGAGTCTGGACATCCCCCATCGGTCCCAAGGTAACATTGGTGAGCACCTGGGTCTGCCCGCGCTGGAATAGTCCCGAACCATGGGTTCTTGGAAGGAGAGCCACCTCGGAATGCAACGGGCGGATTTCCATCAGCCCTCTTCCGTCTACCCGCTTGCCTTCATCAAGGATCAGGGTTCTGACCACTTTCTTTTGCAGCTTGTACAGAGCATCGGCTATTTCCTGCTTCTGCTCAGGGAAGGTTTCGGCCAGTTTTTCCTGCACCGCATTGCAAACCGTGTCCACGTTCAAATCCCTGACGGCCTTATCGTCGTTCATCATGGCCGCCTTCATGTCTTCCCAGGCCATTTCATAAACTGTATTCCATATCTCATCGGGAACAACATAGGGCTCATACTCCACCTTGGGTTTTCCAACCTCTTTGACAATATCGTCAATAAAGCTGATGATTCGTTTGATTTCTTCATGGCCCTTCTTGATAGCATCCAGCATAACCTCTTCAGTGACCTGATTGGCTCCTGCTTCGATCATGATTATCTTTTCCATATCAGCCGAAAGAGTGACATACATTTCGCTTTTTAATCGCTGCTCGGTATTGGGATTGATTACGACCTCTCCATCTACCAGGCCAAGGATGACACCGGCAACCGGACCATTGAACGGTATATCTGAAATACACAGAGCTACAGCGGTACCGATGATGGACGCGAATTCAGGAGAGTTGTCCTGATCCACAGAGAGAACTGTATTCACTATGGATACATCGTTCCTAAGATCTTTGGGGAAACGGGGGCGCATCTGCCTGTCTATGACCCGTGCCGTCAGGACGGCTTTCTCGGTAGGCTTGCCTTCTCTCCTGATAAACCCGCCGGGAATCTTTCCCACCGAGTACAGCCTTTCCTCATAATCGACGCTGAGGGGGAAGAAGTCTATCCCTTCCCGGGGCTGCTTTGACATGGTAGCTGTGGATAAAATAGCGGTGTCGCCATAGCGAACCATCGCAGCGCCATTAGCCAACTGGGCAAACTGCCCGACTTCAACCGAAAGTGTTCTGCCTGCAACTTCCAAGCTAAATACTTTTTTCATAATACGAATTCTCCTTCTCTTTTTCCCCGCTTTGCGCATGGCACATCCCGTATAATCCATCCAAATAAAATGGGGGTTCCGGTTTATGCTTTGCACTTAATTTAATCAGGGACAAAAGGTCAGGGAACAGGATTCCATATTGGAATCATCTTCTCTGATCTTCTGTTGCCCGTGATTAAATTAAGCGGGTATTTATATTATGTCATAAAAATGGGCGGAAAACCCGCCCATTTATTTTCTGATTTCAAGTTTAGCAATTAGTTCACGATACCGGGTAATGTCCTTCTTCATCAAGTAGTTCAACAGCCCTCTTCTCTGACCAACCATCTTCAGCAGTCCTCTTCTGGAGTGGTGATCCTTTTTATGGATCTTCAGGTGTTCTGTGAGATGATTGATTCTTTCTGTAAGAAGAGCCACCTGAACCTCCGGAGAGCCGGTGTCCCCCTCGTGAGTAGCATACTTTGCTATAATATCCTGTTTTAACTGTTTGTCCATTGCTAATAACTCCTTTCTTTTAAAAGCCGAATGCCCAGTAAGTGGCCGGAGTAACCAAAAACCGAGTCATCGGTTAATTATACTGTTGTATTTTAGCATACAAAGGTTGCCATGTAAAGCAAAATCCATGAGACGCAACAGGAATTGCTCCCTATTTGCCGTTCTTTTTTATTATGTACGCATTTCTCGCAACATAATCAATACCCGAAACCACTGTGAGAACAACGGCTATGGCCATACAGATATCCCCTACAGGAAGCCAGGGAAGTATGAGTGAGACAGGAAAATCATGAATGAGAATAGCCACAATGGCAATGATCTGAAAGATTGTTTTTATCTTGCCCAGTTTGCCGGCGGCTATAACGATACCCTGACCGGCAGCAACAACACGTATCCCGGTCACAATGAATTCACGGGAGATAATAATAACTACTGCCCACACCGACAGGTTATCTGTCATAACCATGGCCACCAGCGCCGTGGTAACCAGGAGCTTATCCGCTATGGGATCTAGGAACTTACCCAGTTCTGAAACAGAATTTTGTTTTCTTGCGATCATTCCGTCCAGAAGATCGGTGATGGAGGCCAGAACAAAGATAGCGGCGGCTGCATACCTGCCCCATTGATCCAGACCAAGAAACTGTCCGAACCATCCCGGAACAAGAAAGAAAAGGAAAACGGGCGTTGCCAGTATTCTCGAAAGCGTTAATTTATTTGGAAGATTCATCCCCTGTTACCTCTCCGATCAAGTCGTACTCGTCGCAGCAAAGCATCTTAACCTTTACAACATCTCCTATATCAAGAGGGTGTGATGAAGCCACATATATCACTGGATCTATTTCAGGTGCTTCCATATAGGTCCGACCCAAATAGAAAATACCATCCTCTGCCACTCCATCAATAATTGTATCATAAGTTTTGCCAATTCGCGAACCGTTAAAACGGGCCACATTTTCCTGCTGTGCTTCCATGAGGGCTTTTCTTCTGGCCGTTTTAATCCTTGCGGGCACCTGATCCTTCATCCTGTAGGCAGGTGTACCCTCCTCCCGCGAATAGGCAAATACACCAAGATGCTGAAAATATCCCTTCTCCACAAATTCCTTCAGCTTCTGATGATCATCTTCGGTCTCACCCGGAAAACCCGATATCAGGGATGTCCTTAACGCGATATGGGGTATTTCCTTCTTCAGATGCTTGAGAAGGGATTCTATGTATTGACCCGAACCTCTTCTGCCCATGGCTCTGAGTATGCTCTCCGAAATATGCTGGACAGGGATATCCATATAGCATACCAGCTTGCTGTTACCCTTCATCTCCTGGATAAGGGCATCATCTATAAGTTCAGGATAGCAATACAGCAGGCGTATCCATCGGATTTCCTCTATGCCGCTGAGGGCTCTGATTAATTCTACCAGCCTTTTTTCTCCATACAGATCGGTGCCGTAAAAAGTGACATCCTGCGCGATGAGGACTATTTCCTTTTTTCCCTGTGCTGCCAGGAACTCAGCTTCTTTCAGAATGTTTTCAACAGGCCTGCTCCTGTATGGCCCCCTGAGCTTTGGGATTATGCAGTAGGTACAGTTATTGCTGCAGCCTTCGGCAATCTTGAGGTATGCATAGGGCTTGTTGTCACTCAAAACCCTGGTATTGTCAAGATAGTCAACTGTATTGGGAATATCACACCATATACGGTTTTCCAAAAGTTCTCCATCGAGAAAGGCCTTTGTTTGCTCCGCCACCCGGGTAATACTTCCGGTCCCGAAAACCAGATCCACTTCGGGTATTTCACTGATAATCTCCTCACGGTATCTCTGTGCAAGGCAGCCGGTAACCACCAATGCCCTAAGCCGCCCTTCCTCCTTCTGTCTGGCAGCTTCGAGAATGCTGACAATGGCCTCCTCCTTCGCATCTCCAACAAATGCGCATGTATTAACAATGATAGCATCCGCCTGTGAAAGATCCTCAACGGGGACAAAACCTTTTTCCTTAAACGCTCCAAGCATTATCTCGCTGTCCACCAGATTCTTAGGACACCCTAAGGAAATAAGCCCAAGATTGTAGCTCAATTTATTTCCCCCAATTGCGATTGAATTTCTCAGCCCACTGTACCACAGGCTCATATGCCAGTCAAGGACGTGAAGAAAGAGGCGATTTCAGAGATTGCTTCACTCGCGATGACATACCGATGTTTCGCAGACGTGCAGCACAGCGACCGGGCTTTACGGGATCCCTGAAAGCATGTGAAACTTCATATTTTCACACGCTCTGCACCATTTAAAAAATTGGAAAAAGCGGCTTCAGGGCTCTTTTCTCTCACTGCTCGCTTCCCTTTTCGGTCAGGCGATGGAGAATCTCCTGGCAGCATGCGTCCATAGCCTTGAAATCCATATAGGGAATATAGTATTTCTCCAGTCTGTCGTGGTTTTCCTTGGCCTGCCTGATGCTCCCCAGGGCCACAGACATCACTCCATCAAACACAGTCCGGTTCTCCTCAAGTTCACTTTGGTGACGTTTCAAAAGCCCCGGATCCATCAGATCCATCATGTCAATAGTTCTGGTGGCGCCAGTACTACAGTGGTGATAGGAATTGGAGGTGGTTATGGCAGCATCCAGCCCGGGTATGATCAGGTGCTCAAGCTTGCGGGGATTTAATGCGCAATAGAAACCCTCCACATCATAGCCGCAGGTAAGAGCCCGGTTCCGCAGCCTCACCAGGATTTCTTCCTCACCGGTGCCCATATCCCCCCTTATCTGGTACACCGTACCCAGGTTTAGCAGGGAATCCAAATAATTGACGTACCCTTCAGGGGTAATGGCGCTTGCAAAAAGGGAGCGTTCCCGGCCAGGTTCGCCTGTACTATCTGCATCGGCAAACAGCTCCTTTTCCAGGCTTAAAATCATCCGGTTGAGCTTTCCTCTCTCCAAAGCACGGGCATAAATGGAAGCGCTTTGCTGATAGATACCATGGGCGGCACCTAAATAACCATATGCTCTGGAAAACAGTCGGCTGATCTCACGGCTGTCCTCAAATATTTCCTTCTTATGATTTTTGATCCCTTCCTCATTCCAAAACGCCCCGAAGTTCAGTATCTCATCTACAGCGCCGGGATGCTTCGGATCTATCACATGGGGGGCTGTGCCATCCATCATGGCCACTTTCAGATCCTGTATCAGAATAGCGTCAAGGGAATTGCTGTCGGAAGAGCAATGCATGAACTCCACTCTATATCCCCTGCTCAGCATTTCATGGGCGATCGTCTTCATAAACCTGGACTTTCCTGTTCCCGGTCCACCCTTAATAACATAGATCCTGCTTGCCTGCTCCTGGGGAAGGATATGGTCATAATAGCTGAAAAAACCCAAACTGGTATTCCCGCCTGGAAACATGTGCCTTGCTCGGTTTTCTGACATCCAATACCTCCAATTTGTTGTATCACGCCTTTACCAGCGTATGCTAAGCAGAAGTGAGAGGTTCTCACCTCTTACCTCAATATAATTCGATAGCTTCGTGCTTCTCACTAATATCATATTGAAAAAGCCCATGAATCATACTCATGAGCTTTATTGTTACAGGTTATCCCATTGGGGAGTTGTTAAACTTACAGCAGCTGTATCCCCATCTTCTCACAGGCGTCCACCATATCCTCAGGCCAGACCGAGGAATGTACCTCGCCAATGTGAGCCTTGCCGAGAAAGAACATGCATATCCTGGATTGTCCGATTCCGCCGCCCACCGTCAAGGGAAGTCTTCCCTCAAGAACATCCCTGTGGTATGGAAGGTTCCTCCGGTCTTCGCAACCCGACAGCTTCAGCTGTTTTTCCAGGGTCTCTGCATCCACCCTTATTCCCATGGAAGACATCTCTACAGCCCTGTTCAAAACTGGATACCAGAAAATAATGTCCCCGTTGAGCTCCCAGTCATCATAGTCAGGGGCTCGACTACCATGGCTGCTTCCCGACTTCAATACACCGCCTATCTTCATTATAAACACAGCTTTTTTCTCCCTGGCAATCCTCTCTTCCCGTTCCATTGGGGAAAGCGTGGGATAGAGATCCTCCAGTTCCTGTGAAGTAATGAAGTATATGCTATCAGGCAACTGCCTTTTCAGGAAAGGATATCTTTCACAGACCATATCCTCCACTTTTCTGAACACTGAAAATATATCACGGACAGTAGCCATAAGGGTTTCTATGTTGCGGTCTTCAGGTCTGATAATCTTCTCCCAGTCCCATTGGTCAACATATATGGAATGGAGATTGTCCAATTCGTCATCTCTTCTGATGGCATTCATATCGGTATATATACCCTCTCCTGCCGAAAAACCGTATCTTTTCAAGACAGCCCGCTTCCATTTGGCCAGGGACTGTACGATCTCAACAACGCTCCCGTTCATATTCTTGACATCAAAAGATACCGGTCTCTCAACCCCACTTAGATTGTCGTTCAGGCCGGTTTTGGGACAGACAAACAAGGGTGCCGATACACGGGTCAGGTTCAATACCTCAGCTAAAGTACGTTCAAAAAGATCTTTAACATACTTGATTGCTACTTCAGTTTCCCGTATGCTCATGCACGGCTTGTAATCCGTTATCGGAAATAAGCCAGATTGCATATTTAGTGCCTCCTTTAGCAGTACGACTTTTTGCTACTTTATCATACTGTTTTCGATCCAGTCAACCGGTTTTTTCGCATTACCACCAAGATTGACACGCTCTTCTTAGCTGGGTTCACAATGACATTCTGATGCGAAACGGCATAAGTTAAGATAAAATAAGGGCCGCATAGCCAGACTGGAGGAGTCCAACCTATAGTCCCGCATCTCATTTCAAGAATATCATAGCACGGGGTGAAATGACGAAGCGATCTCCCGCCTGGAGATCAGATATCACAGACATCCTTTTCCATGGGTGGGGTTGTGACAGGCTGAAACAAACTCTTCATAGTCTCACGGGGCTTACCCGGACTATTGGCCAGTGCTTCTTCCATGAAATAATCCTGGGCACTCAGCCTCTTTTCATCCTCCGGAGAGGGGGGCAGAGAATATTTGCCATCCTTGTGCTGGCGCCTTGCCTTGACATTATCATTAAGATAAATCTCAAGAATATGGCGAACCCGTTTTTTAGCCTCCTGATCCTCAACAGGGATCAAAAGTTCCACGCGCCGGTCCATATTCCTTTCCATCCAGTCCGCGCTTGAAATAAACACATCCTCGTTGCCGCCATTGCAAAAGCAGTAGATCCTGCTGTGCTCCAGATACCGGCCTACAATACTTCTCACCTGAATATTCTCACTGATCCCCTCAAGGCCAGGTTTTAAGCAGCACATACCGCGTACAAGCAACTCAATCTTTACGCCTGCGGCTGATGCCCGATAGAGCCGTCCAATGATATCAGAATCCACCAGGGAATTCAGCTTTGCCTTGATGTAGGCCGGCCTTCCCTCAAGGGCATTTCTTATTTCTCGGTCAATCAGGTAGTTAAAGTGTTTCCGCAGCATGGTGGGTGCAATTACCAGCTTATTAAGGCGCGGTTTTTCACAGAACCCTGTGAGGGCATTAAAAACCGTTGAGGCATCCTCCCCTATGTGCTTATTGCAGGTGAGAAGTCCGATATCGGTGTATATCCTTGCAGTTTCATCATTATAATTTCCTGTGCTCAGGTGAACATACCGGTTTATGCCACTTTCTTCCATTCTGACAATCAGGGTTATCTTGCAGTGGGTTTTCAGTCCCACCAAGCCATATATAACATGACAGCCTGCTTTTTCCAGGCTTTTCGCCCAATGAATGTTGTTTTCCTCATCAAATCTGGCCTTCAGTTCAACCAGCACCGCCACCTGTTTCCCCTGCTCGGCAGCCTCTGCAAGGGCTCTTATAATAGGTGATTTACCGCTGACACGGTATAGGGTTTGCTTTATTGCCAGAACACGGGGATCCCGGGCGGCTTTCCGGATCATGGCCACTATTGGCTCAAAGGATTCATAGGGATGATGCAACAGGATATCCCTTTCTCTTATGGCTTCAAAGATATCCCTGCCGCCGGCAAGGTATTTTGGGATCTGCGGAACATAGGGCTTATATTTTAGTTCATCAAGCCCTTCGACTTTATATAGTTCCAACAAAAATGTCAGATCCAGCGGGCCGTCAACCAGATACACATAGTCTTCCTTAAGCTCCAGTTTTCTCTGCAAAATCTTCATCAGAATCTCGCTTGATCCCCTGGACACCTCAAGCCTTACCGCCTGACCCCGGATCCTTTGTTTGAGAGATTTCTCTATTTCAATCAGAAGGTCTTCGGCCTCATCCTCGTCAATAGCCAGATCTCCGTTCCGTGTCACCCTGTATGCGCAGGCAGCCTTAATTCTTCTCCCCACAAAAAGCCTGTCAATGAACATGGAAATAACATCTTCCATAAGGATAAAGGTCTTTTTCCCGGATCCCTCCAACTCCACCAACCTGGAGAAAATCGGAGGCACCTGGACTGTAGCAAAGATATCTTCCTCATCTGGCACACTGTTATGGATCAGCACACCGATATTCAGTGTCTTATTCTGGATCAGGGGGAAGGGCCGGGCAGGATCCACAGCCATGGGTGTCAATACCGGATAGATAACACTGTCAAAATAATCGGACAGATAATCTGTCTGAAGCTGATCCAGTTCTCCCGGGGATAGTATATTAATGCCTTTATCCCTGAGTTCAGGAACAAGTTTTTTGCTCCACAGGCAGTATTCTTCGGCTACCATTATATTTGTCCGCCGGGCGATCTTCTCCAATTGAGCGGCAGGGGTGAGTCCCGTTGCGTCAGGCCTGCTGAAGCCCGCATTGATCTGGTCATTGAGGGAACCTACACGAACCATGAAGAACTCATCAAGGTTTGAGCTGACAATGGCCAGAAACTTAAGCCTTTCCAGCAGCGGATTGTTTATATCAGCGGCCTCGTCAAGCACCCTCTGGTTGAACTCCAGCCAGCTAAATTCCCTGTTAATAAGGTCTTCAGGTTTGGAATAACACATAGACTGCATCCTTTCCATTCCCAGGGCTTCGTTCTTTCATTTCTGACTTCCCCGTTCATCCTGTTTTAATAGTGCGGGACTCAGATCAAAAAGCCTTTGTAACGAACCTATGGGTGTGCACTCCTGTCCTCGTCTATTCCATACATACTCAAAACGCCCCTCAATAATGCCTGAAGCCTTTGTGCCGTATTAGTATCCCAGTTCCTCTCCCACTATGATCACCTTTATCCGGTCAGGAACAAGCTGCTGCCTGGAAATCACATAACTGCTGCATATCCTGTCCGGGCTTCTGCAGTCCTGGCAAAAGCCGGTCTCCGCGCAGGGTGTTTTGCGGGAAAGACGTACAGCGTTTGCCGGAGCTGCAATCCGTTCGAGGCGGTTGATGGCCTCCTCAAGATCCGTAACAATTTTATTCCATCCGGTGATTACGATAACATTATCCGGACCATATATCATTGCAGCTACCCGATTACCCCGGCCGTCCACATTGAAGAGTTCCCCGTTTTCTGTAACAGCATTGGTACTGGTCAGGTAAGCATCAACCGAAAAGCTCTTACGAAAAACTTCGGTAATCTGATCCGGTGTCAGACCTTTCTCATATCGATCATAGAATATGTAACGCCCTGAGCGTAAATGATCTATAACCCCTGTTTCAAAAAGGGTTACAGATCCTCCACATGCCACTGTGTCGCCTTCCTTAATCAGGGTCTCCAGCAGGGGTACAACCTCTTCCCGGGATTCCACATACCAGGCCTGCATTCTGTTTTTCCGAAGATTCTCCATGGTCCTTTCAGTTCTTTTCATCATAACAGCTTTTAAATGCTTATCCATGACAACACCTCCAATAGCTATATAGTCATATTATACCATAAACGGAAACCGGAAGCCCATGGTTCAGCCTCATGCCCTGCCTCCATACAACAAAAAAATCCGGTCTGGGAATCCTTATGTACCCAAACCGGATCTTCACATGTTTATGTAACCTACAGATCAGAAATAAAGCTTTGAGGCTTTCAGAATACCGTCGATGGAACGAAGTTTGTCGAGAATGTCGTCGCAGATATCGCTGTCCACGCTGACAAAGGATACTGCCTTGCCATCCTTGCTGTTCCGGCTCCACTGCATTGCCGCAATATTGATATTGTTCTCACCCAGTAGGGTTCCGACCTTACCGATAATCCCGGGAACATCCATATTCTGCAGAGCGATTACATATTGGGTCGGCTCAAAATCCAACTGGTAGCCAAAGAAGTCCACAATCCTTATGCTGTCCTTGCCAAACACGGTTCCCGCCACGGACAGAGTCCTGTCTTTGCGCTGGATCTTCACGGTGATCAGATTGGTGTATTTATCAAGGGTGCTGGATTTGCCTTCAACAAGTTCAATACCCATCTCGTCGAGCTTCATCATCGCGTTTACATAATTCACATCAGAATTCATGATGGTGGCAAGTAAGCCCTTGACCACCGAAAGGGTAATGGGTTTTGTGTCCACATTCACCAAATCACCGCTATATATGATTTCAATTTTCTGTATTCTTTCTTTCTCTGCCTGGAAATAAATACCGCCCAGTTTTTCACCGAGACTTATGAAGGGCTTGAGCTCGTTCAGATCGCCGGAAATATGGGGCATATTGACCGCTGATACCAGTTCTCCGTTTAAAACAGCCTCAACCTGTTTTGCAACGCCCAATGAGCAGTTCAGATTAGCCTCCTTTGTGGAAGCGCCAAGATGAGGTGTAAAGATAACCTGATCCAGTTCAAGAAGCTTGTTTTCATACTCCTGCTCCTCAGGCGCTTTGTTAAAGTTGGGTTCAACTTCCTGCACGTCAAGGGCCGCCCCTGCCACATGACCGGACACTATGGCATCATAAAGGGCTTCCTCATCAATCATACCTCCACGGGCTACATTGACAATCCTTACACCCTTCTTGCACAGGGCAAGTTCACGCCTGCCAATAAGGTTTTTGCTCTCAGGGGATTTGGGTATATGAATGGTGATCACGTCAGCAATCTTCAAAAGGTCATCAAGGTTTTCAATGCGCGTAATACCCAGTTGGCTGACCCTCTCATCGGAGATATAGGGATCATATCCCACAACTTTCATGCCCACACCCTTGAGTTTTTTAGCCACTATAGAGCCAATCTTACCAAGGCCAATAACACCTGCAGTCTTTCCTTCCAGTTCCTCTCCAATGAACTTGCTTCTTCTGAAGTCCTTGTTTTTAGCAGCGTGATGAGCCTGGGGGACATTTCTGAATACTGAAAAAATCAAAGCGACACTAAGTTCAGCAGCCGCATTGGTGTTACCCTCGGGTGTATTGACAACGGTAATGCCACGCCTGGTACACTCTGCCACATCAATATTATCCACTCCGTTGCCTGCCCTCCCGGCTACCTTCAGGTTCACTGCTTTATCCAGCACCTCACCCTTTACTTTTGTGGCACTTCTTACGATGATTGCGTCGTAGCTACCGATAATCTTTACGAGCTCTTCCTTAGATATTCCAAAAGGAGTGTCGACCTCGAAGCCCTTGCTTCTAAGGTATTCAATGCCATTGGGAGCCATCTTATCGGTTACGATAATTTTTGCCATGATAATACCACCTTCTTAAAATAAATTATACCGGACGAGCACCAGAGCAAGGAGTCCTTTACGGAAATCGTTCCCTGCTTACAAAAAGGAAAAAGGCAAACAAGCGTTTGACTTGCAGATATAAGCTGCAATAGTATGGCTTTTACATGATCCGGCCATATTAACTCATGTCTCACTCTGTCCTTTTGCCTGAGAGATACGTTCCATATCAGAACTTGCCCCTTCGGCGCCAAATCGGTCTCTCCAGAGTTCCGTCAGGTCAAGGTCTGTTTACCTGAGAGTGTAACTCCTTCGGTGTGCTGACGGGCAGCATCTCTCCCTCAACCTTCATCCGGTGTTTAATTCACTGTTTCATCCCCGTTCGGAATGATTGTTAAATATTTAATAATTAGATTATACTCCAAGGTATGGAATTGTCAAGGAAAAGAAACACGACAGATAGCGTGGCAAGAGCAGGAGAATACCTTTTGGATACTTAGGGCATAATAATTAAGGCCGGCATCACACGGTTCATGTGGTGCGCCAACAAACATAATCCCATAGGAGGTTAACCATGCGAAGGATTGCAGTTCAGGAAGGATTGGACAGGGTCAGCGATTATCTTGCTGAAAAGGGATACCATGTTGAAAGGATCGGTTTCAATGCCGCAACGCAGGTTGAAGACAAAGACTACGACGCCGTTATTCTTTCAGGAATGAACGATAATTTCATGGGTTTTCATGATACCGTGACCCGTGCCCCGGTAATAATCGCAACAGGTATGACCGAAGAAATGATATACCAACAGTTGGAAAAGCGTCTGCACTAGCCTCCTGGGTCTGCTACTCTTCGGCCAGCGTAACATATTTCCGGCTGGCCTTTCTTTCAGCCACGTTGAGTTGGTCAATATAAGGCTTGTCATTATCCTTGCGGTATTTCCACAGGGTAATCAGACTCGGTTCCACCTCGACTACGCATTCATCTTCAAGTCCAGAGTAGGCTTTAAAGGAACCGGGATGAAGCCTTGCGAATTTTTCCTTAAACCATGGGATCTCATAAGGATGTCCCAAAACAGTTGCTTTTCCCTCGATCTGAATGTTACTGGCGCATAGGGCTACCCGGGAGTTTTCCCTGATCTGATTCATTTTTGTAGATGTTTTATCAGTTTGGAAGGCAATCCTCAATCCATTGAATATACAGCTCATACTCCGTGCTGTTACGCGGCCACCTGCGCTGGTGGCAAGTACCATGATCCCACTCTCACCCAGGGCTCCCATAATCTCTTTTTCCAAAACTTCATAAGAAATTTCCACTTCATCCATCCTCCTTTTTATCATTATTCCAGCCACCCCGCCCATGGCAGAACAGGCTGAATTTAGTTTGATATAAAACTATTAGGTTGCAAGAGCCACACAATCGCAGCCGATACGGCTGACAGGTTGAAACACCAGGGAGTTAAAAATTGTCCTTTATTCTGTTAAGGAGAGTAATGAGCAACTTTTGCTCTTCCGCAGAAACTCCATTGTATATAATGGCCATGAGATCCTCTGAGATTTGAAAAAAATCCTTCTCCATGGCTGCCCCTTTTGGGGTCAGGGAAACACAATAGCTTCTCAGGTCCTCGGGATCCCTCTTTCTGGTCACATACCCCATGGCCAGCAATTTATTGACAAGGGCCGTTACGGTTGATTTATCCTTTCCGGTCACCCGGGAAAGATCCGTCATGGACATTTCCTTTTGAATAAAGAGATTGTACAAAATGGTGCCATGCGACGGAACCAGCCCATGAAGCCCCTGCTGCTTCATCCGTTCTACGATGAACCGGTTAGACCGGTCTCTTATGGCTGATATCAGAGTCAGTACATTATCAATCATAAGCTAATTATAGTTTGATATCAAACTAATGTCAAGAAGTTTTTAAATTTTACTGGCTTAATGCTTAAAAATATAGCCCCTTAAGCCGGAAAAACAACCATGTGTTATTCACAGGAAAAGAGCCTTGTGACTACACTGTATTAGAAATGCTTTCACAGGGAATATTCTTATGGATCATACGCTTCGATTGTTTCTTGTAATGATTCTTTTCGGCCTGCTGGGCGGGGTGGTAAACTTCATATACAGCCATCCCGGTAAGAATAAGAAAGGTTCCGGACCCGTGGTTTCTGATCTTCTGAAATCCCTGATTACAGGGGTTGCCGCATCATTTCTGGTTCCCCTGTTCCTCAATATGATATCCAGCAATATAGTCAGGGAATCCGAAACAGATCCCATCAAACTGGTGGTGTTTGCAGGTTTTTGCGTTATTGCTTCAGCCTCCTCAAAGGCCTTTATCAGAGGAATCTCAAACAAAGTCCTGGAAAGGGTGAACAAGGTGGAGGAAGATGTCCAGGCCGTTAAGACTGAATTACGGCCGGTTATTTTAAAGCACACTGAGATAGATAAAACCGGCAGCGGCGATTGGGACGCCGAAGACACCAATAATCCGCAACCCGGCCATGGGAAGGCCGACCAGATCGAAACCAGCAAGATAAAGGTATTGGAGACATTGTCCAACAGCGAATATGCCTTCCGTACCGTTAACGGCCTTGCAAGGGATGCCAATATGGAACCTGAACTGGTGCAGGAGTGCCTGGAGGATTGTATATCCAGTGGCCTTGCCGGCCTGATAGATAATGGCCTGGGTACCCGATTCTATATCACTGAGGATGGGCATGCCCATCTGCTGAACCATGATGGGGAAACCGAACAGAAAAAGGCTTTCAGTTCCTCCGAAGGTCAGCATACCGGCCAGCCCAT
Source organism: Clostridiaceae bacterium DTU059 (assembly GCA_001512555.1). Classification (GTDB taxonomy): domain Bacteria; phylum Bacillota; class Clostridia; order DSM-8532; family DSM-8532; genus Thermoclostridium_A. Next base: position 15,868 of record LFSK01000211.1, on the reverse strand, counting down.
CAATCACCCATCAGGGCTTCAGCAAAATCCTGGGGTATGAAGGGCTGCAGATCATCCATCTGCTCACCCACACCCACAAATTTCACGGGTACATTGAGTTCATCCTTGATGGATAAGATGATTCCGCCCTTTGCTGTGCCGTCAAGCTTGGTCAGAATCAGCCCTGTCAGCTGTGAAACCTCTGAAAAGGTCTTGGCCTGGGATACCGCATTCTGACCCGTTGTGGCGTCAAGCACCAGCAAAGTCTCAACATCGGCCTGGGGAAGTTCCCTGTTGATAATACGGAACAGCTTTTTAAGCTCTTCCATCAGGTTCTTCTTTGTATGGAGCCGTCCGGCGGTATCACAGATCAGCACATCCACGTCTTTTGACCTGGCAGACTGGATGGCATCAAAGATTACCGCGGAAGGATCCGCACCCTCCGAATGCTTGACAAGACCTACTCCGGCACGGTTCGTCCATACCTCCAGCTGGTCGATGGCCGCGGCACGGAATGTGTCAGCAGCTGCCACCAGCACCTTTTTGCCCTGAAGTTTGAGCATGTGGGCAATCTTCCCGATGGAGGTGGTCTTGCCAACTCCATTGACACCTATAACCACAATGACAGAAGGCCTGGTGGAAAGGTTCAGGCCAGTTTGCTCATGGCTTAATTTCTCTGAAATGATTTGCCTGATAGCTTCCCTTACACCCTCGGCGGTGGTGATCTTTTCCTTTTTAACCATGGCTCTGAGCTGGTCGATGATACCCACAGAGGTCTCCACCCCTACGTCTGAAGTGATCAGGATCTCTTCCAGCTCTTCAAAAAGTTCCTCGTCCACCTTTCCGAAGGATACCAGCACCTGGTCGATTCTATTGGCAATGGATTCCCTTGTCTTTTTTAGACCGTTCTTTAGTTTATCAAATACACCCATGGTTTTCCTCCTGTTATTGTATGGCATCAGATGTTTTGTGACCGTGTCATCCCGCATTTCTTTCAAGGCTCTCATCCAGCCTCAGGGACACCACCTTGGACACACCGTGTTCCTGCATGGTAACACCGTACAGGGTGTCGGCAGCTTCCATGGTGCCTTTTCGGTGGGTGATTACAATGAATTGAGCCTTGTCGGTGTATTGCCGGATATAATCGGCAAATTTATAGACATTGGCATCATCCAGGGATGCCTCAATCTCGTCCAGGATGTAAAATGGGGCTGGACGCATCCTCAAAATGCCGAAGATCAGCGCAATGGCTACCATTGCCTTCTCCCCTCCAGAGAGAAGAAGCATATTCTGGAGCTTCTTGCCCGGCGGCTGAACGATAATGTCTATATTGCTTTCAAGCACGTTTTCCTCATCAGTAAGCTGTACTTCGGCATGGCCTCCCTCGAACAGTTCTCTGAAAACAATGTTGAAATTACGGTTGATCAGAGCAAACTGCTCCACAAACTGCTTTTTCATCACCTGAGTGATTTCATGAATGACACGGTTTAGCTTTTCCTCTGATTTAACCAGGTCATCACGCTGTGTTTGCATGAAGGAATACCGTTCCTTAGTCCTTGCGTAGTCCTCTATGGCAGCCACGTTCACCGGACCAAGATCCCGGATCTCAGCCTTAAGCTCAGAAATCCTGGTTTGGGTTGCTCTGATATTTGTAATTTCCTGCCGCAGAGGCTCAGCATTTCCGTAAGTCAATCCATACTCGTCCCAAAGCCTGTTCTGAATGGTTTCCAGTTCGGCCTCCATTTTGGCTTTTCTGGCTTCCAGCCTTCCCATTCCCTCCTGTAAGGTCATGATAGTGTTATTATGACTGGTTACGGCATCAAGCATGCCCGATAATTCTTCCTCCAGCACCCTTATTTCTTCAGAAATGCTTTCGGATTTTAATTCAAGGCCGGTCTTCTCCTCTTTCATGCCGCGTATCTTTTCTTGAACTCCTGCAATTGAGGCCTTTAACTCCTCAATACGCTCCAGGTTTCGTTTCCGATCAGCCTCACGTTTTTCCAGATTTCCTGTAATACTGCCCTGCTCCTCCTTGAGCTGGGCAAGCTGTTCCTTCATGTTCTGGATACTCTCAGCTATGGAATTAACCGAAACCCTATAATCATTTATATCTGTGTGGAGCAGGTTTCGTCTGTCCTGCTCGTCCTTGTTCTTTATCTGCTGGGACCGGATCAGATCCTTCAAAGCCTGGATCTCTTCCTCTATTCTGCGGGTGTTTTCGGCTTCAAGAGCACTTTCGTTCTCAACCTTCAGGATATTTCCTTCAATCTCCTGCTCCTGCTGTCTCAGCATCTCCACTCTGGCCGTCAGACGCTTTATGCTTTCCAATAATCTTGCAACATGGCTCTCATCCCTCAGCCTTATCAGTTCCAAATCAGAAAGAACCTTCCTGCTTGCTTCCAGCTGTTCGGTGATCTGCTTGTTTTCCTGTTCGACTGCACCGATCTCTCCGTCCAATTCTTTTTGACGCTTACCGGCAGTTCTTATTTTGCCCTCAAGCTCCTTTATCACCCTATGCCTGCTAAGCAGGCTGGACAGCTTGGACGACTGACTGCCGCCGGTGATGGAACCGCCGGCATTCAAAAGCTCGCCATCCCTGGTTACAATGCGGAAAGAGTAACCAAAACGCCTTGCCATCTGGATGGCCGAATCCATATTATCAACAATAACCGTTCTGCCAAGAAGATTCAAAATGATGCCCCTGAACCTGCTGTTGCAGGATACCATATCGGATGCTATTCCCTCAAAACCTGTCATACTCTGGATCTGACTGAGTATTTCAGATTCCAGAGTGCGGGGCTTGACAGAAGATATGGGCAGGAAGGTAGCTCTACCCAGATTTTTGCTTTTAAGAAACTCTATAGCCCGTTTGGCAGCATACTCATCCTCGGTGATAATGTTTTGAAGGGCACCGCCAAGACAGACCTCAATGGCTGTCTCATATTCCTCCCTTACATTGATCAGTTGGGCAAGCGCCCCATGAATGCCTCTTGAAAACTCCTTATTGTTGCGGCATGCATTCATTACAGACTTGACACTATGGCTGTAGCCCTCCATGGTGGTTTCCATATCAAGCAGAACCTTGCGCCTTGATTCAAGGCTCTGAAGATCGCGCATAACAGCGTCCCGCTTCTCCCGTAAGGACTCCAGCCTGCTCATTGCGCGATTTCTTTGATCCTCCAGGGCATCAACGGTATCCTTTGTGGTGGCAATATCCTCCCGGGTCTTTCGCAAAGAGGCGTCCAGATCCTCTTTCTCCATATTCTCCCGGTCTTTCTCCAGTAAAGCCTGATGTATATCCTCAGAAAGTCTTCCTTTAAGCTGTCTGTAGTTTTCTAAATCGTTTCTCAGGTTATTTGCCCGTATTCTGGAATCTGATAACTGATCCTGCTTGTCCATCACAGTTTGTTTGGCTTCCTCGATGATTCTCTCGCTTTCATCAAGTTGAGCCATGATTTTGGCAAGCCGTTCTTCGGCCTCCGACAAAAGCTGGGCAAACCTTTCCGAGTCCCTGGTAAGCTGCTGGATCCTTTGCTCCTTGCGTTCAGCCTCAACCTTCAGGGCTTCCATTCTTTCCTTGATACCCCTGATATCCTCGCCATAACCCTCATTATTGGAAAGGAGATGGTTGATCTTCTCTTCATAGATCCGGATATTGCTTTCATTCTTCTCTATGGCAGTATCCAGAGCATGAATGGACTGCCGTATATTCTCAGAATCATTCTTCAGCCTTTCCAGGCTCTCGTTCTTACTTCTGTTCTTGTTCCGGATATTTTCAATCCTTCTGTTTTCCTCATCTATCTGGTCTTTAAGCTCCCCCGCCTGGGTCTCAACCTCTACTATTTTTATCTTCAGCCTGTCGATGGTATCCAAAAAAAGGCTGACTTCAATACCCTTCAATTCGTTGCTGAGATCTATGAATTTTCTTGCCTTCTCAGCCTGCTGCGCTAAAGGTTCCAACTGAGACTCCAGTTCCGCAATTATATCATTGATGCGAAGAAGGTTCTGCCGTGTATTCTCCAGCTTTCTTTCCGCTTCTCTTTTTCGGGCTTTGTATTTGGTTATACCTGCTGCTTCCTCAAAGACCAGCCTTCTTTCATCGGAGCGTGCACTGAGAATTTCGTCAATACGGCCTTGTCCGATGATGGAATAGCCTTCACGGCCTACACCCGTATTCATAAAAAGCTCGGTGATATCCTTCAGACGGCATGGTGTTTTGTTGATGGAATACTCGCTTTCTCCTGAACGGTACATCCTTCGGGAAATTGTTACCTCGGAAAAATCGATGGGAAGTGCTTTGTCGGAATTGTCGATAACCAGGGACACCGATGCAAAGCCCACAGGCTTTCTGTGCTGCGTGCCTGAAAAGATGACATCCTCCATTCGGCTTCCTCTGAGGGTTTTAGCGCTTTGCTCACCGAGAACCCAACGGACGGCATCAGCAATATTGCTTTTTCCGCTGCCATTAGGACCCACTACCGATGTCAGCCCCGAGTTGAAATTCAATACTATTTTTTCGGCAAAAGACTTAAAACCCTGTATCTCAAGGGATTTCAAATACAAATCGTACACCTCAAAACAATGAGTTATTCAACGACCCATATCATTGTACCACAGAAAGGTTATTTGAAAAATAGTTCTATGATACCATAGCTGTCAACGGGTTTATGGGCATAAATTCTTTTGCTGGTTCTGGACCGGATTTCCTTGAAAGCCTTATTCAGATCAGAACCGATCTCAGCATTGTGGCTTATTTTAGCTGTGACAGAAGTATTGCCCTCATTGGCTTTTACAACAGCATAGGTAACAAAAGCATGGTACTCTATGGCAATCAAATAATAATTATAATCTGTGGAGGCGCCGCCGGGAAAAGCGTAACATGAACCTTTATATTCTTATACGATCTGCAGGCTGTAGGTATGAGAATCAGGCCGGCAGATCCTAGCTTCTCTCTTGCAGTCCTATGTACTCTTTGGCCCTCTTAATATTCTTATAGGCCGGCCGTATGATTCTGCCCCCGTTGAGGTTCTCCTCTATAATATGGGCACACCAGCCCACCACACGGGATACCGCAAAAATAGGAGTGTTCATCTCCATGGGTATATCAAGCATGTCATAGACAAAGCCGGAATAAAAATCTATATTGGCACACATAGGCTTGTCGGATTTTTTGATCTCCCTGAATACTTCCGGCGCAAGCTTTTCAACCCTTTTATGAAGCTCATACTCTTCCATTCTTCCTTTCTGGCAGGCAAGCTTTTCGGCCTGTTCACGGAGAAGAATGCATCTCGGATCAGACAGGGTATAAACCGCATGACCCATACCATAAATCAGGCCCGTCCGGTCAAAGGCTTCCTTTCTTACAATCCTGGCAAGATAATCCCTTATCTGGCCATCGCTTCTCCAGTCTTTTACCTCTCTTTTCAGTTCATCCATCATACCAATAACCTTGCTGTTGGCTCCCCCATGCTTGGGTCCCTTCAAGCTTCCAATGGCAGCCGCCAGGGAGGAGTATATATCGGTACCGGAGGACGAAACCACATGGGCAGCAAAGGTGGAATTGTTGCCTCCGCCATGTTCAGCATGCAGCACAAGGGCCAGGTCAAGTATTTTTGCCTCCAGGGGTGTGTATTCACCCGAGGGCCTTAACAGCATCAGCAGGTTTTCAGCAGTGCTCAGATCATACCTGGGCTTATGTATCACTAGGCTTTTCCCGTCAAAATAATGGCACTTTGCCTGATAGCTGTAAGCGGCCATCAAGGGGAATTTAGAGATCAGATTGACGCTCTGCCTAAGAAGATTCTTCACACTTGTATCATCAGGATTATCATCATAGGAATACCAGATGAGGACCAACCTGGCCAACTGGTTCATAATATCATGACTTGGAACGCTGAGAATATTCGTTCTTACGAAATCCTCGGGAATACTTCTGAAGGATGCCAGTACATTCTTAAACAGTTCCAGTTCCCTCTCGGTGGGAAGATCACCATGGAGAAGGAGGTAGGCGCACTCCTCAAAACCAAAGCGGTTTTCAGACAGGAACCCTTCCACGAGATCATAAATATCTATGCCGCGATATGTGAGCCTTCCTTCCACGGGAACCTTCTCATTTTCATCAATAACGTAGGCATGAACATCACCGATCTTGGTAAGCCCAACCAGCACACCCGATCCATCTTCATTCCTCAAGCCTCTTTTCACGTTATATTTACTATACACCCCAGGTCTGAACCTGCACTTGATTTCGGCAGCTTCTCCCCAGATGTGAAAAAAGTTGTCCAGTTCCGTCCGGGACAATCCATTGTACATGAAAGCAACCTCCTTGTGCTAGTGTCCGATGTCTCTATCTCCAATACTCTGATGACCATGCCCATAGTCTCAACCGGCCTGGCTTTTGCAATATTTAGTGATAGTAGGCCAATAGCTTTGTATCATTGTATACAAACCGGTAACATGAGTCAAGAGATTTTGCAATTAACGTTACAAGATACTGCAATTTTGTAAGACTTGCGGCGCTTATCGATTCGCCCTTAAAGACCGTCATCCCAGCCTTTGACCGGATTTATAAAATTGTCTGAACAGATAACATAAACCTTCGAGTTGGGAGATTATATGTTGCCACTTGCAATTCCGACCCGCCAACCTGCTCCTGGAGACTGCAATAAAAACAGAGTCCCAAACGCAAAGAAATCAAAAAACCACACCCTTGGCAGTGGTGCGGCCTATAGAAAACCGATATGTATAAAGATATGATAATGGAGCCTAGTATTCCCTGCTCTTGCTGTACTGGGAGGGCTGCTTTTCCATGCCGATTTTTTTGCCGCCTCGGATCAGAACCGAGTCATATGTGGTATCAACTATTGCCCACCGGTCTTCATCGGCCAGATAAACCTCGTTCCAGGCATGATAGCCTTTTACATTTGTGGAATATCCCTTGATAAGCTTGCAGGGTATACCCTGGCTTCTGAGCATGGCGGCAAAAACAGCGGAGTAGTCATAGCAGATTCCCTTGCCGTCACGGATGATCTCATCTATGTCCGGAACATAGGTGGTTGGAATATTGTTTATCTTATCGTAATCATAGCTGATATTCTCAACTACATAGCGATAGATGGCATCGATTTTCTCCCGGTCTGTAGAAAGCCCCTCAGTAAGCTTCGCAGCTTTCTTGATTGCGTCCATATCCTCGTTCCAGTTCACAGTCTGGATGGAAGCCAAAAAGACCTTCAGGGGGTCTTTTATATCCGCCTCAATGGTCTGGGATTTGGCGGCCCTGTACTTGGTTCCCTGAATATTTTCAAAGATAATAACCTGATAGTTTCCGTTTCCAAGCTGAAGAGGGAAGTATTCAAAGCTGATTCTGCCGAAAAGATCATAGTCGTATTTCCCATCATCCCTCTGGACACGGGTCTTGACCCTTTTTTCGGTTGCAGGTATATAACGGGTGCCTACAGAACCATCCGGAACCCTTGAGTTATCAAACTCATTATTGGTTTTAGGCACCGGACCGCTCATCAGCGTAACACTGATAAGCAGCGCAATCAGCACCTTAAGCATATTAACCCCCTCACACAAAGCAAAATCTGCCTTTTCTAGCTATTTATATACCAACTTCTATATAATCATAAACTTAAAATAACCGCTACAATACGGGGACAAAAAAACACGCCAATCACTGGCGCACTGAAACGATCCTTCTCTCGGTCAGCTGAAATAATCTATGATGTCTTTCTGACTTGATTGCCTGCAGATGATAAATATGGTATCGTTCTCCTTCAACACGGTTTGCCCGTTGGGAACAAAGGTCTCATCCCCCCTGATAACCGACATCAGTATGGCTTCCCTGGGCAGTTTCATATCCATTACCTTCTTGTTGCATGCCTGGGATTTCCTCGAAAGAAGCACCTCACTGAGCATCAGGTCACCCTTCTTCAGTTTTGCAAGTGTTTTTACCGCGGCAAAATCTATCTCTTTCTCGATCATCTCGGCTATGGTGGAGGTACTGGAAACAGCAATATCCACTCCCAGTTTTTCAAACACGGCAATGTTCTTGGGGTTATTGACCCTAGCAATGGTTCTCTTGACGTGGAAATTCCGTTTGGCCAGCTGACAGGCTATCAGGTTATCCTGATCCCTTCCCGTTACCGCTATAAACACATCGGCATGCTGGGCACCGGCTTCCGAAAGCAGATTGATATCTGTTCCATCTCCGTGGAGTACCGCCACCTCAAGATCAGCGGCCAGCCTGCTGCAGTATTCCTGATCCTTTTCAATTATGGTAATCCTGTGCTTATTGGGTAACAGTGTTTTCACAAGGTAGTATCCCACCTTGCCGGCACCAATAATAAATATGTTCATAGCAATTATCCTTATTTGGTCTCAAGCAGCTTTATTAATCCATCCTGCCGGCGATTACAAGCTTGCTGTCCTTTTCCACCACCGCATAGGGATGAGCGAAGGTAAAATTACCTCCCTTTATAATTCCAAATATGAACCTATCATCCTGTGGCCTGATATCCATGATCTGACTTCCTACCAGACTTGGGTCAACATCCTCAATACGGAAGGAAAACGTGTTTGACCCTATGGTACAGGTGGATTCAAAATGCTTGCCGGTCAATATGGAGGCAAGTGTCTCGACGCTAAGGTTGGTAGGACATATGGTCTCAAGGCCGAATTGATGAAAGATATCCTCCCGGGCCGGATCGTAGATCCGGGCTACAACCCGGGATATGCCGCATATATCCTTGGCCACCTGGCTCACCATGATATTCATGTTGTCATCCGGGGTCACTGCGGCCAGGGCATCTGCCTGATCAATACCCGCCTTCTTTAGTATGTCCTGATCAATGGGTACACCAACTACACGGAGACCTTGAAAATCGTCGTCAAGCCTTCTGAATGAGGACTCATCATTGTCGATTACGGCGATGTCATGGCCTTCCCGGGAAAGTTTACTGGCAAGGCCTGATCCAACCGTACCACACCCTGCGATGATGATATACATGGTTAATCCACCCCGCTGTTATGCAAGCAATTTGTCAAGACGCTTTTTGATCTCCAGCAGGAAATCACGGGTATTGACCTTTTTGATATTGGGTAGGTTCGACAGAGCTACAAGATCCCCTGTCATCACGCCCTCCTCTATTGTAGTCTTTGTAGCTTCCTCAAGTTTATCAGCAAAATCCATCAGGTCAGTGCAGCCATCAAGCTCGCCTCTTTTTCTGAGAGCACCTGTCCAGGCAAACAGAGTCGCCACTGAATTGGTAGAGGTTTCCTCGCCCTTCAGATGCCTGTAATAATGGCGCTGTACCGTACCGTGAGCCGCCTCATATTCGTAGTAACCCTCAGGCGATACCAGTACCGATGTCATCATGGCCAGACTACCGAATGCGGTGGCCACCATGTCGGACATAACATCCCCGTCGTAGTTTTTGCATGCCCAAATGAAGCCGCCTTCAGAGCGCACAACACGGGCTACCGCATCATCGATGAGAGTATAGAAATAGGTTATGCCTGCATCATCAAACTTGTGGCGATATGTGGAATCAAAGATTTCCTGGAATATGTCCTTGAATCTATGGTCATATTTCTTTGAAATAGTATCCTTGGCAGCAAACCAGAGATCCATCTTCTGATCCAGAGCATAATTAAAGCAAGCATGAGCAAAGCTTTCAATTGAAGCTTCAGTGTTATGCATTCCCATGAGGATACCGGGTCCTTCAAATTCATGGATCTCCTGACGGGTCTCTTTGCCCTGGGCATCGGTGAAGACCAGCTCAGCCTTTCCGGGTCCGTCAACCACCATCTCAGTGTTTTTATAGATATCACCGTAGGCATGGCGGGCGATAACAATTGGCTTCTTCCAAGGCCGCACGAAGGGCTCTATTCCCTTAACCAGTATGGGAGCCCTGAAAACAGTACCGTCAAGAATCGCCCTTATGGTACCGTTGGGGCTCTTCCACATCTCTTTGAGGTTGTACTCCTTTACTCTGTCCGCATTGGGAGTTATGGTGGCGCATTTGACAGCAACACCATACTTCTTGGTGGCCAGAGCCGATTCCACTGTTACTCTATCATTTGTCTCATCCCGGTGTTTCAGACCCAGGTCATAATACTCTGTCTTAAGTTCCACATAGGGCTCAAGAAGTATTTCTTTAATCCAGCCCCATATCACTCGGGTCATTTCGTCCCCGTCCATCTCCACCAATGGGGTTTTCATTATAATTTTCGCCATGATTATACCTCCGATTAGATTTGCTTTTTAATCCAGGGAAGCTTCCCGCCTGTTTTGAGTATCTCTGCGTCCAGCCTGGAAAGGGTATGCTCCAGCATGAAGGTCTCTCCCGTGGTTTTGTTGGTCAGTGAGCATTCCCCGGTAAGATCACCAATGGCTATTTCCAGTTCATCACCCTCGGAAATTCTGTCATAATCCCCGGGATTTTTAAAGGTCAGGGGGACAATGCCAAAGTTGATGAGATTGGCCAGATGGATCCTGGCAAAGGACTTGACAACAACAGCTTTGACTCCAAGGTACTTGGGTGCCAGTGCCGCATGCTCACGGCTTGAACCCTGGCCATAGTTTTCTGCGCCTATAATGAAACCGCCCTTTGAAGACCTGGCCTTCTCGTAGAAGGACGGATCAACAGCCTCAAAGACATGCTTTGAGATTTCCGGGATATTGCTGCGCAGAGGCAGGATCTTTGCACCGGCCGGCATGATATGGTCGGTGGTAATATTGTCACCCACCTTGATCAGAACCTTTCCGGTCAATGTATCTCCGAGAGGATCGAAGCTTGGAAGGGGCTTTATATTAGGCCCTCTTTTGATTTCAATCTTCTGAGCTTCTTCCTCAGGCAGGGGCTTTATGATCATATTATCGTTTACAAAGAACTTTTTGGGCATCTCAAATTTGGGAGCCTCTCCCAGATCTCTCGGATCGGTCAGATATCCGTTAATAGCAGTTGCAGCCGCGGTTTCCGGGCTTACAAGATACACCTTGGCATCCTTTGTTCCACTGCGCCCTTCAAAATTACGATTGAAGGTTCTTACCGAAACACCTTCGGAACGCGGTGCACAGCCCATTCCGATACAGGCGCCGCAGGCATTCTCCATAATCCTGGCGCCGGCACGAACCATGCTGGTATAGCCGCCGCTGGAAGCCAGATGCTCCACTACCTGTCTTGAACCGGGACTGATGGTGAGGTGAAGATCCTCTGATACGGTGCGCCCTTCAAGTATAGCAGCAACCATCATCAGATCTCTCAGGGATGAGTTGGTGCAGGAGCCGATGGCAACCTGGTCCACTTTGATGGGCCCAACCTCACGAACCCTTCTGACATTTCCGGGACTATGGGGGAGCGCCACCATGGGCTCAACCTCAGACAGATTGATCTCTATGATCTCATCGTAGGTAGCATTCTCATCGGGAACAAGAAGCTGCCAATCAGCCTCACGACCCTGAGCCTTCAGAAATTCTCTGGTCATCTCATCGCTGGGGAAAATACTGGTGGTACAGCCGGTCTCTGTTCCCATATTTGTGATGGTCGCCCGATCGGGAACCCCCAGTGTCTTGACTCCCTCTCCAAAGTATTCAAAAACCTTGCCCACATTACCCTTTACATCCACACGTCTGAGTACTTCCAGTATAACATCCTTGGCAGATACCCAGTCGTTGAGACGCCCGGTCAGTTTTATCCCCACAATCTTGGGATACTTGATTCTGAAAGGAGCTCCCGCCATGGCGCATGCAACATCCAGGCCACCTGCACCCATAGCGAAGCATCCCATACCTCCCGCAGTGGGAGTATGGCTGTCTGAGCCTATCAGGGTGTTGCCCGGCCGTGCGAAGCGTTCTAAAAATATTTGATGACAGATTCCGTTACCAGGTCTGGAAAAATAGAGTCCATACCTTTTGGCAACGCTCTGCAGGTATTGATGATCGTCCGCATTTCTGAAATCGGTCTGCAATGTGTTGTGATCCACGAAACTGACACTGAATTGAGTTTTTACGCGGTCAATGCCGATGGCCTCAAACTGGAGATAGGCCATGGTTCCCGTGGCATCCTGTGTGAGGGTATTGTCAATTTTCAAGGCCACTTCCTGCCCTGCAACGGGTTCTCCCTCCAGGATATGCCTGGATAGAATTTTTTCTGTAATGGTTCCTGCCATTTCTTCCTTTCTCCCTTGCTACGTTTTTTATAATAAATTCAGGGAGCTGCAAGATCCCCGAAATCAAATCAATGTGCTTATTTATCCTGTATCCGGATATGGGCGGTCATACCGAACCCGCCTGATAAACAGCGGGTGACCCATTGAGTAAACCTTATTATATAATACACCATCCCAGGTGACAAGTTGGATGTGAGATGCGGAGGTTGGAGATTTCTGATTGAAATTTTTCAGAATGTGCTGCTGTTACTTATTTTTATTTTTCTTGAACCTTGCCACTACTTTATTAATCCAGAAATCAAGAAAAGCGTCAGCGATATCAGCAATTAGCTCTATGAAAAAATCAAGCATACGCATCCCCCTGATTATTGTCAGGTAATCTGCTCATCCCCCTTACCATATTTCAGCCGCTTTAGGCGGTTATTTCGGATAACCGAGGGTGGCCAGCAGATGTTAAGTAATCCGTACTAAAATAAATATACTACTTTTTCCTGATTATTCAAACCAGGAGAAAAATAATTAATTGCGCATTGGTCTTTCAGTCACAGATTTGTTTGAAGTTTATTCTGTCCAGCCCAAGTCTTGCCAAATGACACCTTTTTCACTTCACTTTTTATCCCGGCTCTGGTAGAATCCAAGCATGTAAACCACGAAACAGGGAGTTGTCGCCATGGATTACGAGAGCTTTGAAAAAGCGGAAAACAAGGTATTGTTACTATATTTCATCAAGTTTATTAATATACCTGTAAGCAATATGCAGCTTACCCGAATCATGCTGGAAAACCGCTTCATGAATTACTTTTTGCTGCAGCAGGGTTTGCATGAGCTGATCAGCGACAAGCTTGTGAACAGTGAAACCCGTGATAATATCGATTATTATACCATCACCCAGCAGGGCGAAAAAATGCTTGAGATGTTTGAAGGAATTCTTCCCGCAGGTATAAAGGCAAGGATCAGGGAAATCGTTGAAATTATACGGCCCGCAATCAGGTATGAGGCCTCGGTCATTGCTGAATATACCCTTGAAAACGAGAATGAGTACGAGGTGAAATGCAAGATCATTGAGAATTTCAAGCCACTCATCGATATTCGTCTGTCGGTGGGCTCAAGGGAGGATGCCAGACACATCTGCAAAAACTGGAAGGAACAGGCCAAGGAAATCTATCCACAGGTGATCGGTGTACTGCTGGGCAAGGGCAAGGAATAGCCCTGGTTCTGATCAGTAGTCCAATACCATGGATTTGATAAAAGCAAAGAATTCCCTCAGATAGCTGTTAAATAGAATCACAGATGGTGTAGGAGCGGGTATGGCATAGGCGTCAAATCCGTTCCTTTTTGCAAGAATCCTCGCCCTCAGCACATGGAAATCACTTGTTATGAACACTAATCTGACAGGCTCTTCAGTACCAGGCTGCATCAGCTCACGACTAAACTTAAAATTCTCCATAGTGCTGGTTGACCGGGTTTCCTTAATGATAGAGGTTTCGGGAACCCCCTTACCGATAAGGTATTCTGCCATGGCCTCAGCCTCAGGCATGGGTTCATCAGGCCCCTGCCCCCCTGAAACAATTACCTTAACATGTGGATTGCCGGCATAATACTCAACCGCCTTATCCAGTCTGTTGATCAAAGCAAGGGTGGGTCTGCCATCAGGCCATATGCCACATCCCAGAACAAGCAGGTAATCCACCCTTCCCGCTAATTCAGCCCGGTGCAGATATGGATCGGCAATGATCAGGCCTTCTATCAGGACAAAGAATACCATGCATATTATCAGAGCCCAGCGTATCAAGGATCTTAGCCGCCTGCTCTTAATGACGGGTCCTTCCACTAGCACCATCTTAAGGACAATGGATATCAGGAGCAGACCCAACAGGCCGGGCAGAACAATTCCTAAATTGATACTCCTTACATAATTCCATGTAAAAACCGAATCCCAAATCAGAATTACGCCTAGTACCGAAAAAAGGGCTATGATAATTCTCTTTCTGTTCAATTCTAACCTCACTTGACCTCTTCAAATGCTTATGGCGGCTCAAACAGTCAATAATTCTACTGGACTTCCTGTATTTCGATGGTTTGAATGATTACATTTTTTAAAGGCTTATCCTCCGCATCAGTCTCCACAGCAGCAATCCTGTCCACCACATCCATACCCTTGTAGACCTGTCCGAAAACGCTATGCAGAAAATTCAGACCAGGTGTTCCGCCATGTTCCTTGTACAGAGATATCAGATCTTCGGGATAACCAGCAGCCCTGAGTGCATCGACTTCACCATCTGTAATCTGTTTTCTCTGGACTATGAAGAATTGGCTTCCGTTTGTGTCCTCTCCTGAATTGGCCATACTTAGGGCTCCTCTGTAGTGAAGCATGTTTAAGGAGAACTCATCCTCAAAGGGCTCTCCCCATATGCTCTCTCCTCCTGTTCCGTCACCCTTTGGATCCCCGCCCTGAATAATAAAGTCGTCAATGACTCTATGGAAGGTCAGATTATCGTAATATCCGTTCTTGGCATGGGTCACGAAATTTTCCACTGTTTTGGGGGCTTCATTGGGAAATAGCAGTATCTTGATATCCCCCATGCTGGTTTTTAGTATGGCAATGGTATCCCCCGCCTCGGGCTGCCTGAGTTGGTATCCGGCAATATACTGCAGTTGGCCCGTTTCTGTAGGCTCAGGTGTCCCGGTGGGATTTTGGGTCTTGTCTTCCTGGCCAGGTGCCGTCTTTGATGTGCAACCTGCCATCATAAAAAGCAAAAATAGTGCAGCAATTGCTGCGAATTTTCTGATTCTCATCTTTCAGATCCTCCACATGGCGGTATTATCATATTTTAAGAATAATAAGCTTAAACTATAAAACTGATTATAGTCTTATTCTTTTATTATTAAACCTTTTGGAGTACCTATTATACCACATATTCCCACCGTGTTAAATCATGTAATATAGTGAATTGCGGCATACCTGCCCGAATAATAATTCTTCTTCCGGACGGTTGCTGGTTGTTAGTGTGACTATGTTACTGTATAATTAATCCTGCAAGCGCTATATTATAAACAGGAAAAACAATAAGTCCACATGACAGGATCAATAAATTGTGAAAGGTTCGATGAAAGGAGTTTGGCCATGGATATTACGAAAGCAAATTTTGAATCAGAGGTATTGAAATCAGATGTACCCGTTTTGGTAGATTTCTGGGCACCCTGGTGCGGACCTTGCAGAATGCTCAGCCCGGTAATTGAAGAGCTTGGCAGGGAACTGAAGGACCAGGCAAAAGTAGTGAAAATCAATGTTGACGAGGAGCCTGAACTTGCCTCGCAATTTGGAATTATGAGCATCCCGACCGTCATCGCTTTCAAAGAGGGAAAGGCTACATCCAAGGTTGTCGGCTTCAGGGCCAAAGAAGACCTTAAGAATATGCTGTTGAAATAACCACAAGTTCAACATAAAATTGACCCGAATTCCATATAATAACCCGAGTCTCAACCCAACCTGCTGAGGTTCGGGTTGTTTTTTTGCCTGTCTTTGCTGGCGAACCTGTTGGACTTCTGTATGCCCCCGTTTTAGAACAGACACAGCTCCACCCTATCACAATCACCCTCAGAACTGCCCGCCTTTGATGTGATTGGCTTTTTCATATGTTATACTACATATAAAGAATCTCATCATAATTCAGCGGGTGGTAAGGTATGCTTGATCCTAAGACACTAACCGATA
>LFSK01000180.1 GCA_001512555.1 Clostridiaceae bacterium DTU059 | reverse complement strand
TTGGCTTTTTGCCTAAGCCGTATAGTGCCAAAACTCGATGATGGGAGTGAGGTCATTATGTACGATAATGATTCTGGTCCGCTCTCGCGGACTTTTATTTTTCTGTCGTGCCAGAATCCTGAGTTTGTCAGGAAGAGGGCTGTGATCTGTTAAACTCTATGTAAATAAGGTGATTTTTTTCACAGTCTTCAGGCATAATTCTTGTGAGGTGATTATTATAGAAGGAAGGTGATTTCCCATGATGGAAATCTTCAAGACATCGGAGCATGGGCTTGAGATCCTGCCATTAGATACCATTGAGAAGGGATGTTGGATAAATCTTACCGAGCCCGATGAGGAAGAACTTGAATTGCTAACCCGGATGATCGGTGCCGAACCGACCTTTCTGCGGGATCCTCTTGATGTTGAGGAAAAGCCCCGTATTGATGTAGAGGATGATCAGACCCTCATCATCGTTGACATCCCCTATGTATATGAGGATGAAAAATCCATAAAATTCGAAACATTGCCCATGGGTCTGCTTCAGGTGAGAGACGATTACATCATCACCATCTGCAGCAAGCCGGTTCCTGTTTTGGAACGTTTCAGAAACGGACAAATAAAGAATCTGTATACCTTTAAAAAGACTCGCTTCATTCTGCAGGTATTGTATCATGTGGCAAAAGACTTCTTGAAATATCTGAAGCATATAGACAAAAAAAGCGAGTTTATTGAAAAGTCCCTCTATAAATCCATGAGGAACAAGGAATTGTACAATATGATGGAGCTCAGTAAGAGCCTGGTATATTTCACCACGTCTCTTAAGTCTAACGAGACCGTGCTGGAGAGACTTCTTCCCGGCAAGCTCATCAAGATGTACGAGGAAGATCAGGATCTTCTGGAAGATACCATTATTGAAAACAAGCAGGCCATAGAGATGGCTAATATATATGGCTCCATTTTAAGCAGTATGATGGATGCCTTTGCGTCCATTATCTCCAACAACCAGAATGTGGTCATGAAATTTTTGGCTGCCATTACCATCGTATTGTCTGTACCCAATGTTATTTTCAGCTTTTTCGGTCAGAACTTTGTATGGCCCTACGGCAGTAATCCATTTATGTGGCTCTATGTCACTGTCGGTGCTATCGTTATTACCCTGTTAGTGGCCTATATTCTCTATAAACGCGACATGTTCTGACATTTTAAAGCGGGGATCGGCTGACAGCAGGACAGGAAAGAATCCCGATGCTACATATGCTGACAGGCCGATTTTGCAGCGGACGATTTCCATGAATGTGAGCTGATGGAAAATATATCTGACGGTTGATTTTTATCTGAGATTGTATTATTATAAACTATGCGCCTCGTTTGTTGAGGCAGTCATGTGCGCCCATAGCTCAACTGGATAGAGCGTCTGGCTACGGACCAGAAGGCTGCGGGTTCAAGTCCTACTGGGCGCGCCAATAAAACCCCTGAAGGTGCAATGCTTTCAGGGGTTTTGAATTTTTTATCCGGTCATTCGGCCATGAAGCAACCCATATCATCTTAAAGTATCCCTTATAATACTTTATAATACTTTGAACTCCATTCAGCCTGCCACAAATAATTAATAGAATTCATGGAATCTCTATACATACATATAGGACCAAAGACCTGTATCCATCAGTTCATGCGGCGGATGAACATTTTTCGACATAATGATAATATAAAGGTGGCGAAAGTATTCGCTATCGCAGGCGTTCTGAAAACATAGCAGAATGACCCTATGCATATGTTGGAAGATCAGATTCCTAAATGGATCTGAGAAGACGCGGTTACTAAAGATAAAAGACATCCCGGGTGATAGTACGCCAACCAAGGAGTGCGAAATCCGAAGATTCTGCAGAACATGAAGAGCCGGCCGAAGAATCCCGAAGGAATATGCAGATATTTGAGACACCAAAGAGAAAGGGGCCGGGAATTTGGAGAGGGGGACAAATTAGGTCGAAGTACAGGTCATGGGGATGCCTATGATTTCTGTTCCATGAGAGCAGGACTGGGCAAGAATAACATATATGAAGCGAAAGCTAACAATAGGCCGGTTTTTCTCTGCAAGGGATGAGGGAGAAGAACCGGCTTGTTGTTTCTCTTTTTGCATTCCAGTGATTGATTGAGAAGACAGCGGAGATAAAACCTAACATAATATAACATAATTATGTTATATTAATGATGGTAAATGTAAATAAATGAGGTGATCTGATGGAAAATGTAATATCGAAAAAGGATCTTCTGAGAGAAACCGGCATATCCTACGGCCAGCTTTATCGTTGGAAGCGGCAGAACCTCATCCCCGAAGACTGGTTTATCAGAAGGTCTTCATATACCGGGCAGGAAACTTATTTCCCCAGGGATAAAATACTTGAGCGCATCAAGACCATAAAGCATCTAAAGGGCAGGTATTCCCTGGATGAACTGGCCAGAATACTGTCACCGGAGTTTACCGGCATCACCTACCCTGTAAACCGGGTAATCAGCAAAGAGATTATGGATGAACAAACGGCCGAGTTATTTCGCGCGAAAATAAACAAGGAGGTTTGCTCTTTCTGGGAGGTTTGCGTGATATACGCCCTTGGGCTTTTACGGTCAAAATACTTTCTGACCGAAGCAGATCTTGAGAGGATTTGTGAGAAGCTTCTGGATTGGAGCTCCAAGCTGCAGAGTGGTTCATATAAAATTTATGTGGTAAAGTGCGATGGCCAAAATACTGTTGTAATCGCCGCAAAGGAACCAACTCTGTTTCTGGATAAGGCGCTGCAGGTCATGGGAAGCTATGATTTGGAGGAGATCGGTGCAACCGTAAAACAGAAGCTTAATGAGAACAGAATATGAAGACAGGCTTGACCTCCGTGCAGTCACTTACATGGAAAAAAACCGTCAGCCATCCTTTTCGTCCAAGTTGAGTTGATACAAAGAATACCGCGATCGAAATAGGGCGGAATGTGTAGAAACCTGTTTTAACCTCCGAAAAGTGGGTAACTATTTCGTGTTTAACGGCTCACTTGGCCTTATAAGCACCATGGAGGACGGAGTAGTGTTTCTTTCCAGGTTATACCGCAAATTGAGGATATACCTTGATGTCATAATAGTGTCCGCTATTATGGGCTTTTTTGCTTATCGATTTACCGCAAATTCATTAATAAATGCTGTCGATCGTTATTTTAACAACAAAATCATGGAGGAAGAATTAGCCTCATATATCACCCAGGACATTAAAAGTGATGTGGAAAGCTTACTCGTCTGGGTTTCAGCGTGTATTGTTGTTTTAGTCATCATTCTTTTTATAGCCGGTGTGTATCTCGCCCGTATGAGGGGCAGGGTCAAAAAAAGCCAGAATACATTGAAAAACGCTATTGATGCAGCTAACATCATAATCATAATCCTGAGACGGGATGGAACTATTCTGGAGTTCAACAAACATGCACAAGATTTATTTGATGATATCGGTGCCGAAAATCAGGGCAGTTTTCTGGAGCTGTTATCCATAAAGGATGCGGAAAAACTGCAAAAGAGAATGGGTAGGCATGATGTATCCGTTTTCAATCCCCACTTTGAGTTAAGGCTCAAAACCGAAGCGGAATACCGGCATCTATATTGCTCCGTTCAGCCTGCTGAATCCGAAACTGGCGACGAATGTTACGAACTACTTGCTGTTGACATCACCGACAGAGCACGCAAGGAGATTGAACTGAGGGAGAGCCATGAGGAACTGACGGCTGTTTATGAGAAGCTAGCAGCATCAGAAGATGCACTCAAGGCACAACTTGAGAAAACAAATAAGCTGGCCTATACAGACCTATTAACCGGTTTGCCCAACAAGATCAGCCTGTCCGAAAGATTCATGGGGGAACTGGAGAAAAAGCATACCCGCATGGCTTTACTGATCATAGATCTGGACGATTTTAAACTTATAAATGAAACATACGGCCATATGACGGGGGACAGAATTCTGATAGAAGTGGCTAAGAGGCTAAGGATTCTGATCAGCGATAACATGTTTCTTGCCAGACTGGGCGGCGATGAATTTGCCATTCTCGTGTGGGATTTCGACTCTAAAGATTTTCTGGCCGGCCTTGCGCAGGAAATTGAGGACAAAGTTGATGGTTTTATCAGCCTGAATGACGCCAATATCAGCCTTTCCACAAGTATTGGGATAACCCTATTCCCTCAGGATGCACATGGTTTTGACGAGCTGTATAAGAATGCGGAAATGGCTATGTATAAGGCCAAGGATAAAAGATGCAGATACCTTTTCTACCATAGAGAACTCAATGATGCGGTAGTGGAGCGCCTTAACCTGATCAACTACCTGAAGAGTGCCCTTGAATATAATGAGCTTTTTATAGCTTATCAGCCCCAGTATGATACACGCAATAAGAAGATCGTAGGGCTTGAGGCACTACTTCGCTGGCAGAACAAGTATCTGGGCGTGGTTCCACCCTCCAGGTTTATCTCCATAGCCGAGGAAACAAGGCTTATAATACCAATAGGAGAATTTGTGCTGAGATCTGCTCTGGGCTTTTTGAGAAAGCTCAGAGAAATGGGGCACGACCGCCTTATCATGTGCATCAATATATCCATTATTCAGCTCATGCAGAAGGAATTTACCGGCATGGTACTGGACATACTGAATGAAAACCAGATTCCCTGCGAGCTATTGGAGTTGGAGATTACCGAATCGGTAATGATGGAGTCGATATCTACGGTGCTGGAGAATATCAACCAGTTGCGGGAAGCCGGCGTCAAGATAGTGCTCGATGACTTCGGAACGGGCTATTCATCCCTGAATTATCTTATGCATCTGCCCATTAACACCCTTAAGATTGATAAATCCTTCATAGATCATATCGAGCGCGGCAAGGAAAATGACCTGTTGGTCAGCACCATCATGAATATTGGGCGCAGACTGGGTCTGAGCACAGTGGCAGAAGGTGTGGAATATCAGGAACAGCTGGACTATCTTGCGAGAAGAAAGTGTGAAAGGGTGCAGGGCTTCCTTCTGAGCAAACCACTTTCCCAGGCTGATACCGAGTTGTTATTGATGGAATCCGGCTCCCAGCTGTTACAGTGAGCCGGTGTTGTCCGCCTTCGAATATGTTTGTTGACACAGGCGCAGATATTGTGATATATTGATTTAGCTATATTCTAAATATTATGACGGATAATACAGATAGAGAGAAATTGCGTGTATGCCTTAAGAATAACCGGAATAGTCTTGGAAGGAGGCATTCATTAAAATGGCAGATGCTAAAAAAGACAGAGGCCCCAGAAGGAGCGGCGACGCACAAAGATCCGGCCGCGGCATGAGAAGGGCCAAACGCAAAGTTTGTGCATTCTGTGCTGATAAGGTTGAACACATAGATTACAAGGATCTAATGAAATTGAGGAAGTATCTTTCCGAAAAGGGCAAGATTTTCCCCAGAAGAATAACCGGCACCTGTGCCAAGCATCAAAGGCAGCTGACAACAGCTATCAAACG
Organism: Clostridiaceae bacterium DTU059; assembly: GCA_001512555.1. Classification (GTDB taxonomy): domain Bacteria; phylum Bacillota; class Clostridia; order DSM-8532; family DSM-8532; genus Thermoclostridium_A. Next base: position 12,452 of record LFSK01000180.1, on the reverse strand, counting down.
AGCCAGGCACATAGCGCTGCTGCCGTATACAACCGATTAAAAGCATCAACAGCCTATAGATGATATCTATAGGCTGTATTTCAATGATCCCGGTTTTATATACCTTCCTGAAAATTCTACGATGCCCGGGCGTTCCGGGAAATTGGAACGGGTCTTTAATACAGTGCTATAATGTCCATAAGATCATTTATGGAGTGGCATCGGAATGAGTTTTAATGGTATGGATATCACCAGGAACACCAGGATCATTGAGAGTCTTAAGAGTGAACTTCTAAATTCAGTGGCCTATCTATACAGCAGGCTGGCTGACGATTACTGTGATAATATAAAGGAAACGGCTCTGGACACACTCTCTAATGTGATTATTATCAGTTATCTTTTGTCCAGACGATTGGGGCTGGATTATCCCATGCTTGAAAAGGATATATCCTCCAAAATACGCTTGGGTTTGATCCAGGAACACGAAACAGAAAAATACTTTGGCGATCTATCCGCTCTGTCCCATTTTCGTAACAGGCAGTCTTCTACCGACAATGCATCCTAAGGGTAAGGAAAGCTGACGCGGCGGATGTTCGTCATTGAACGGAGGTTGCGCTATGAAAGTGATTCTGACACAGGATGTTAAATCATTGGGGAAGAAGGACGAAGTTGTCAATGTCAATGACGGCTATGCAAGAAATTTTTTGATCCCGAAGGGACTTGCGGTTGAGGCTACTGCTTCTGCCATGAATGAACTTAAGATCAAGCAGGGTGCCCAAAAACACAGGAAAGAAAATGAGCTGGCCGATGCTCAGGCATTGAAGAAGAAGCTGTCTGAGATAACGGTATCTATAAAATCCAAGGCAGGATCCAGCGGTAAGCTTTTCGGTTCTATTACCAGCATGGATATTGTGGAGCAGATCAAAAAAGATTACGGTATAACTATAGACAAGAGGATGATCAACCTTCCCGATGCCATCAAGACCCTTGGAACAACTGAAGTGGAGATCAGGCTGTATCAGGGCGTTATTGCAAAGGTCAAGGTAATAGTAGAGAATGATGATACGGTTTAATTCACCTGTTTTTGGGGGGAGATCGGCTCATGGATGTTGGGTATAACAGGATTCCGCCTCACCATGTGGAGGCTGAGCAATCCATTTTAGGCTCCATACTCATTGATCGCCATGCCCTGTCGGATGTCAGCGGAAGGCTCAAACCCGACGCTTTTTATCTTGAGAAACACAGGGAATTGTATGAGGTTATTCTGGCGCTTTACGAGGACAGTCAACCCGTAGACATAATAACCGTATCGGATGCACTGGCCAAACGGGGAACTCTTGAAAAGGTGGGTGATGTGGATTACATAGCCCAGCTGGCCAACAGTGTACCTACCACGGCCAATGTTCTTCACTATGTTTCCATTGTGGAGGATAAGGCGCTATTAAGAAAACTGATTGAAATATCCGGTAAGATTACCGATCTGGGTTATCAGGGATCCATGGAGGGCATGGATGTTTTAGCCACTGCTGAAAAATCCATCTTTGACCTGTCACAGGGGCTCAGCCGGTCAGGCCTTGAGCCGCTCAATACCCTACTGGACACGACTTTTACCCAGCTTGAGGATCTGTGTCGTAAAAAGGGTGAGCTCACCGGTGTACCCAGCGGCTTTATCGATTTGGACCGCAAGACCACCGGTTTCCAGAAATCAGATCTGATCCTGATCGCAGCAAGACCGGCCATGGGCAAGACCTCATTTGCACTCAACATAGCCATCAACGCCGCGTTGAGGCAGCATACTGTAGCCATATTCAGCCTTGAAATGTCAAAGCAACAGCTGGTCAACCGTCTTCTGTCCAGTGAGTCCATGGTGGAACTGGAAAAGATGCGAAGCGGCAGACTGGAGGCAGATGACTGGAAGAAGATCGGATATACCCTGGGTCCCCTTTCAAAAGCTCCCGTCTATATAGACGATAATGCCGGCATCAATGTGATGGAGATGATGTCGAAGCTTAGAAGGCTGAAGCTTGAAAGAGGTCTTGATCTGGTGGTTATCGACTATCTTCAGCTGATGGAAGGCAGGAGGAAGTCCGAGAACAGGCAGCAGGAGATATCGGAGATTTCCCGAGGACTGAAGATCATGGCAAAGGAACTGGATGTGCCGATAATCGCCCTGTCCCAGTTGAGCCGCGCCCCTGAAATGCGTACCGACCACCGCCCCATTCTGAGCGACCTGAGAGAATCCGGAGCCATCGAACAGGACGCAGATATGGTTCTTTTTCTCTATCGTGATGACTACTATCATGAGGACTCCGAGAAAAGGAATATTGTGGAGGTTATCATAGCCAAACACAGAAATGGTTCCACAGGAACAGTGGAACTTGCCTGGATTCCACAATTCACGAAATTTGGGAATTATATGCCTAATGGGGGCATGTATCAGAACGCTCCGGGAGCGGGTAAGGCGAATGCTGAATAATTCTGTTTTAGAGCAAGTAAAGAGGGATATCTGTGATCAAGATATGCTCAGGCCAGGATTTCATGTGGTGGCAGGTATTTCCGGCGGAGCCGATTCGGTGTGCCTTTTAAGGATTCTGAAGCAGCTGAGCCAGGAGTACAGCCTTTCCATTACGGCGGTTCATGTAAATCATATGCTCAGAGGTACAGAATCCGATGCTGATGAGGCATTTGTCGCTAAGCTGTGCCGGCAGTGGGATATTCCTTTAAGGGTTTTCCACGCCGACATTGTCAAGATAAGCCAGTCCAGTGGTCTTTCTGAAGAAGAGGCGGGACGGGAAGTCAGGTATGATTATCTTTTCCAGGTGCTCAGGGATGAATACGCAGATGTCATAGCTACAGGACATCATTATGAGGATAATGCTGAAACCGTCATGCTGAATATTCTGCGGGGTTGTGGTTTAGAAGGTCTTACCGGAATGGACTACCGGAGCGGATCAATAATCAGGCCGCTTCTTGGCATACGCCGAAGCCAGATTGAGGATTATCTCTGTAGTGAAGGTATCTCATGGAGAACCGACAGCACCAACCTTTCCAATAAATATGTCCGAAACCGTGTCCGAAATCTGCTCTTTCCCTCTATAACAGAGCACTTTCAGAGCGATCCGGCCCGCATGATCAACCGTCTGTCGGCTTTAGCCAGACGTGATGAAGCTTATCTTAAAGATCAGGCTCGTAAGGTTTTTTCGGATGTGAGCAAAGAGCTTAGTCCGGGAATCAGTCTTGATGCTGATGTCCTGTGCCGGCTTGATACCGCCATATCCAGCCGGATTGTACGGATGGCCTGGGAGAAGGCAACAGGGAGCTTGAAGGGTCTTGAGAGCATACATGTGGATGAGATAATCAGGCTGTGCCGGGAATCCGGAACAGGGAAACGCCTGAGCCTGCCAAAGGGATGGTCGGCGTTATTATCGTATGGACGGCTGATACTGAGCCCAGCAAAGCCTGCTCAGAAGAAAGCCTGGTCATATCCTGTGGCCGTACCGGGAACAGTCCACGTGGAGGAAGCCAAAGGCGTTCTGAAAGCCTCGGTTCTATCCAGGGACCAATTCCTTGAAAAGTTTGAGAGCGGGTCGGAGATTAAGGAAACGTCAAAAACTCAGGTATTTGATTATTTGAAAATTAATTGTGGAATAAATATAAGGAGCAGAAGGGATGGGGATCGAATCCGCCCCTTGCGTGCACCGGGCGAAAAAAAGCTGAAAAAGTTTTATATTGATAATAAAGTCCCGGCTGAAAAACGGGATGAGATACCGCTTGTGGCAACTGGCTCAAAGATCCTGTGGGTGATCGGCATGAGAACCTCGGATGAGTTTAGGCCTGATGAGCGGACCCAGTCTTTTTTGGTATTGACCTGGAATGATTTCAACGATGGAGGAGAAAAAAATGAGCAAACTCAAGGTACTCATCACAAAAGAACAGTTGGCGGCAAAAACGAAGGAGATTGCTGAAAGGATTTCCAAAGACTATGAAGGAAAGGAACTTCTATTAGTAGGTGTGTTGAAGGGCGGATTCATGTTTCTTGCCGATCTTGCAAGAGAGATTACAATAGATGTGAACATAGACTTTATTTCATGTTCAAGCTATGGGAATTCCACTGTCTCGTCGGGGATTGTCCGCATACTCAAGGATATCGATTATGATATAACCGGAAAACATGTACTTTTGGTGGAGGATTTAATTGATACAGGTCTGACTCTTACATACCTGAAAGACCTGTTTAAAGCAAAGCATTGTGCCAGTGTGAAGGTATGTACAATCTTGGATAAGCCCTCAAGGCGCAAGGTGGATTTGGAAGTTGATTATCAGGGAATAATAATCCCGGATGAGTTTGTAGTCGGCTATGGTCTGGACTATGCCGAAAAATACCGAAACCTGCCTGAAGTCTATGTTATGGAGGAAATATAAGGTTGTTATTTCACAATAATTATGATAAGATGTTATAATGTGTTTTTTATACTATCAGGGTGCCTGCCGGTATACAAAACCCGAATTGAATATGCGCCTATATGAGTGATTTTCCGCATATGGATTGATATGAAGAAATGATATGGGCCTTCATGGGAGGTTGAATTTATTGAAGAGTGCTCGGGGCTTTAGCTTTTATATCATTATATTTGTCATAATGACCTTGATCATTATGATGTATAACAATATAAGCAACCCTACCGATATGAAATATTCTGATTTCAGAAAGGAACTGGATGCTGGGAATGTCAGCAACGTTCTTGTTCGCACATTGAACGCCGATGTTGTGCTGACGAAACCATCCGGACTATATAATGCCGATTTCAGATACACTGTGAATTTTCTATCCCAGGAATCATTTATCGACCTGCTCGATGATGCGTATGATCGAGGAGTATTGACCAATTACGATATTGAGAAGAAGTCATCCCCGCCGTGGTGGCTTGAAATGCTGCCCATGATCGCCATGGTCGTGCTCTTTGTATTTTTCTGGATATTCTTTGTTCAGCAGTCCCAGGGCGGTGGAAACCGGGTCATGTCCTTTGGCAAGAGCCGTGCCCGCATGGCCAATGAGGACAGCAAAATGCGTGTCAGGTTCAGCGATGTGGCCGGTGCAGATGAGGAGAAGGAAGAGCTTCGGGAGATTGTGGAGTTTTTGAAGGAGCCTAAAAAATACGTGGAACTGGGAGCCCGTATTCCCAAGGGGGTACTTCTGGTGGGCCCTCCAGGTACAGGTAAAACCCTTCTTGCCAAGGCCGTTGCTGGTGAAGCCGGCACGCCGTTCTTCAGCATCAGCGGATCTGATTTCGTGGAGATGTTTGTGGGCGTGGGTGCGTCCCGTGTTCGTGACCTTTTTGAACAGGCAAAGAAAAACGCTCCCTGTATTGTATTCATAGATGAGATTGATGCTGTGGGCCGCCATCGCGGAGCCGGGCTTGGCGGCGGACATGATGAACGTGAACAAACACTGAACCAGCTTCTTGTGGAGATGGACGGATTTGGTGTAAACGAGGGTGTCATCATACTTGCTGCTACCAACAGACCTGATATACTGGACCCTGCCCTGATGCGCCCCGGCCGGTTCGACAGAAGGGTGGTTGTGAACTACCCTGACATCAGGGGACGTGAGGAGATACTTAAAGTACATGCCAAGAACAAACCCCTTGCCCCCGATGTGGATTTGAAGGATATTGCCAAGACCACTCCGGGATTCACCGGAGCCGATCTGGAGAACCTGCTCAATGAGGCGGCTCTTCTTTCCGCAAGGAAGAACAACAAGGTTATTACCATGGAGGAGATCAAGGAAGCTAATTACAAGGTGATAATGGGTCCTGAGAAGAAGAGCCGGGTTATCAGTGATAAAGAGAAAAGGCTGACCGCATACCATGAAGCCGGTCACGCCATAGCGGTTCGCCTGGTATCCTCAACGGTTAAGGTAGACAGGGTCACCATCATCCCTTCCGGAAGAGCGGGTGGCTTCACATCCTATAAGCCTGATGAGGATCGGCACTATACCACCAAGGGACAGTTGATTGAACAGATCATGGTAAGCCTGGGCGGCCGTGCCGCTGAAGAGCTTGTTCTGGGGGAAATCAGCACGGGTGCATCCAATGACCTTCAGAAAGCCAATCAGATTGCCCGGGACATGATTACAAAGTATGGCATGAGCGAAAACCTCAGCAATCTGGTATTCGGCGATGAGAACGACGAAGTATTCCTGGGCAAGAGCTACGGGCATACCAGATACTACAGTGAAGAAATATCTGCCCAGATTGATGCAGAGGTCAAGACCATCATAGATAATGCCTACAATAGGATAAAAGAGCTTCTCACTGAAAACAGGAACAAGCTTGAAGACGTGGCCAAAGCGCTTCTTGAGAAGGAGCGAATTGAAGCAGATGAATTTGAAGATATCTTCAAGAACGGATATAATCCGCCCGTACCTGTGTCATAATGTAAGCCAAAGCCCCCGCGGAACACCTCCCCGGGGGCTTTTTTAAATGTCTTATCCAGCCTCCGGGGTGTCACTTCAAGCGCAGGAGATTGCCTCGTCCCGTTGTTCCTTGCAATGACGCGGGAATAGATATGTGGTATACATGAAGGGATTCCGTAAAACAGGGGCGCATTGGGATAAGGCGCTTAAAACTCTCTGTGAGAATGAGATGCAGTCTTATCAAGGCTTCTGACATATATGATAATATAGGGTAGGAAGATGAAAGAAAAAAGGGGTTTCAATATGGAAGAGATTTTCAGAGCCTACTTCCAGTCTCCCATTGGACTTTTGGAGATCCTGGCAACCAGGCAGGCCATTACATCCATTGGATTCTGTGATAGCCGGGAATCAGAAAGAAACTGCCCTATTATCCGGGAGTGCATCTCGCAACTGGATGAATACTTCTCGGGGGAGCGAAGAGACTTTAAGTTAGACCTTGCTCCCAAGGGGACGGAGTTCAGACAGAAGGTTTGGGGAGCTCTTCGTAAAATTTCCTATGGAGAAACCCGCTCCTATCAGCAAATAGCGGCTGACATAGGTAATATTAAGGCCTGCAGGGCAGTTGGCGATGCCAACCGGAAAAATCCCATCCCCATCATAATTCCATGCCATCGCGTGGTTGGAAAAAACGGCAGGCTCACCGGCTACAATGGCGGTCTCTGGCGCAAGGAATGGCTGCTGGAGCATGAATCAAAAATGGTTTGTAAGAAGATATCTCCTGTGATAAAATGATAGAAATCACAGGTTCTCATTTCCAGACAGCCTGGTTCGGATACCCAGCCATTCGAAAACCCTGGTGAACAGGGTTTTTTATGAGCGGTGCTCAATGGGCGGGACGGATATGTGTTGCCATAGGCGCTGGGGGGCGGAGAATGGAGAATATCAAGGTATTAAGAGGGATACGTCCTTCATACAACAAAAGCCTCATCCTTACACGGCTTGGCTATAAACGCGGAGTCACCGGATTTGATGAGGACTTCCAGAAGCTCTTGGACAGCACGATAAAAAGGGCGGAAAGCCTTTGTTCACTGGTTCTTGCCTATCGAATGGTGGGTATCGATGAGAACGACAATGGAGCGGTGAGGCTGGAGGACGGTACAGTACTTTCAGGAAAAGCGCTGTCGAAGATGCTGTTCCAATCACAAAAGGCTGTTCTGATGGCCTCAACGGCAGGCTCTTATATAATGGAAGAGATCAGAACACTTATGGACAGCGGCAAAGCCAGTGAGGCTGTGATCATGGATGCGGCCGCATCTGAAATTGCCGACGCCGGACTTGATTTTTTGATGGATTATATAGGAACATTTTTGAGAAGGCAGGGCAAGGCTCTCACCAAGCACAGGTTCAGTCCAGGATACGGTGACTTTAATATCGAACAGCAGGCGCATTTTGCAAGGCTTCTGGATATTAAAGAGCTTGGCATCAGCATGACCGATACCTGTATGCTGGTTCCGGAGAAGTCGGTACTGGCCATTGCAGGAATAAACGAAATAAAAACGGATTGAGAAAGATTGTAGAACCATGACAAGACAGGAGTTTAAAGACTATTTCAATAAAGGCATTGTGATTCTGGACGGGGCAACCGGTACACAGATCTATAAAAGCGGCATGCCCGTAGAAGTCTGTCCGGAAAAATGGGTTGCGGAGAATCCTGAAGCCCTGGTAGCTGTCCAGAAAAGCTATGTTGAGAGCGGATCCGACATACTTTATACCTTTACCATGGGCGGTAATGCCATAAAACTTGCAGAATATGGTCTTAAGTCCCAGACCAGAGAGCTGAACAAGAGACTTGCGGAGATAACAAAAGAGGCAGCAGCGGGTAAAGCCCTTGTTGCCGGTGATATCTCCTCTTGCGGTATTTTACTTGAACCTTACGGCGAAATCGGATTTGAGGAGTCGGTGGAAAGCTATAAGGAGCAGGTAAAAGGTCTTCTTGAGGGTGGTGTGGATCTGTTCGTAATTGAGACCATGCTGGATATCCAGGAAACCCGGGCTGCCCTCATAGCCATAAGGGAGCTGTGCGATCTGCCCGTCATGGTTACCATGACCTTCGAGGACGGAATGAGAACACTGATGGGAACTGATCCTGTTTCTGCGCTGGTAACGCTTCAGTCTCTCGGGGCTGATGCAGTGGGGTGCAATTGTTCCAGCGGACCCGCTGAAATGGTGGATATTCTCAAAGCCATGAAGCCCTATGCCAAGGTGCCCCTCATTGCCAAGCCCAATGCGGGCAAACCAAGACTTGTGGACGGGAATACCGTTTTTAATATGGATTCTGACACCTTCTGTTCCTATGCAGAAGCACTAATCGGGGCAGGTGCCAACGCCCTGGGAGGATGCTGCGGCACCACACCGGAATATATTAGGAAGCTTTCGGAAACAGCAGGCAACTTCCCTTTTCAAAAACCCGTTAGTACAACCTTTACCATGGTATCCTCCAACAGGCAGACCGTGATCGTCCATCACGATCAGCCCCTCACTATCATAGGGGAGCGCCTGAATCCTACCGGGAAAAAGTTTCTGCGTGAAGCCCTGATCCAAAACAATATGGATAAGGTGGCGCAACTTGCCCGGGAACAGATGGAGGCAGGTGCAGGGCTGTTGGATGTCAATGCCGGTGTTCCCGGACTGGACGAGAAGAAAGTGCTGGTCAATATGGTGCAGGCCGTATTGGACGCCGTACCGTTGCCCCTGTGTCTGGACTCATCCAGTCCAGAGGCCCTGGAGGCTGCCCTGCGCATTTATCCCGGACGGGCTGTAATCAATTCGATTTCCGGGGAAGAGGTCAAAATGGAAAAGATCCTTCCCTTAGCGGCAAAATACGGAGCCATGTTCATTCTTCTTCCCATAGACGATAAAGGCGTTCCTGAAACGGCTGAAGAACGCATTGGCATTATTCAGAAGGTTTATGATGCTGCTAAGTCCTATGGATTTTCCAAGGAAGATATCCTTGTGGACGGCGTTGTGATGACGGTTGCAACCGGCGGCCAGGCAGCAGGGGAAACCCTAAAGACCCTTAACTGGTGCACCGATAATGGATTTAACACAGTGGTTGGTCTGTCCAACGTATCCTTTGGCCTTCCCGCACGGGAGAATATCAATGCAGCTTTCCTTGCCATGGCTGTTGCGTGTGGCCTTAGCTCGGCCATATTAAACCCCAACAGCCAGCAATTGATGGATATTAAGCGCGCCAGCGATGTGCTTAAAGCCAGGGACTCGAATGCCAGTGAGTATATCCGCTACTATTCCTCTCAGGAAAGTAGAAGCGGTCAGGCCTCCCAGCCTGCAAAAAAGGTGAAGCCAACGGCTTTTGATGCTGTGCTGAACGGTATGAGCGACGAGATTGCCGATGTAGTTCAAGCCGATCTGAATAAAGGCCTGTCACCGAAAGCTATTATCGACAACAGCCTGATTCCGGCCATTCAGAAGGTGGGGGAATTGTACGAGGATAAGAAATACTTCCTGCCCCAGCTCATTAAAGGAGCAGAGGCCATGCAAAAAGCTATGGAAGTGCTGGGTCCCTATCTTGAAAAAGAGGCAGAAGCCGGTATTGAGAAAAAGGGCACCGTCGTTATGGCTACGGTTAAGGGTGACATCCATGATATTGGCAAAAATATTGTAGTTCTCCTTCTGCGCAACTACGGCTTTGATGTGATTGATCTGGGGAAGGATGTCCCGGCAGACCGTATAATTCAGGCAGCGAAGGACAATAATGCAGATATAATAGGGCTTTCTGCCCTGATGACCACTACCATGACCGAGATGCCGAAGGTAGCCCGCATGGCTGCCGATGCCGGTCTCAAAGCAAGAATCATGGTTGGCGGAGCCGTCTTAGACAATGAGTATGCCAATAGTTTTGGCGCCCATTACTCGAAGGATGCCTACTCTGCTGTGAGACTGGCGGAGTCTCTTCTAAAGAGCTAATATAACGGTCAGTTGTTATGGATCCTGCTAAACAACCAGATACAATCGACCGATAAAACTTTGTGCGCAGAAATAAAGAATTGTTGGGGGTAATGACATGGAAGGAATATTGAGGCTTGGTTTTTTCACAATGGCGGAGAAGGTAACCGCAGCGCTCAAGGGACCCTTTCCGTTTATTGTAACGGGAGCTGTGATCGCAGCCATATGGATCTATTTTCTTTTCCTGATTCCCAGAAAAACCAAGCGCTATGATAGCTTCGCTGAATACATGAATGATGTGCTGAACTTCAAGGTGATGCTGACAGGTGTTGTAGCCAAGATTCTTTATATCGCCTTTACCATTGTTGTGTTGATTGTCGGGGTCGTGGCCATGTTCGTAGCCAACTTCTTTGTAGGGCTCATAGGCATGCTCATTCTTCAGCTGATCTTAAGGCTGTTTTTTGAGCTCGTCATGGTTTTGTTCTCAATCCAGGAAAACCTGGTGGTCTTTAATGACCGGGTTGACGACCATCTACACGATAATGACTAATACTTTTGGATACCGGTTTTGAGTAGCATTAAAGACCACATTGGGAGGTTCTTTGATGGTGCTCAGTTTTATAAAAAGAATACTGACCTGCACTTTTCTGATTTTCTTTGGCGTAATCTTTTTCCTGATGGTTTTCAGGATGCCAACAGTAATCTTCATCGCTTATGTCGCCCTTGCTTCGGTACTGGTTAACAGGATCGGGGACAGGGGTTTTATTATCTTCATAATTCTCGGATCCTTTCTTATTCGCCTTGCCTATATCAGCATTATCAATACACCTTTGGAATCGGACTTCAAGCTTCTCTATGATGCTGCCGTTCTTTTCTCCCAGGGCGACTACAGCTTCAGCCAGCAGGTCTATTTTCAGGAGTGGGGCTACCAAACAGGCTTTGTGATATATCAGGGAATGGTTGTCCGAGTTTTCGGGCAGGCCGGGGGCATCACTGCCTTAAAGGTTCTCAACTGCTTCTGGAATACAGGAATTACACTGCTAGTTTACCTCATTGCCAGAAACTTTTTTAGTGAGAAGCCTTCCCGCCTGGCCTCAGTTCTCTATTCGGGGTTCGTCTTCCCGATCACATTTGTGTCGGTATTGTCAAACCAGCATATCTCCACCTTTTTAATTCTGTTGGGTCTGTATTTCTTGATGGATCAAAGGCTTATCAGGATGAAGCTTGTACCCAGAGGCCTTATTGCGGGATTTCTCCTGGCTCTGGGCAACATAATGAGGCCGGAGGGGCTGGTTGTCGTGACATCCCTCATGGTATACTTTCTTGTCCTGTTTTTTAGTGCCGATAAAAAGTGGCGAAGGATGGAAAGGATCGCGCAATGCCTTGTTGTGGTTCTTATTTATCTTGCGGTCAACAGCATGGCCTCACAGGCTATTATAAAAAGCGGTATCAATGACCAGGGTTTAAAGAACAATAACGTCTACTGGAAGTTTGTTGTGGGACTGAATTATGAGAGCAAGGGCAGCTATAATGAAAAAGATTATAAGCTGATGTATGAGAGCAACCTGTCGTTAGAGGAGAAAAAGGAGCTTCAGAAGGATTTGATTCTGAAAAGGCTTAGAATAGATCCCTTAAAGCTTGTAAATCTGTTCATGGTGAAAATTCAAACCATGTGGTGCGACAGTGCGCTGGACTGGAGCTATAAGCATATCCTGATGTCCAACAGGGTGGTCTATTTATTCTCTAATCCTGTCAAATTCAGCGATATTGATGCGGTATTAAAGGACTTGAATGAGTTGTTCATCTACACGGCTATTGGCCTCAGTCTTTTGGGAATGCTGACCCGATGGAAATCGCAGATGAAGGACGAGCTGTTGATTCCTGTGACCATTCTGGTAATATCCTTTGTGATCTATTTATTTATTGAGGTGCAGCCCAGATATGCATACCTTCAGCAGCCGTTTATGTTCATCCTCAGCGGAGCCGGATTGGAAATCCTCTTGTACAGATTAAATGGATTCAATCTCAAACAGGCATGGGCAAGGCTGTGGAAATGTGCGAAAGAAGGGTCGGAAGGAGTAAAGGACGAAAATGG